>NZ_JBQRUW010000006.1:0-38952 GCF_052663305.1 Streptomyces cyslabdanicus
AACCGAGGACGGGGCTCCCTCACCAGAACCCCCCGTTGGGGCATAGGATTGGGCCACGCGGCTGTTCCCGGCCCGCGCGCACCCCGCGGGGCCCGGTTTGACCCCTCAGGCCGGGCCCCGTAATCTTGACCGTCGGCGTGTTCACTGTGCGCGCCCCATTCCCGTAAACCTCTTCCTCCCGGAGACAGGCCCGCACGGGCCGTGACCGGGAGAGGCCGTCCGCTTGTGTCGCAGGGCTGCTGGACTGCGGGGATGCCGTTCCGAGCGAGAGAGTGAGATCCGCGTGTACGCCATCGTGCGCAGCGGTGGTCGCCAGCACAAGGTTGCTGTCGGCGACATCGTTGAGGTTGACAAGATTTCCACCGCCAAGGTTGGCGACACGGTCGAGCTCTCGACCCTGCTCGTTGTCGACGGCGACGCTGTGACCAGCGACCCGTGGGTGCTGGCCGGCATCAAGGTCCAGGCCGAGGTCGTGGACCACCACAAGGGCCAGAAGATCGACATTCTGCGCTACAAGAACAAGACCGGCTACCGCCGTCGGCAGGGCCACCGCCAGCAGTACACGGCGATCAAGGTCACGTCGATCCCCGCGGCTGCGAAGTAAGGGACTGAGGAGACATGGCACACAAGAAGGGCGCATCGTCCACCCGGAACGGTCGCGACTCCAATGCCCAGCGGCTCGGCGTGAAGCGCTTCGGCGGTCAGGTCGTCAACGCTGGTGAGATCCTGGTCCGTCAGCGCGGCACCCACTTCCACCCGGGCGCGGGCGTCGGCCGTGGCGGCGACGACACGCTGTTCGCGCTCCAGGCCGGTGCGGTGGAGTTCGGCACCAGCCGCGGCCGCAAGGTCGTGAACATCGTCCCGGTCGCCTGATCGGGAGCTTTCGCGAGGCGGACCTCACTTCCCCGGCGGGAAGGCGGGTCCGCCTTTCGCGTGTTACGCAGTAACCACATCCGTACGTATGCGCAGTGCTGGAGGCACCCACCATGACCACCTTCGTGGACCGCGTCGAACTCCATGTCGCCGCGGGTAACGGAGGCCACGGCTGTGCCTCCGTGCACCGGGAGAAGTTCAAGCCGCTGGGCGGCCCTGACGGCGGCAACGGCGGGCGCGGCGGCGACGTGATGCTCACCGTCGACCAGTCCGTCACGACGCTGCTCGAGTACCACCACTCCCCGCACCGCAAGGCCACCAACGGCAAGCCCGGTGAGGGCGGCAACCGCTCCGGCAAGGACGGCGAGGACCTGGTGCTGCTGGTGCCGGACGGCACGGTGGTCCTGGACAAGCAGGGCAACGTGCTCGCCGACCTGGTCGGCCACGGCACGTCGTTCGTCGCCGCGCAGGGCGGCCGGGGCGGCCTGGGCAACGCGGCGCTGGCCTCCGCCCGGCGCAAGGCGCCCGGCTTCGCGCTGCTCGGTGAGCCGGGCGACGTGCAGGACATCGTCCTGGAGCTCAAGACCGTCGCCGACGTGGCGCTGGTCGGCTACCCGAGCGCCGGCAAGTCCTCGCTGATCTCCGTGCTGAGCGCGGCCAAGCCGAAGATCGCCGACTACCCCTTCACCACCCTGGTGCCCAACCTGGGTGTGGTGACGGCGGGTTCGACCGTCTACACCATCGCCGACGTGCCCGGACTCATTCCGGGCGCCAGCCAGGGCAAGGGCCTGGGCCTGGAGTTCCTGCGCCATGTGGAGCGGTGCAGCGTGCTCGTGCACGTGCTGGACACGGCGACCCTGGAGTCCGACCGTGACCCGGTCTCCGACCTCGACGTCATCGAGGAGGAGCTGCGGCAGTACGGAGGCCTCGACAACCGTCCCCGCATCGTGGTCCTGAACAAGATCGACGTCCCCGACGGCAAGGACCTCGCGGAGATGGTCCGGCCCGATCTCCAGGCGCGCGGCTACCGCGTCTTCGAAGCGTCGGCGGTGGCCCGCACCGGGCTCAAGGAGCTGTCCTACGCGCTCGCCGACCTGGTCGCGAAGGCGCGGGCCGCCCGTCCGCAGGAGGAGGCGACCCGGATCGTCATCCGGCCCAGGGCCGTCGACGATGCAGGCTTCACCGTCACCCGCGAGGACGACGGCCTCTTCCGCGTCCGCGGCGAGAAGCCCGAACGCTGGGTGCGGCAGACCGACTTCAACAACGACGAGGCGGTCGGTTACCTCGCCGACCGGCTCAACCGCCTCGGCGTCGAGGAGGCGTTGATGAAGGCCGGCGCCCGCTCCGGCGACGGCGTCGCCATCGGACCCGAGGACAACGCGGTCGTCTTCGACTGGGAGCCGTCGGTGACGGCGGGCGCGGAGATGCTCGGCCGCCGTGGCGAGGACCACCGATTCGAGGCGCCGCGTCCGGCTACCCAGCGCCGCCGCGACCGTCAGGCGGAACGCGACGACGCCCAGCACGAGTACGACGACTTCGAGCCGTTCTAGCCTCGGGCTTTCCTGGGCCGGCGGGCCGGCGACGCCGGGGGGAAGTCCCCGGCGTCGAAGCCCAGTGGTGGAGGCGGTGGGCGATCCCGGCCGCAGCCGGCGGGTCGCGACGGTCGCATGAGCGGTGGCGGGAGCCGTTGTCGGTCAGCCTTCGCTCGACGGTGATACCAGCTTTTGTGGAGAAGGTGTGGGCCCGTTGCGAGAAGGCGGTGACGGTTTCCATTGCGGTGGGGTACAAGGGCCTTTCTGTCGTGCGGTGTGGATGTCGCAATCCACACCGAGTCAGAAGGCCCTCACCCATTTCAAGATCCGTCAGCCGGGACCTGCGTCCCCGATCTCCGTGGACAGAAGGCCTGGACCGAGTTGGACTTGCGTTGCACGGCGCCAAATGTTTTCGATCCGGAAGCCCATATTGTGGCCGGCGACCGGGTCGATCAGATGAATGCTCAGTAAGAGGGTCGTCTGATAGCTTGAGCGCGAACCCAGAGGCTGGAACGGAGGTGCGAGGGCTGGTCCGGCCTTGACCCGGTCGAGGGCACACCCTCAGACACGATGCTGCAACTGCACAAGCTCGAGCGTTACAAGGATGATCAGGGAAATCAGATCGTCTACGACGGCGAGATCCGTGAGGAAAAGATCGATATCCGGTTCAAGGGGTCGAACAATACACTCACCATCAGCCCCGAGGCGGACATCAAGGATCTGCTCATCACCTTCTCGGGAAACAACGGACAGATCGAGATCGGTCCGACCACGAAGAAGCGTGCAGGTCTCCGCTTCGAGCTGCGCTGCGGGCACGAGTCCCGGATCTGGATCGGCGAGAACGTGGGCTGCGCCGGCCGCACCTTCATCTCCGCCGTCGAAGGTGTGTCGGTGTCGATCGGTGACGACGTGATGTTCGCCAAGAACATCGAGGTGCGTGGCGACGACACCCACCCGATCTACGACGTGCGCACCGAGAAGCGCATGAACCCGTCCCAGTCGATCGTCGTGGGCGAGCACGTCTGGATCGCGAAGCACGCGGTCGTGATGGGCGGCGTCACCATCGGCAACGGCTCGGTGATCGGCTTCCGCTCCATCGTCACCTCGTCCATCCCGAACAACTGCGTCGCGGTGGGTGCACCCGCGCGCGTGGTGCGGCGGAACATCGCCTGGGAGCGCCCCGAGGTCGTGCCGCGTCGCCCCAACGAGCAGTATCCGCGCAAGGGGGAGAAGTCCCCGAAGTACTGGAATCTCACCGATGAGGCGGCGATCTTGGTGACGCCGCGGACCGAGGCGCGATGGCGGCGGCTGGCCCGGCGCCTCCCGAAACCGGTACGGCGGCTGGCCCGGAGGCTCCTGCCCTCCTCAGGAGCCTGACGCGACCGGTATCGGCCCGACAGCAGATCGCCTCGGCACGGACCTTCGTCCGTGCCCCTCCCACCCTCCTCTTTTTTTTTTTTTTGTTTTTTCCCCCCCCCCCCTCGATTCCAGATGGGTCACCATGCGGTTCAGCCCGACGGGCAGGTCGACCACCGGGCGCCAGCCGAGAGCTGCCAGCCGCGCGCTGTCCAGGCCCTGCTTCTTGGTCAGGCTGTAGGAGCGCGCGTCGGACTCGTTGCTGAACCGCAGTCGGAGCCCACGCTCCGGGCGCACCTCGGTGAACAGCTCCGCCAGACGCCGGATGGAGACCAGGCCGGACGGGTCAGCGACGTTGTAGGCTCCCCGGTCACCGCGGAGCAGCGTATAGAACAGTCCTGCGATGGCGTCGGCCACGTAGGTGTAGGTCCGCACGCCGGAACCGTCGCTGTTCAGCACGATGTCCTTGCCGGCCACCACGTTCGCTGCGAAGTCGGCCTGCACCCGCCCGTCGTCGAGCGCCATCCCCGGCCCGTAGATGTGACCGAACCTGACGATGTGACAGTCGATGTCGAATTGTGCCTGGTAGCTCGCGCAGATCGTCTCCGCGGCACGCTTGCCCTCGGCATAGCAGGCCCGCGGGTTGAGGATGTCGAACCCGCCATAGCTCTGCTCGTCGATGAGCTCGGTCTCCGGAGGCTGGGCGCCGTAGACCTCCGCTGAGGACATCAGCACGAATCCGCGGCCGGCCTTCGCCACGCAAAGGTCGAGCAGGTTGAAGGTGCCCTGCAGATTCGCCTTGATCGTCTTGACCGGTTCGCTGCCATGCAGGGCGGGCCGCGCGGCGCTCGCCCCATGGATCACGTAGTCGACGGGGCCGGGCAGCTCGAGCGGAGTCGACACGTCCTGGACGACGAGGTGAAAGTCCGGGCGGTCGAGCACATCGGCGAGCAGACGCCTGGCCTTGTCCTCGTTCCGCACCAGGCCGTGCACGGAGATGCCCAACCCGTGCCGGTCATTCAGCGCGAGCAGGGTGTAGACGACGTACGACGGCAGCATGCCGCTGGCGCCGGTGACCAGCACGGTGCGGCCGGCAAGCTCACTCCACGGCAGGTCACGGTCGAGGATCTCATCGAGGTCGTGCGCAACGACCGGACTGGAGACGGTGGTCACTGAACTCACGTACCTACGATCTGCTGGTTCTCGATGATCTCGAAGAACGTCCGGCACAGGTAGAAATCCTCGGCCGTCGTGATCTTTATGTTGGAGCGGGGGCCGACCACCCGGTAGATCTTCTGACCGTACCGGTGCATGAGGGAGCACGAGTCGATGCTGTCGTGCTCGTCCTCGGCAACCGCCCGGTCGTACAGCGAGAGGATCTGGCCGAGCCAGAAGCTCTGCGGGGCCTGCGCGGCGTAGATGTGGTCGCGCGGGATCACATCGTCGATGTGCTCGTGCTCGCTCGACACCACGGTCTCGTTGAACTTGGTGCAGGTGATGGCGGAGCCGTGCTCCTTGACGGTGTCGATGTTGGCGCTGATCAGCTTCGCGTCGATCAGCGGCCGCACGCCGTCGTGAATCAACACGACGGAGTCCTCGGGGCAGTCCGCGGCGACCGTCTTGAGAGCGTTGTGCCGCGATTCCTGACCGGTCTTGCCGCCGTCGACGATCCACCTGACCTTCTCGATCTCGTACCGCTTGAGCAGCTTCATCAGGTGCTGGCGGTATTCGGGAAGGATCGCGATGGCGATTGCGTCGATATCGGGGTGCGCCTCGAAGTGCTCGAGGGTGTGGATGATGATCGGCTTCCCGTGGATCTCCAGGAACTGCTTCGGGAGGGCGCGGGAGTTCATCCTCGAGCCGATGCCGCCGGCGAAAAGCAATGCGATGTTCACAGGTCATGCCTCCGACTGGTCGCTGAGCGGTTGGTCGCCCACCGCCGTGTCGTCAGGGGCGAGATCGAGCCACCGGCGATCGCCGCCCGTCTTTCTGTCATCGGGGTCGCCGAGCACCAGCCAGTCGATCACCCGGTCCGCCGAGTTGGTGTCGACGAAGTCGAAGTTCTCCCTCCGGAACTGCTCGACCTTCTCGGTGTCGTAGTCCTCGTCCCGCAGGGCCTTGAGCAGCTCGTCGAAGGTCACGCAGATCTTGCCGGGAGCGACGGAGTCGTAGTCCCGGTGGAATCCGCGGATCACCGAATACGTGTCCTTGTCGTACGCGTAGAACAGGATCGGCCTGTCGAGCAGCGTGTACTCGTAGATGACGGACGAGTAGTCGGTGATGAGGACGTCGGTGACGTGCAGCAGGTCGTTGGTGTCCGGGAACGACGCGAAGTCCAGCAGCCGGTCGGAGTATTCCGCGGGGATCGGCACGGGATCCGTCACAAAGTGATGCATTCGGAAGAGCACGACGAACTCGTCCCCGCAGAACTCGTAGAGCTTCGCGAAGTCGATGCGGTCGTAGTCGTAGTGCGCGTCGCTGATGTTCTTTCCGCGGAAGGTCGGCGCGAACAGCACGATCTTCTTGCCCTTGAGCTTCGGGTTGGCGGCGAAGAAGTCCTCAGTGACCTTGCGGGAACGCTCCTTGTCGAGGAACGTGTCGATGCGGGGCAGACCGGTCGGCACGACCGCCGATTCCTCGATGCCGAACGCCTCGGCGTACACCGGCACAAGATGCTCGGAGCCGGTGATCACGTACGTGTATTTGCGGTGGGCGTTGGTCAGCTTCGGTGAACCGTATCGTCCGAACCGGCTGTAGCCGACCGACTTGAACCCGCTTCCGGCGTGCCAGAGCTGGATGATCTTGGTCTTCGGGGAAATGCCCAACTGCGCGAGGAGCCCGAAGTAGTCGTCCATCAACACGATGTCCGACGTCGCGAGCAAGTAGATGAGGCGGATCGTGCTCCACTTGTTGGCTGTGCTGGGTATTCGGAACGAGTAGCGGAACGAGTACTTCTTGTCGAGGTCCCGCTCGATCATCCGGTCATGGACGCGTGCCAGGTTGCCGCCGAGGCCGGTGCGCATTTCGGAGGCGAACAGGATCCGGTTGCCGCGCCATCGATTCAGGCGGAGCGAGAGCGAGTAGATCTGGTTGGCGAGCTTGCGGCGCCGGGCCCGCGGCAGCACCCACAGTCCGAGTCGCTTGCCAAGCGGCTTCTTCGGAGCCTTGCTGGGCGTCTTGCTCGGCCCGGCGCTGCGGAACAACTGGTACGTCCGCATGACGAACTCGGGGCTCTCTTCGTCGTCCGAGAGGCCGAACGCGATCACGTACGCGGAGCGGTTGCGGTCGTAGAGGAAGGTGCGGGAGTCCACGTCGAGGCGGTCCGCGGCTTTGAGGTCGAAGCCCGCGGCCGGCAGCCGCTTCTCGCCGGCCACCGGGACGATCCGCCAGGAGCCGTTGGGCACCTGGCGCCGGTCCTGGAAGTTGGTGACGTTGATCTGCAAGCAGTGCTGTTCGGCGTCAATTTGCCGAGAATTCACCAGGAACTCGCGCTCACCATCGACAATCAGGAAGCGGAGCGTACTAGGATCTCCAGTGAAGTCAGAGACGACCGCTGTGAGACTGAGGTGTACGCGTTCCCAGGAAATCGCTGCTATCGAGCAACGTGGCATCGTCTTCCTTCCGTCCGTGAAACCGCCGCGCAACTGTGAGGCCTGCGCGACGGCAACGGCGCCTGCCCGCGCCAGGTGGGGCGACTGTCGGAGCATAGCGCACTGACTCACGGCACCCGTAAGCCGTGACAGGGGCCACCGTCCCAACACGGGTGGCTGATCGGCGTCGTCGAGGGTGCCGCGCGCACCTTTCTCATCTCCGTCGCCCTCCTTATCGGCTCGCAGGGCCAGGATCCGCACGGTCGTGCCGTGTTGGTACCCGTGGATGATGCCGCCCAGGCGTTCGTTTCTGTGCATATAGATATAGAGGAGAGCGATCCTGCCCCGGATCGGTGATCTCCTGGGGCAAGGGGTGCGGCAGGGTCCCTTGCAGGATTGAGCTTCGTCCGGTTCGCCCGAGTGGCATGGAAATGGACAGAGTGTCCCTGTTCGGCTGGGGCCTGTGCCGCCTGCTGGTCCAACTCGACGGTGCTGCCCTGGACCAGGCGGTGGGTGCCTTCCTCTCACCGCCCGCGCCACGCCGGACAACTTCGGGCTGCGGGCAATCGCGGCCGACGGGAAAGTGTTGCGCGGCTCGTGCACCGCCACCATCCCGGCCGTCGCCCTGCTCGCCGCGACGGACCACACCGGAAGCGTCCTCGCTCAACCTCGCCATCGGCATCCATCGCCAGGACGGCCACACCGACATCGCCGCCGCCCTCCGCCAGGCCGCCCGCGACTGCCACCGCCCCCTGGCCTTCCTCGGTCTCACCGGATGAACCCGTCGACAGCGATGGGAGCACCCTGCGGTCACGGGGGCATGTCCGCATGTGCCCGCACTGTTATCACACGGAGCGTGCGGTAAACGAGTGACTCCGTTAACGTGCCATGACTTGGATTTTACTGGCACGTTAAAGAAGGGCGTTGCTCATGGCGCAGTCTCTCGCCGATCTCGCGTCGGCAAGAGTACGGGGGTTCTTGCGATTCTTTCCCGAGAGCTCGCAGGCGGAGCGCGAGGAGTTGCGTGCCACGGCGCGGGAACTGCTCGACATCCACGGCGAGGGGGTGCTCACTGACCTCCCTCCGCTCGAGCGCGTCATTTGGTATCTCGCTGCCGAGGGGCGCGCCGAGGATCTTGTCGAGGTGGTCCGGCACCAGCGCAGGGACCCGGGCGCCTTCCTCGTGGCAGGCGCCCGGCGACCCCGGCTGGTGCTGCCGGGGCTGCGGGGCCTGGCGCTGCCTGAACGGATCGCCGCGCTCACGCGTCGCGACTTGCCGGTGACGGCGCAGCTCACCTCGGTCGGCTGGCGCGGCGACGATCTGGTATGGGAAGGGTACGCGTTTGCCGCGAACCTGCCGCGTGCATCGGGCCGCGCCATCGGCCGATTCGCGGTGCTGAAGAACGACGAGACCGGCCGTCGCGTCAGACTGCCCATGCGCCGCACTCGCAGCGAGCAGGCCACCGTCGCCTCCGGACAGGCCCTGCACTGCTACGACCACACGGGCTTCGAAGTCGTCGTTTCCGCTCGTCGGCTGCGCGAGCTCGCCGGGCACGGTGCCGGCCAGTGGTTCCTGCAAGTCGGGATCCTGGGTCCGGGCGGGACCTACGGCGCGCGGGTGCGCCAGCGCGACGCGGGCGCGGCCGGGCACAACCAGGTTCGTCATCTGGCGGACGGCTCACGTCTCGTGGTCGGCTTCACCAAGAATGCCGTGAGCATCACGGTGCAGCAGCCCCCTGTCGAGGTCGAGTCCTGCACCGTCGCGGACGGCGAGTTGCGACTGGTCACCAGGGCGCGGAGCGGAGCCAAGACCCCCACCGCCGTGACCGTCGTCGCAGGCGACACCAGACTCGACAGCCCGCTCACTTCCCTGTCCGGTTCCCCTGACGCGTTCCGGCGCTACCAGTCGGTCTTCAGTGTTGCCCAGCTGGCCGCGAACGACCTGCCGGGAACCAAGACCCGGGAATTCAAGGTGAGCTTGAGGGGAGCCGACGGCCGGGGCCAGGCGGCCCTCCTCGCCGAGGGCTTCACGACCGGCAGGCACCGGCTTGCCCCCGGCCGCGAGTTGGCCGTCCACCGCGACGGGCCCGGCAGGCTGGTGCTGGCAACGCGAGCCGTCCGACCCGTGGTCGACACGATGACCGTGACGGGGTCGGGGGAGCTGGTGCTCGAGGGTACGTATCCCGGTGAGGAAGCGGCCGGGAAGAAGGTCATCCTGCGGCACGGGGTCCGCTTCGAGGAGAAGGAGCTGCCGGTCGAGCTTGCCGACGGGCGGTTCACGGTCCGGATCAAGCCCGAGGCGGCCCCGCAGGCGCACGGTCCCGAGCTGCCCCTGTGCCCCGGTCGCTGGTACCTGTACTTCCGCGACGCGGACGCCTGGGACAAGTCCGGGGACGTCCCGGTGACCTTGCGTCCGGAGCAGGTGCAGGAGCTGCCCATGTGCTTCAGTGGCCCGCAGCGTACTTACACCGTGGACCGCCGCCACTTCGACCGCATCTTCATCGAGCCGGAACGGCTGCTCGGCCCCGGTGAGCACGGCGCCTACCGGCAGCGCATGCTGTGCGAGGCGTACTTCCACGAGCAGCGCGAGCTCCCCTTGCGCGACGCGGTGCTCTACATGAGCCTCAGCGGCAAGCAGTTCTCGGACTCGCCGCGGGCGGTCTACGAGGAGCTGGTGCGCCGGGGGGTCGACGTCGAGCACATCTGGACCCAGGACGGGGGGCTGCCCGAGATGCCGGCGGGAGCGCGTGTGGTGGGCCGTGGCAGCCGCGAGTGGTACGAGGCACTGGCGCGCAGCCGCTACGTCGTCGTCAACACGACGGTGGGCGATTGGTTCGTCACCCGCCCCGGGCAGCGGGTCGTGCAGACCTGGCACGGCACGCCGCTGAAGAAGATCGGCAAGGACCTCCAAGGCACTACCAAGTCGAATCCCGCCTATATCGCCAGCCTGCCGCACAGCTACCGGCAGTTCGACTTCGTGGTGTCGCCGAACGCGTACACCACGGAGATCATGCGCAGGGCGTACACCATCGAAGGGGAAATGCTCGAGAGCGGTTATCCGCGCAACGACGTCTTCCACGCCCCCGACCGCGACGCGCGGGCCGCCCGGGTCAGGGAGCGGCTCGGCCTGCCCGAGGGCAAGAAGGTGGTGCTCTACGCTCCTACCTGGCGGGAAGACCAGAAGCACGCGAGCAAGCTGTACAAACTCGATCTGCGGATCGACCTGGCCGCGGCCCAGGCCGAACTCGGTCAGGACCATGTGCTGCTCTTCCGCAAGCACCCGAGGGTCCATGACAACGTACCGGGTGCCGGCCAGGGCTTCGTGTGGGATGTCACCCGCTACCCGGACATCGCCGATCTGTACCTCGTCGCCGACGTGCTGGTCACCGACTACTCCTCGGCGTTCTTCGACTTCGCGCACTCGGGCAAGCCGATACTGTTCTTCACCTACGACCTGGAGCACTACCGGGACACGCTGCGCGGCTTGTACTTCGACCTCACCACCCGGGCGCCCGGCCCGCTGCTGGAGACCTCCGAAGACCTGGTCAAGGCCCTGCGCGACGTCGATGCCGTCGAAGCGGACTACCGGGAGAAGTACGCCCAGTTCATAAGGGACTTCTGCGAGCCCGGGGACGGTCTCGCGACAGCGCGGGTCGTGGACCGCATGCTCGTCGGCGGACCGCACGCCGCAGCTTCGACCGACGGCTGAGCGTGCCGCGCAGGGCCGGGCGGGACCGGCCCTGCGCGGATGTGACGCGCGGCGCGTACGCACGCCGCTGTGGCGGCAGCCCGCCCTCGCCCATCTCGCTACGCACCCATCTCGCTACGCGCCCAACTCGCTTCCGTCCGAGCGGAGTTGTCCTCGAAGCTGAGCAGCCAGTGCGAGTCGGGCGCCGGTCGCGACGCCGGGCGGCAGGCTGGTGATCAGGCAGACGCGTTCGATGGTGGGCTTGCCGGTGGTGAAGTCCTGCCTCCAGCAAACGAGTTGGAGGGCCTGCTTGGCGTCGGGGTGGTCGAGGTGGGCGAAGGCGGCGGGCTTCAGGCGCCGGATCTCGTGACGGTGGTGGGCCCGGGCGCGGTCGTGGTTCGGCTCCGTCTGGCAGGGGTGGCGCCACCGCACGGCTGAGCCGGCTGCGGCGAAACCCGGTAAGGGCGAGGACGGGGCCTGGCGTCGGCCAAGGCCGGCGTCGTGCGGTGGGCAGGCAGCCGCGAGCAAGAGCAGGAGAAGGTGTCCGGGCGAGAGCAGTCCGTGTGCTGGACGAATGCGCGGTGACCACTCCGATTCACGTAGATTCGGCACGTGGACATCGGCGTGCAGCCGCAGGGACGCGAGGAGACGGACAACAAGGTGCCAGGGGCAAGGCAGACCGTGTGCGAGGCCCGCAGGATCGTCGTCAAGGTGGGGTCCTCGTCACTGACCACCGCCGAGGGCGGGCTGGACGCCGACCGGGTCGACGCCCTGGTCGACGTCCTCGCCAAGACCAGCGGCAGTGCCCACAAGGAGATCGTCCTGGTCTCCTCGGGCGCCATCGCCGCCGGCCTCGCCCCGCTGGGCCTGCGCCGCCGCCCCCGCGATCTCGCCCGCCAGCAGGCCGCGGCCAGCGTCGGCCAGGGCCTGCTCGTGGCCCGCTACACCGCCTCCTTCGCCCGCTACGGCATTCGCGTCGGCCAGGTCCTGCTGACCAGCGACGACACCAGCCGCCGCGCCCACCACCGCAACGCCTCCCGCACCCTCGACAAGCTGCTGGCGATGGGTGCCCTCCCGGTGGTCAACGAGAACGACACCGTCGCCACCGACGAGATCCGCTTCGGCGACAACGACCGGCTCGCCGCGCTCGTCGCCCACCTGGTCCACGCCGACCTGCTGGTACTGCTGTCCGACGTGGACGGCCTCTACGACGGCGACCCGAGCAGGCCGGGCACCTCCCGGCTGGCGGAGATCCGGGGCCCCGGCGACCTGGAGGGCGTCGAGATCGGCAGCGCGGGCAAGGCCGGCGTCGGCACCGGCGGCATGGTCACCAAGGTGGAGGCGGCCAGGATCGCGGCCGCCGCCGGCATCCCCGTGGTGCTCACCAGCGCCGTCCACGCCGCCGACGCCCTGTCCGGCGGCGACACCGGCACCTACTTCCACCCCACCGGCAAGCGCTCCGCCGACCGGCTGCTGTGGCTGCAGCACGCCTCCGCCCCGCAGGGCTCGCTCACTCTCGACGACGGCGCGGTCCGCGCGGTCGTCGAGGGCCGAAAATCGCTGCTGCCCGCCGGGATCGCCGCCGTGGAGGGCGAGTTCACCGCCGGCGACCCGGTCGAGCTGCGTGACGGCGCGGGGCGCGCGGTGGCCCGCGGGCTCGTCAACTTCGACGCCAAGGAGATCCCCCGGCTGATCGGCCACTCCACCCGGGAACTCGCCCGCGAGCTGGGACCGGCGTACGAACGTGAGGTCGTACACAGGGACGACCTGGTGCTCCTGGAGCCGTAATGCGCCGAATCGTCCGGCCACCCGGGTGCCGAAGGTGGGGGACGTTCCGTAAAACCGCCCCGCGGAGCCGTGCGGCCTGTTCCACTTTGAGGCAGGGACGCATTCCGCATGAGCGGGACCGGCGATACCAGCGGTACCGGCGATGTCAGCGAGCGCTGCGTGAAGGAGGACGTCGTGAGACGAGTGCGCCCTGGGGCGGCGACGTCCCGCGGTGGCCTGACGAGCGTGGCGACCCAGGACGGCTGCGAGGAGCCGCGGGACCTGCCCCGGCTGTGGCACGTCACGCTCAGCGTCTCCGGTGCCCGGGCCCCGCTGAACGAGGTGCGGCGCGGCCTGGAGCAGCTCGCTCACGACCACCCCTTCCTGCTGACCAGCCGGTACGCGGGCGACCACGCCGAGGTCCGCTACTGGGAGGAGGCCCGCGACCTCCACGACGCGGCCGCCGTCGCCCTGCGCCTGTGGGGTGAGCACCGGCAGAGCGCCCGGCTGCCGCCCTGGGAGATCGTCGGCCTGGAGGTCATCGACCGCGAGACCTACCACCAGCGCCTCGCCGAGGGGTACGGAGCACCGCCGGCGACACCGGTCGGGGTCCATCCCTTTTGACCCGTCTCGGGGTGTGGGACAACCGGTGGTCGCACCTCCCGGCGCACTACCCTTCCTTCATGACGACGCTCTCGCCGTACGACTCGATGTCCCCGGTCACCCAGGCCGCGTACCGCGCCAAGGCCGCCGCCGCCGACCTCGCGCCGCTGCCGCGAGTGGCGAAGGACGACGCCCTGCTGGCCGTCGCGGACGCCCTGGAGGTCCGTACCGGCGAGATCCTCGAGGCCAACGCCAAGGACGTCGCCAAGGCCCGCGAGGCCGGCACCAGCGAGGCCATCGTCGACCGGCTCACGCTCACCCCCGAGCGGGTGCGCGCCATCGCCGCCGACGTGCGGGACGTGGCGGCGCTGCCCGACCCGGTCGGCGAGGTCGTCCGCGGCAACACGCTGCCCAACGGTCTCGACCTGCGGCAGGTCCGCGTCCCGCTCGGCGTGGTCGGGATCATCTACGAGGCCCGCCCGAACGTCACCGTGGACGCCGCCGCCCTCTGCCTGAAGTCGGGCAACGCGGTGCTGCTGCGCGGCTCGGCCTCCGCCTACGAGTCGAACACCGCCCTGGTCCGGGTCGTCCGCGATGCCGTGGGCGGGGCGGGGCTGCCCGCCGACGCCGTGCAGCTGGTGCCCGGCGAGAGCCGCGAGAGCGTGCGCGAGCTGATGCGCGCCCGCGGCCTGGTCGACGTGCTGATCCCGCGCGGCGGCGCCTCGCTGATCCGGACCGTGGTGAACGAGTCCACCGTCCCGGTGATCGAGACCGGCACCGGCAACTGCCACGTCTACGTCGACGCGCAGGCCGACCTCGACACGGCCGTCGACATCCTGATCAACTCCAAGGCGCAGCGGCCCAGCGTCTGCAACGCGGCCGAGACCCTGCTGGTCCACCAGGACATCGCCGCCGAGTTCCTGCCGCGCGCCCTGGACGCGCTCGCCGAGGCCGGGGTCACCGTCCACGCCGACGAGCGGGTCATGGCCCACGCCAAGGACTCCCGGGCCACGGTCGTCGAGGCCACCCCGGAGGACTGGGAGACCGAGTACCTGTCCTACGACATCGCCGCCGCCGTGGTCGACTCCCTCGACCGGGCCGTCGAGCACATCCGGCTGTGGAGCTCCGGGCACACCGAGGCGATCGTCACCACCTCGCAGCAGGCCGCCCGCCGCTTCACCCGACTGGTCGACTCCACGACCGTCACCGTCAACGCCTCCACCCGCTTCACCGACGGCGGCCAGTTCGGCTTCGGCGCCGAGATCGGCATCTCCACGCAGAAGCTGCACGCCCGCGGCCCGATGGGTCTGCCCGAGCTGACCAGCACGAAGTACATCCTCACCGGGGACGGGCACACCCGGCGCTGACGCTGTCCGGCCCCGTGGCGGCGTGTCTCGGCAGGCGGATGAATTTCCATACCGTCTGCCCAAATTGACCCCTCAGGTCTACTCTGGATGCGTGCCGGAGGACGTGGGGGGTACGCCGTTCCCTGACGGCTGGGAGCCCGACGACGACCACGACCGCGGGGTGTCGGACGAAGAGTTCGCCTCCGTGGTCTTCGACGAGGCCTTCGTACGTGCGGCCGTGATCCACGAGCCGACCGCCGTCGAACGCCTCCTGGCCGCCGCGCAGGCCAGAGCCGAGGCCTCCGAGGCGGAGGCCCGCCGCGCCCACGCCAGGGGCGAGCTCCACGAGGACGGGTACGGACCCGGCCTCGGCCCCGACCACCCCTACGGCGACCTGGACGACCCCGACGTCCTCGAAGGCCGCCCCGGCGCCCCGGGGACCTTCGGCAAGCAGGTCCGCTGGCACCGCCCCGTCGCCTGGGTGCTCGCCCTCGTCATGGGCATCGGCATGGTCGCCCTGGCCTTCGCCGCGGTCTACCGGGGCGGCTCCTCGGGCAGCCGGGACCAGGTCCCGCCGCCCGCCTCGACGGGCCTGGAACAGGGCAGCGCGGCGGCGCCCTCCGCGTCCGCCGACTACTCCCAGCCACCCGTCTCCGCGGTCCCGCGCACGCCCTGACGGCGGGGCGGCGGTTCTGGTGAGAACCTGTCAGAACTTGTCGCACATCAGGGCGTTTACCAGGGCTTGCCGCGACCTACCCTGAAGATATGGGAGGGCCTGGAGAGCCACCTGAGGGGACACCCGAGGGCGTCCCTGGAGGTGCGGAGGACGAGTACCGGTCCGTCGTCTTCGACGAGTCGTTCGTCCGGGCTGCCCGCCTCCAGGAGTATTCCGCGCGGGAGCGGGTGACCGACCACACCCCGGCCGTGCGCCGCCGCCCGCCGCTGCGCCGCGGGCTGTCCCGGCAGGCGCTGCTGCTGGTCCTGCTGATCGTCGTCGCCTTCGGCACCGCGATCTACATGGGCGTACGGCACCCCTACCAGAGCGCGCAGGCCCAGCGGCCCGTGGAGCCGCTGCGGATGACCGTCGTCCCGCTCGCCCCGCAGGGCAGGGTGCCCGGCACGGCCGACCCCGGGTACCTGTACGCGCACAGCCCGGCCGCCTCGTTCGCCGTCGGCGCGGAGGGCGTGCCGCTGCCCGTCGTCCGGCGCACCGCGCACTTCTCCGAGAGCCAGGTCCTCGCCGCGCTGACCATCGCGAAGGAGTACGTCGTCGCGTCCTCCCTCTACCCGGAGGTGCTCATCGGCGGCCAGACCCGCCCCGTCCGGGCGCTGCTCGACCCCGGCCAGCTCGACCAGTTCGACCAGAGCTTCGAGCACCCCGCCGCCGACGGCCGGCACGCGCCCACCGGCTGGCTCGTCCGCTTCGACCCGGCCCGGGTCGAGCTGGCCGGCCGCGAGATCCGGGTGCAGGGCAGCCTCCAGGCCGCCGAGACCGACTCCTCCACCCTGGAGGTCGGCGCGGACCACACCTTCGCCTACGCGCTGAAGCCGGCCGGCTCCGCGGCGCACGCGCCGGCCTCGCTGTTCACCGTCCGGCGCGAGATCCAGTTCCGCTTCACCCAGGACGACCTGCGGCTGCACCAGGTCCAGCTCGTCGTCTCCTACGTGCAGGCCGGCCCGCTCTCCTGCGCGGGGGACTCCGCGGGGCGCTTCGAGCCGCTGCTGGCCGGCCAGGTCGCCAAGGCGGGCAGCCCGTCCGGCACGGACCCGTACTCCACCGACACCGCGGCGGCCCTGTGCGGCTCCCTGGCGCACAGCGCCGAGCCGACGGTGTGACGCCTCCGCGGGCGCTGGGCGGTGTCCGCAGGGGACCCGCCCACGCCCGGAAGGTCAGTCCTCGTCGCCGGGCGGGGTGCCGGTGGACGGCTGGTCCTTGCCCCGGTCCCCGGGCGGGGCCGACCCCGTGAAGCCGCCGAATCCGCGCCGCACCCGGTCGCCCAGGTCGCCGGCGCCGCCCGCTAGATCGCTGACCAGCTTCATCAGCGGGTCCTTCGAGCTCTTGACGTGGTTGGCGTAGTGGGCCGCCGACTCGCGGAAGGAGTCGCTGACCGAGGTGTCCTTGTCCTCGGTGCGGCGCGGGTAGTGGCCGTCCATGATCCGCTGGTGGTCGCGGGACTCGGCCCACTTCTTCAGCTCGGCCGCCCGCACGGTGGTGAAGGGGTGCGAACGCGGCAGCACGTTGAGGATCTTCAGCACGGAGTCGCGCAGGTCGCCCCCGGACTCGTACTCCTCGGCCTGCTGGAGGAAGGCGTCCACGTTCATCTGGTGCAGGTGGTTGCCGCCCGCGATCTTCATCAGGCCCCGCATGGAGGCCCGCAGGTCCTGGCCGACGAGCAGACCGGCCCGGTCCGCCGACAGCTCCGACTTGCGGAACCACTCGCGCAGCCCGGTGACGATCGCCATGATCGCGAGGTTGCCCAGCGGGATCCAGGCGACCCGGACGGCCAGGCTCGTCAGGAACAGCAGGATCGTGCGGTACACGGCGTGCCCGGACAGGGCGTGGCCCACCTCGTGGCCGACGACGGCCCGCATCTCCTCCTCGTCGAGCAGTTCGACCAGGCCCGTGGTGACCACGATGATCGGCTCGTCCAGGCCGATGCACATCGCGTTGGGCTGGGGGTCCTGGGTCACGTACATCGGCGGGACCTTCTCCAGGTCCAGGATGTAGCAGGCGTCCCGCAGCATGTCGTTCAGGTGTGCGAACTGCTGGTCGGAGACGCGTACGGAGTCGGACAGGAACAGCAGCCTGAGACTGCGCTCGGGCAGCAGGCCGCTGAGGGCCTTGAACACCGTGTCGAAGCCGCTCAGCTTGCGCAGCGCGACCAGGGCGGAGCGGTCGGCCGGGTGCTCGTACGCGCGCGAGGAGATCTCCGGGAAGCGCCTGCGCTGCCGGCTCGGCACCTGCTCCTGCCCGTCCTGTTCGCGGCCGTCGTCGGACATGTGGTCCCCCATGTGTGTCAGTGTCCCAATGTGCCCCCGAGGCAGGACCCAGCCTAGGCGGAGATACCGTGGACGGGCAGTACAACGAAGGAGTCCACGCCATGGAGCACCACCCCGCAGCCGTCTGGCTGGCCCAGACCGCGAGCACCACCGCCCCGCACGAGGGGTCGGGCTACCTGCTCCGGGTCGTCCTGATCGTGATGGTCCTGGGCTGCGTTCTCACCGGCTGGTTCCTCCTGCGCGGGTACAAGCGGGATGACGACTGACACGGCGGAAAGGTTCCGGGCGGCTCCTTGAGGGCGCCGGTCCCGCACCGTCCCGGACGCCTCGGTACCCGTGGGGCGGGAGCGCCGGCGGTGGCAACAGTGGAGTCGGGGTGAGCGGTGCGTCGGGGGTTGCTTACGATGGGCCGACATCCTTGTCCCGCTCACTCCCGGATAGGTTCTGCCAAAGATGAGCTTCCCCAGCAATGCTGCCCAGTTGGTCAACCTCGCCGCCGAGGGGGGCAACCACCAGAGCCTCAGCCCCTTCCTCACCGGCGGCGGCGCGCTGTTCATCCTGCTGCTCCTGCTGTGGATCACCACGCGTTTCAACCGCGACCGCTGAACCCCGCCCGGCCCGTCCCCGGGATCTGGCTCACGGAGTCCTCAGGCCGGGCCGGTAGGGTCTGCACGCATGGGAGAGCAGGACATGCCTACCGGTCCGGCGAGTGACACGGTGAAACGCCTCGAACACGGGCCCGGCGGCGGGCCCTCGGCGCCGGGCAAGCGGCGCCTGGGCGTCATGGGCGGAACGTTCGACCCGATCCACCACGGGCACCTCGTGGCGGCCAGCGAGGTCGCCGCGCAGTTCCACCTGGACGAGGTGGTGTTCGTGCCCACCGGGCAGCCCTGGCAGAAGTCCCACCGTCACGTCTCCCCGGCGGAGGACCGCTACCTGATGACGGTCATCGCGACCGCCGAGAACCCGCAGTTCTCCGTGAGCCGCATCGACATCGACCGCGGCGGCCCCACCTACACCGTGGACACCCTGCGCGACCTGCGCGCGCTCAACCCCGACACCGACCTGTTCTTCATCACCGGTGCCGACGCGCTCGGTCAGATCCTCACCTGGCGGGACTCCGAGGAACTGTTCTCCCTGGCACACTTCATCGGTGTCACCCGGCCCGGCCACCATCTGACCGATCCCGGCCTGCCGGAAGGCGGCGTCTCGCTCGTCGAGGTACCCGCGCTCGCCATCTCCTCCACGGACTGCCGGGTGAGAGTCGCCAAGGGCGACCCGGTCTGGTACCTGGTGCCTGACGGAGTCGTCCGCTACATCGCCAAACGCCAGCTGTACCGAGGCCAGTGAGCCGAGAGGGGCACCGGTGAACGACCGATACGACGCTGGCCACGGCGGCGATCAGTACGAGCTCGTCGGCTACGACGAGTACGGCCGGCCTGTGTACCGGCCGGTCCCTGCCCAGCAGACCCCGCAGCAGACCTACGACGCGTACGGACAGCAGGGCTACGGCTACGACCCGTACGCGACCGGTGCGCAGCAGCAGCTCGATCCGACGGCCTACCAGGGCGGTTACCAGAGCGGTCACCAGGGCGCCCAGCACGGCGGACACGCCCCCGGCCAGGGCCCCGGCCGGCAGGCGCCCGACCCCTCCGCCCAGGGTGGCCACGGTGCCCACGGCTCCTACGACCCCTACGGGTCCGGCGCGACGGCGGCGCCGTACGACCCGTACGGGTCCGCCGCGACCAGCGGCCAGCAGCCCCGGGTCGCCGGGCAGACCGCCCACATCCCGCAGCAGACCGCCCACATTCCGCAGCAGGCCGGACCGGCGGACGCCGACCGGGCGGCATGGGGGGCCGACCGGGACGGCGCGGACGAACGCGAGTACCACACCGAGCAGTTCGCCTTCGTCGAGGAGCCGAGCGACGACTCCGAGGACGTCATCGACTGGCTGAAGTTCACCGAGAACCGCACCGAGCGCCGCGAGGAGGCCCGCCGCCGGGCCCGCGGCCGCATCGTCGCCCTGGCCGTCGTGCTGGCCCTGGTCGCGGCGGGCGGTGTCGGCTACCTCTGGTACGCCGGGAAGCTGCCCGGCCTGTCGTCGTCCGGCCCCGGTGCGGGCGCCGCGACCGCGACCGGCGCCCAGAAGCGCGACGTCATCGTCGTCCACCTGCACGACACCGACCGGGGCGGCACGTCCACGGCGCTGCTCGTCGGCAACACCACCACCAAGCGGGGCACCACCGTCCTGCTGCCCAACTCCCTCGCCCTGACCGGCGACGACGGCTCCGTCACGACCCTCGCCGACTCGGTCAAGGACGACGGCTCCTCGGGAACCCGCGACCAGCTCGACACGGTCCTCGGCACCGACATCGAGGGCACCTGGCGCCTGGACACCCCCTACCTCCAGAACCTCGTCGACGTGGTCGGCAACGTCGACGTCGACACCAACGCCGACGTGCCCGACCCGGACGCCAAGAAGAAGGGCACGGCGCCCCTGGTCCACCGGGGCAAGGCGCAGACACTCAGCGGCAAGATGGCCGTCGCCTACGCCACCTACCGCTCCTCCGG
The DNA here is from genome assembly GCF_052663305.1 of Streptomyces cyslabdanicus. Classification (NCBI taxonomy): domain Bacteria; kingdom Bacillati; phylum Actinomycetota; class Actinomycetes; order Kitasatosporales; family Streptomycetaceae; genus Streptomyces; species Streptomyces cyslabdanicus. Next base: position 20,326 of record NZ_JBQRUW010000006.1, read on the forward strand.
CGAGGGCCAGGACGCTCAGCTCGAACGGTTCGGCCAGGTGATGCAGAGCGTGCTGCGCAAGCTGTCCTCCGACGCCTCGGGCGCGACGACGACGGTGCAGACGCTCCAGCAGATCCTCGACCCCTCGCTCACCGACCAGGACCTCGGCACCTTCCTCGCCAAGCTGGCCGAGTTCGCCAAGGGCGGCGACTACAGGACGACGCTGCTGCCGGTGGAGACGGACGGCACGCTGAGCGCGCAGACCAGCGAGAGCGTGGTCAAGGACGTCCTGGGCGGCACCGCGAAGAGCCCCGACCGGTCGTCCGCCGTCCGGGTGTCCGTGCAGAACGCCTCCGGCACCAAGGACAACACCGAGAAGGCCCGGGTCGTCCTGCTGGGCGGCGGCTTCACCTTCCTGGAGGGCGGCACCACGTCCGTCGTCCAGCCGGCGTCCGAGGTCGTCTACGCCGACGCCGCGAACAAGGAGAAGGCCGCCGACGTCGCCAAGACCCTCGGGCTGCCCGACACCGCGGTGACGAAGGGCAAGGTCACCTCGAACGCCGACGTCTCGGTCGTCCTCGGCCAGGACTACCGGGGCTCGTCGGAGGAGTGATCCCTCAATTGCGTGGGGCGACCTCGGCGGTCCGTGAGACCCTTGGTGTCAAGTGACCGCCGAAGGAAAGCCCTGTAGTGACCGCGACCGACCGCTCTCTCGACCTCATCAACACCGCCGCCCAGGCGGCCGCCGACAAGCTCGCGCACGACGTCATCGCGTATGACGTCAGCGACGTGCTGTCGATCACGGACGCCTTCCTGCTGGCGTCCGCTCCCAGTGACCGCCAGGTCAAGTCGATCGTCGACGAGATCGAGGAACGACTGCTGAACGAACGCGGCGCCAAGCCGGTGCGCCGCGAGGGCGACCGCGAGGCCCGCTGGGTCCTGCTCGACTACGTGGACATCGTCGTACACGTCCAGCACAGCGAGGAGCGCGTTTTCTACGCCCTGGAGCGGTTGTGGAAGGACTGCCCCGAGCTGGAGCTGCCCGCCGACGCCAAGGCCACCCGGGGCAGGGCCGAGGAGCACACCAGGCAGCAGGCCGCCCAGGAGGCGGCCGAGCCCGGTGGTGAGTGGCGGTGACCGGCGCCGGGGAGGGCCCCGGCCCTGTGCCGGGCCGGGGCCGCCGCATCATCCTGTGGCGCCACGGCCAGACCTCCTGGAACGTGGAGCGCCGCTTCCAGGGCAGCACGGACGTCGAGCTGACCGGGACCGGCGTCGGCCAGGCCCGCCGTGCCGCCCGCCTGCTGGCCTCCCTGCGGCCCGACGCGATCGTCTCCTCCGATCTGGCGCGGGCCACCCGCACGGCCGCCGAGCTGGCCGCGCTCACCGGCCTGGAGGTCGCCCGGGACGAGGGTCTGCGCGAGACCTACGCGGGCGTCTGGCAGGGCCTGACGCACGAGGAGATCATCGGCCGGTACGGCGAGGAGTACGCCGCGTGGAAGCGCGGCGAGCCGGTGCGCCGCGGCGGCGGCGAACTGGAGACGGAGGTCGCCGACCGCGCCGCCCCCGTCGTGCTGCGCTACCTCGAGAAGGTGCCCGAGGACGGCACGCTCGTGGTGGTCAGCCACGGCGGCACCATCCGCACCACCCTCGGCCGCCTCCTCGGTCTCGAGCCCCACCACTGGGAGGGCCTGGGCGGGCTGTCCAACTGCTGCTGGTCGGTGCTCGGTGGGGGCGCCCGGGGCTGGCGGCTGCTGGAGCACAACGCCGGCACCCTGCCCGAGCCCGTCCTCGGCGACGACGACTGAGCCGCCCGCGGCCGGCGCGACCCGGATTTCACTTTCCGGCAGGTCGCAGGCTAAAGTTCTTCTTGTTCGCCCCGCCGAGCGGAGCGGAACACCACGCGGCTGGTTCGCGTGGCGGAGAGGGGCTATAGCTCAGTTGGTAGAGCGCCTGCATGGCATGCAGGAGGTCAGGAGTTCAATTCTCCTTAGCTCCACGGACCGGCACTCCGTCGAGTAGCCGAAGAGTGTTCGTGAGGATCCCGTACCCCGCAGGGGGCGGGATTTTCTGTATTCCTCCGAACTGGGTTGAGTCGTTCGGGGCCCGGGGGCGTATACGTGTGCGAGCGCGCTCTCGGGGTTCATGGACGCGCCTCCGGCGCGGCCCCGCGGCGCAGGTCGTGGCCGTACTGGTACCGAGGCGTCGCTGACCGTGTCGGCCCGGCCGTGGCAGAATCAAACGGCCGGAAGGGGGCGCGGCCCGACGGGAGGGAGTAGCGATGCCTGCCTGCATCCTCGAGGAGGTCGGTGACCTCCTCGGTGCGGCGTTGATACGCGACACGGTCACCCGCCTCGTCTGCCCCTCCTGCGGCTCCCTCCATGTGGCCCAAGTCCTCGGCGACAACGGGGGGATCTCGTACGTGTGCACCGCCTGCGGCCACAACTGGAGCTGACCCATGGGTGCACACAGGCGGAAGTGCGACTGGTGCGGCGGCGGCACCCCGATCGTCCGCGACATGGAGCCGATCAACCCCGACTACCAGTACTGGTGCGAGGAGTGCGCGCGGGCGCTGATCATAAAAGGCGACCCGATCGAGACCTACCGCGAACTCGAGGGCGAGCCGATCTACGGCCGGCTCCTGGAGGAGCACTGCACCCTCAAGCGGTTCTACTCGTTCGTGACGGCGTGAGGCCGGACCTGCGCCCGGCGGCCGGGCGGGGCGGCGCGAAACCGATTTGGTGTTCCACCCCCTGGACCGTGTAATGTTGGCGTCGCCGCCGGGGAAACCGGGCGACACGGTCGAAAACGCGGTTGGACCGCGTGGCCGCAAGGGGCTATAGCTCAGTTGGTAGAGCGCCTGCATGGCATGCAGGAGGTCAGGAGTTCAATTCTCCTTAGCTCCACAGGAAATGAGGGCGAGTCATCCACCGGATGACTCGCCCTCGACGTATGCCCGGACGCATACGGCGCGGCAACGCGACGGCGGGCCGCCCCCGTCGCGGAGGGCGACCCGCCGTCGCGTGTGCTCAGCGGCCCAGAGCGCGGCGGCCGCGTCCCTGGGAGAGGACCGGCAGATTGCGCGACGGTGCCTGCGAGCGGGTGTCCTCCTCCAGGCGCAGGGCCAGCGCCGGGCAGCGGCGCACGGCGCGCAGGGCCTTGGCCTCCGCGTAGCGCGGAACCTTCGCCTGGGCGACGGTCGGGAAGCCGTCGGCGCCCAGTTCGAAGACCTCCGGGAGGATGTCCGCGCACAGGCCGTGTCCCCGGCACAGCGTCCAGTCGACGTGGATCTTCTGCCGGCTGGAGCCGGACTCCTCGTCCTCGACGCCGCCGGGGACGCCGGTGGGAGCCCGGCCGCCCTCGAAGAGCGGCAGGACGCCCTCCACGGGGCGTCCGCAGCCGTTGCCGAGGACATGCGCGGCCAGGTCGTCGGTGAACGCCTTGACGGTCGACTCCAGGAACATCGCCGAGCCGTCGGGGTGCGAGCACGCGCCGCGCCGCTTGACGTTCTTGGCGACCTGCTTGAGGGCCTCCAGGGCGGCCGGGCCGCCGCCGTTCAGGATGTCCTCCATGCCGCGCGCGGCGGCCGGCAGACCGAGGTAGCAGGGACCGCACTGGCCCGCGCTCTCCTCCGCCAGCCACTTCGCCACCTGGAGCGACTCGCCCAGCGGGCAGGTCTCCTGACTGATCGGCAAAATCGCCCCGGCGCCGAGCGAACCGCCCACCGCGTCCAGGGAGTTGCGCGAGACGATCGCCTCGTTGACGGTGGCCGCGTCGATCCACTTGCCGTGGTAGCCGCCGGTCAGCACGCCCTGCGGCACCGGCGGGGCGCCGGCGAGCTGAAGGACGTAGCGCAGCGGCACCCCGGTCGGCGCCTCGACCACCATGGGGCGGGCGACGGCGCCGGAGATGGTCAGCATCACGGTGCCCGGCTCGTCGTACAGGCCGGTGTTGCCGTAGCGCTCCGGGCCGATGCGGGCGGCGATCGCCAGCTGGGCGAAGGTCTCCGCGTTGGACAGCAGCGTGGGAGCGCCGCCCACGCCGTTGCGCGAGGCGCTGGTCTTGCGGCCCGGCGGGATCGCCGGACCGCCGTCGATGGAACGGATCAGCGACGCGGCCGCGCCCGTGACCATGCGCACGGGGTTGCGCTGCACGCTCGCGCGCAGAGCCGACCGGCGGCTGTTGCTCAGGCCGCGTTCGGCGAGCGCGGCCTCCATGGAGCGCTGGGTGGACTCCCTGGTGACCCCCACCACGAGAGTGCGGGCACCGAGGGCCTCCGCGCACAGCAGGGCCCCGTCCAGGATGAGGTGCGGGGCACGGTTGATCAGGACCGTGTCCTTGCGGCAGGCCGGTTCGTCCTCGCTGCCGTTGACGACGACGACCGGCCGTACGCCGCGTTTGATCGCCGACTCGGCGACCGAGCGCAGCTTCCTGTGGAAGGGGAAGCCCGCGCCGCCGCGGCCCTTCAGATGGACGGCTTCGGCGAGCTGCGCGAGCTGCTCGCCGCCCAATGGTTCGAGCGGCCCGTGCACCTTCAGGTGCATGGGCAGATCGAGTCTTTCGACAAGGTCGAAGCCCGACGTGAGCTGGGGAAGCCCGACCACGCGGACTTCGGGGACGTCGGGCAGGGCCTCGTTCACCTGTAGCCTCCGGAAGGCGTGTTCCAAGGTTCGCCCGAACCCGGCGCGTCGTAGGAGGCGCCGGGCGGTGTTTCAGTGGCGGGACCGCTGTTGTACGTGTCGTTGGGGATGTACGTGCCGTAGGGGGCGTTCGTCTCACCGGTGTCGTACACGTCACGTCCGCCGTACCCGGTGGCGCCCGCGGCAGGGCCCGGACTGCCATAGGTCGGGATGGTGTATCCCGTGTCGTTCAGCGGGTCGTAGGCCGACGGGGGCGCCTCGCCGACCGGCGGCGGCGAGGGGACCGGCCAGCTGCCCGAGGTGCTGCCGGGCCCGTCCACGCGCTGCGTCGCCCCCGTGGCCTGCGGGTCGAACGGCATGTTCGTGCGCGCGGTCGGGTCGGCCGCGAAGGGCTGCCGGTCGCGCGCCGGCGTCGCGACGGCCCGGTACGCGGCCGCGAAGCCGGGGGCGGGCTCGGGCTCCGCGGCGGGCGCCGGGGTGTCGTACAGCGTCGAGGAGGGACGCGGACCGCCCGGTGCCGGCCTGGTCGCCTCGGCGCGGGGGGGCATCGCGCCGCGTGCGGTCCCGTAGCCCGGCAGCGCGGAGTCCGAGGCCCTGGCCCGGCTCGCGTCCAGGTCCTCCAGCTCCGGCCGCTCGCCGCCGCCCAGCACCGACACGAGCCGCTCGGCGAGCCTGCGCTTGAACGGGCGCGGCGCCGTGCGCACGGCCAGGGCCGCCATGACGCCCAGCAGGGACAGGCTGTAGAGGATGACGAAGATCGGCTTGGCCTCCCGGCCCGCGTACAGGCCGTGCACCAGCGCCGCGCACCAGGCGGGGTAGGCCAGCATGTGCATCGCCCGCCAGCGGGCCGCGACCGGGGCGGGGGTGGCGAAGTTGCCGCGCAGCGCGCCGGTGACGCCGACGAAGATCATCAGCAGACCGGCCAGGGAGCCGAGGCCGACCAGGCCCTCGATTCCGGTGACGCCGAGCGAGAACGGGACCAGCGCGGCGATCAGCTGGGTGTGCCCCAGCGCGATCTTGGTGGTGATGTGCACCAGGAGGAACGCGATCGAGGCGACCGCGGTGGTCCGGTGCACCGCCTGGCCCACGATCCGCTGGCGTGTGTTGAGGACGATCCGGTCCTGGGCGACCAGGCCCCAGATCACCGAGCAGCTGAGCGAGACGAGGGAGAGCACGCCCGCGCCGAAGTTCAGGAACTCGCGGAACTGGCTGCCTCCGGCCAGCACGACCACGGGTATGAGGAGCAGGACGACAGCTGACGCCACCCCATAGGCCGAGCGGCCGGGTTTGGGGAGGGAGCTGTTACTGCGACGAGGTTTCATGGGGGGCGACTCCGAGCGGTTCGGGAAAGCGGTCCCGGGCACGCACTCTAAGTGGCTCCAAACCGAGCGGTACGCCCTTTGAGTTATTGCGTTGTTATCAACGGCGCCTCCGTGGCTCGGGTTGTCCCCATAGGCTCCGTTACGCCGGGTTAAATTTGAATGATGTTCAGCTTTTCCGAACCTTCACCAACGAACCCCCGGTCCTGCACGACTCGCCGGAGTCCGCGTCCCGCCCCGTGGACGCTCGTCGCCGCGCACTCGACGGCTGCGGTACCCTGACGCCATGCGTGCCGTACGCCTTCTGCTTAGCGAGCCGCGCTGATCAGTCCCGACCGCCGGGTCAATCGGGTGGTTGGCATCGGCGCGGCGTCCCCTCCTGTGCGAGGGGATTTTTCGTTTCTGGAAGTCGCAGCCGTAGGCAGAGACGATCGATGGAGCTTTGAGGATCATGAGCGAGACGAACCCCGCTGCCGCCGCCGCCGTGTCGGCGGAGGCAGCGCCGCACCGCTACACGGCCGCCGTGGCGGCCGAGATCGAGGCACGCTGGCAGGACTTCTGGGACGCCGACGGCACCTACGCGGCACCGAACCCCAAGGGCGACCTGGCGGGCGACCCCGAGCTGGTCGCCAAGCCCAAGAAGTTCATCATGGACATGTTCCCGTACCCCTCCGGCGCGGGCCTGCACGTCGGCCACCCGCTGGGGTACATCGCCACCGACGTGTACGCCCGCTTCCAGCGGATGACCGGCCACAACGTCCTGCACACCCTGGGCTTCGACGCTTTCGGCCTGCCCGCCGAGCAGTACGCCGTGCAGACCGGCACGCACCCGCGGGTGTCCACCGAGGCCAACATCGCCAACATGAAGTCCCAGCTGCGCCGGCTGGGCCTGGGCCACGACAAGCGCCGGTCGTTCGCCACGATCGACCCGGACTACTACAAGTGGACCCAGTGGATCTTCCTGCAGATCTTCAACTCCTGGTACGACGACGAGGCCGACAAGGCCCGTCCGATCTCCCAGCTGATCGCCCAGTTCGAGTCCGGTGAGCGGGCCGTGCCCGGGCACACGCGCGCGTGGCCCGAGCTGAGCGCCGCCGAGCGCGCGGAGGTCCTGGGCGAGTTCCGCCTGGCGTACGCCTCCGACGCGCCCGTCAACTGGTGCCCCGGCCTCGGCACCGTGCTGGCCAACGAGGAGGTCACCGCCGACGGCCGGTCCGAGCGCGGCAACTTCCCGGTCTTCAAGGCCAAGCTGCGCCAGTGGAACATGCGCATCACCGCCTACGCCGACCGGCTGCTGGACGACCTGGAGGAGCTGGACTGGCCCGAGGCCATCAAGCTCCAGCAGCGCAACTGGATCGGCCGCTCCGAGGGCGCCCGCGTCGACTTCCCGATCGACGGCGAGCAGATCACGATCTTCACCACCCGCCAGGACACCCTGTTCGGTGCGACCTACATGGTGCTGGCGCCCGAGCACCCGCTGGTGGAGAAGTTCACCCCGGCCGCCTGGCCCCAGGGCACCCACGAGGTCTGGACCGGCGGCCACGCCACCCCGGCCGAGGCCGTCGCCGCCTACCGCGCCCAGGCCGCCTCGAAGTCGGACGTGGAGCGGCAGGCCGAGGCCAAGGACAAGACCGGTGTCTTCACCGGCGCGTTCGCCGTCAACCCGGTCAACGGCGAGAAGATCCCGGTCTTCATCGCCGACTACGTCCTGATGGGCTACGGCACTGGCGCGATCATGGCCGTCCCCGCCCACGACAGCCGCGACTTCGCCTTCGCGCGCGCCTTCGAACTGCCGATGCGCTGCGTCGTCGAGCCGGACGACGACCGCGGCACGGACCCCTCGACCTGGGACGACGCCTTCGCTTCCTACGACGCGAAGATCGTGAACTCCGCCGGCGACGACGTGAAGCTGGACGGCCTGGGCGTCGCCGACGCCAAGGCGCGCATCACCGAGTGGCTGGAGCGCCGGGGCATCGGCGAGGGCACCGTCAACTTCCGCCTGCGCGACTGGCTGTTCAGCCGCCAGCGCTACTGGGGCGAGCCCTTCCCGATCGTCTACGACGAGGACGGCGTGGCCCACGCGCTGCCCGAGTCGATGCTGCCGCTGGAGCTGCCCGAGGTCGAGGACTACTCGCCGCGCACCTTCGACCCGGACGACGCCGACACCCAGCCCGAGACGCCGCTGTCGCGCAACGAGGACTGGGTCAACGTCACCCTGGACCTGGGCGACGGGCCGAAGAAGTACCGCCGCGAGACCAACACCATGCCCAACTGGGCCGGTTCCTGCTGGTACGAGTTCCGCTACCTGGACCCGCACAACGACCGCCGGCTGGTCGACCCGGAGACCGAGCGCTACTGGATGGGCCCGCGCGAGGGCATGCCGCACGGCGGCGTCGACCTGTACGTCGGCGGCGCCGAGCACGCCGTGCTGCACCTGCTGTACGCGCGCTTCTGGTCCAAGGTCCTGTACGACCTGGGGTACGTCTCCTCCGCGGAGCCGTTCCACAAGCTGTTCAACCAGGGCATGATCCAGGCCTACGTCTACCGGGACGCCCGCGGCATCGCGGTGCCGGCCGCCGAGGTGGAGGAGCGCGACGGCGCCTACTACTACCAGGGCGAGAAGGTCAGCCGCCTGCTGGGCAAGATGGGCAAGTCCCTGAAGAACGCGGTCACTCCGGACGAGATCTGCGCCGAGTACGGCGCCGACACGCTGCGCCTGTACGAGATGGCGATGGGCCCGCTGGACGTGTCCCGGCCGTGGGACACGCGCGCGGTGGTGGGCCAGTTCCGGCTGCTCCAGCGGCTGTGGCGCAACATCGTCGACGAGTCGACCGGCGAGGTGACCGTCGTCGACGCCGAGGACGCCGACGTCGACGTGGAGACGCTGCGCGCCCTGCACAAGGCGATCGACGGCGTCCGCCAGGACCTGGAGGGCCTGCGCTTCAACACCGCCATCGCCAAGGTGACGGAGCTGAACAACCACCTGACCAAGACGGGCCGGCCCGTGCCGCGCTCGGTCGCCGCGTCGCTGGTGCTGATGGTCGCCCCGCTGGCCCCGCACATCGCCGAGGAGCTGTGGCGCAAGCTGGGTCACACCGGCTCGGTCGTCCACCAGGACTTCCCCGTCGCCGACCCGGCGTACGTCGTCGACGAGACCGTGACCTGCGTCGTCCAGATCAAGGGCAAGGTGAAGGCGCGCCTGGAGGTCTCCCCGGCCATCTCCGAGGAGGACCTGGAGAAGGCGGCGCTGGCCGACGAGAAGGTCGTCGCGGCGCTGGAGGGCGCGGGCATCCGCAAGGTGATCGTACGGGCGCCGAAGCTGGTGAACATCGTTCCGGCGTGAGTGCCTCGGGGTAGTCCCCTACGGGCAGGTTCGGGGTTCTTCCGGAACCCGGGACCTGCCCGTTGCGTTTACCGTGGAGGGGCGGCGCGACCGGTGCCGCGAGCCGGAGGAGGAGCGCCGTGGAAACAGTCGTCACCGTCCTCGTCCTCCTCTTCGTGGTCTTCCTGGCGCTCGGCGCCTACGCCGCGGTGAAGGTGGTCGGGGCAGCCAAGCGCAGTGTGGACCGCACCATCACCCAGGCCCGCCGCACGGTCGAGGACCACACGCTGCGGGCCAAGTCCTTCACCCAGCCCGGCCCGGCGGGTGAACTGGCCCAGCTCCGGCTCGCCCTGCGCACCTCGATGCGCGCCACCCAGGACGCCCTGCACGCGGGCGTGCGCGAGGACGAGTCCCTGAAGGAGTCCATCGCCCTGTTCGAGCGGCTCAGCACGCACGGGCGCGAACTGGACCACGACCTCAAGCGCCTGGAGGCCGAGCCGGACCGGGCGACGCTCCGCGAGCGGCTCCCGGCCCTGCGTGAACGCACCCGGCGCATCACGGAATCGGCCGACTCCCTGCGCTGGGCGGCCCGCGACCGCGCCCGCCGCTTCGCCGAGGACGACCTGGACACGCTGAGTGCCCAGATCGACGTGGAGGCCGGCGCGCTGCGCCACTGGACCAAGACCGAGCCGACGACCGGGACGACGACTGGGACGTCGACCACACCACCGGCCGCCGCGGCGGACCCGCACCCGCAGGCCTGGCCCGGCACCGCGCGGCAGGCCTCCGCCGAGGAGCCGGACCGGCCCGCCATCACCCCGTCGGGCCGTCGCCCCGCCTATCCCTGGCAGAAGAAGCCCCGCCCCGAGAGCACGACTTGAGCGCGGCCCGATCCGGCCACGCACGACCCGGTGAGTGGGGCTGGGCTGCCGTCGGGGCACTACGGCAGGTAACCTCCAGCTCATGTCCCGCCATGTCGCGATCATCACCGATTCAACGGCCTACCTGCCGCCGCGGACGATGGAGCGTCACGGCATCACCGCGGTTCCGCTGACCGTCGTCCTCGGCGACCAGGCGCTCGAAGAGGGCACCGAGATCTCGACGCGTTCCCTCGCCCAGGCGCTGCAGAAGCGGCGTCCCGTCACGACCTCGCGGCCCAGCCCCGAGCTGTTCGCCGAGACCTACCGCAGGGTCGCGGAGTCCGGCGCGAACGCCATCGTCTCCCTGCATCTGTCCGCGGAACTCTCCGGCACGTACGACGCCGCGGTGCTCGCCGCTCGGGAGGCGCCGGTGCCGGTACGGGTGGTGGACACCGGGATGGTGGCGATGGCGCTCGGCTTCTGCGCCCTGGCCGCGGCCGAGACCGCGGAGGCCGGCGGCACGGTGGACGAGGCGGTCGCCGCCGCCGAGAAGCGTGCCGAGGGAACCTCCGCCTTCTTCTACGTCGACACCCTCGACTATCTGCGCCGCGGCGGCCGCATCGGCGCGGCGCAGGCGCTGCTGGGTTCCGCGCTCGCCGTGAAACCGCTGCTCCAGTTGCAGGACGGCCGGATCGAGCTCCTGGAGAAGGTGCGCACCGCTTCGAAGGCGATCGCCCGTCTGGAGGAGATCGTGGCCGAGCGCGCGGGCGGCGCCGACGTCGATGTCGCCGTCCACCATCTCGCCGCTCCCGAACGGGCGTCGGCCCTCGCGGACCGGCTGCGCACACGGGTGCCCGGCCTGGCCGACCTGCACGTCAGCGAGGTCGGAGCGGTGATCGGCGCACACACCGGCCCCGGGCTGCTGGGGGTCGTGGTCTCGTCCCGGTGACACGTACGGGTGGGCGAGTTGTCCACAACCAGGGGGTAGTCCCCGGAAATTGAGCAAGATCATCGCGGGTGTGCCGGTTTGCCGGATGCTCCTGGCATGGCACTTCGATCACGCTCACGTACCGCGGCGGCGACCAGCGGGCCGGGCCGCGCCCCCGATTCGGACGGTCGCACCCGCCACCGCCGCCCACCGTCCCGCCGGGGCGCTCACGCCTCGGCGGAGGATCTGCACCGACGCGCGCGGGCGCTGTTCGCCGAAGGAGGGGTCCGGGCCAAGGAGCCGGGCAGCACTTCCCCGGAAGCCCCGTCCCAGCACAAGACCGGCTCTGCCGCGTCGCCGCCGCGCGCCCTCCGCCCCGGCCCGTCCTGGGCCACCGCGGCGCCGAACGGGACCGGTCGCCCACCGGACGGGGCACATGCGCCGCCGAGCCGCCGGCACCGGCCCGAGGCCGAGCCCGCCTGCCTGAACACCTTCAGCCTTTCCGTCGACCGGGTTTCAGCCGACTGGGCTTCCGTTGACCGGGTTTCCGCCGGCCGGGCTTCCGTGAGCGGGGCGAGCCCGGCTCCGGAGGCTGGTGCGGGGCCGGTTCCGGTGACGGGTGAGGGTGCGCGGGCCCGGGCCGGGGCCGGGGCCGGCTTCGGCCGCGTCGGCGCGAGTGAGCCCGGCCCGTCGGACGCGGGCCCACTCGCGGTGGGTGGCACGCGTCCGACCGGCCCGGCTGATGGGGGACTTGGCGCCGTCGTGGGAAGGACAGGCGCGGCCGGTGTCGCTGTGCGGGCCGCCGCCGTGGACACGGGCGGCGGCGCCGAGGCGGGGCTCGTGGATCCTGCTGGGGTGCCGGACTGGCGGGAGCGGGCCGGGGCGGCGGTGCGCGAGCGGATGCCGTTGTGGTTGCAGTCGCGGTGCGGCCTGGAGCGCCGGAACGTGGTGGCGCTCACGGTGCTGTTCGTCGTCGCCGCGCTCTTCGCCGTGCAGCACTTCTGGACCGGCCGTACGCAGACGGTCCAGGCGCCCGAGGCGGTGCGGGCCATGGCTCCCCACGAGGACGGGGGACAGGACAAGGCCACCGCGGCCGGTGCCCCGGTCACCGCGCGGGGTGCCCCGGCATCTCCCGGCGCGGAGATCGTGGTGGACGTCAGCGGCAAGGTCCGGCGCCCCGGAATCCAGCGCCTGCCGGCCGGATCGCGGGTCGCCGACGCGCTCCAGGCGGCCGGCGGGGTGCGTTCCGGCACCAGTACCGACGGCCTGAACAGGGCCCGCTTCCTCGTGGACGGTGAACAGGTCGTCGTCGGTGGCCCGGCCCCTGCCGCCGCACCGGACGGTCCCGGGCCGGGCGGCCCCGTCGGTGCGGCCGGTACGGGTGGCGCGGGCACGCCCACGGCCCCGGTCTCCCTCAACACGGCCACCGCGGACCAGTTGCGGACCCTGCCCGGCGTCGGTCCCGTGCTGGCCGGGCGCATCGTCGACTACCGCACACAGCACGGCGGCTTCCGCTCGGTGGACCAACTGCGTGAGGTCAGCGGCATCGGCACCCGCCGCTTCGCGGATCTCCGCGATCTGGTCAGCCCGTGAACCCCGCCACCGGCACCGACTCCGCCACTGGCACTGGTACTGGCACCGGCGTAGCCACCGCCACCGGCGCCGACTCCGCCACTGGCATCGGCGCCGCCACTGGCACTGGTACTGGCACCGGCGTAGCCACCGCCACCGGTACCGCCCCCGCCACGACCGCCCCCACCACCGCCCCCGCCACGACCGCCATCGCCACCGGCGCCGAGCGAGGCGCCGCGTTACCCGGCCGCCCCGCCCCCACCGGGGACCCGCCCGCCTCGCCCCATGTCCGCCCGGCAGTGCACGCCGCCTCCGGCAAGCGGCTGGGAGCCGCCCACCCCCGGCAGGAAGGACCGGCAGACCTGCGGCTCGTCCCGCCCGCCCTCGCGGCCTGGGCGACGGCGGCGCTGGCGCTGAACGCCTCCACGGGCCGGGTGACCGGCTTCGTGATCGTCTGCCTCGCCGCTGCCGCCGTACTCCTGCTCGGCCGACGACGCGGAGGACGTGGAACATCCGCGGCGGGACAGCCGGCCACCGCTGCTGCCACCGCCGGGCGCACGTGGGCGCACGCACCCTGGGCACGCACCTCCGCCGCCGCGGCGCTGCTCGGTGCCGCCGCGGCCGCCGTGTCCGCCGGGCTCCACGGGGCGGACGTCCGGCGCGGTCCGGTGCCCGTGCTGGCACGGCAGTTCGCCACGGTGACCGCCGAGGTGGAGCTGACCTCCGACCCGCGCCTCACCCGCCCCCGGATCCGCGGCGACCACCAGACACCCGCCTGGGTACGGATGGACGCCGAGGTGGTGCGCGTCGACCGGCCCGGCTCGCCGGAAGCCGTGGTGACCCGGACTCCGGTACTGATCCTCGTCACCACGGCTGTGCGGCCGGCGGCCCGCGCCGACGGCCCGCCGCGGAGACCCGGACGCCCACCGGACGGGCACGACGAGCACCCCGCGGAAGGGGCGCAGCGCTCGCCCTGGCTCGGGCTGCTGCCGTCCACGCGGCTGAGAGTGACCGCGCGGCTGGAGCCCCCGATGACGGGCGGCGACCGGATCGCGGCGGTCCTCCGGGTCCGGGACCGGGCAGCGCCGGAGGTGGTCGCGGAGCCGTCCGCGCCGCAGCGGCTGGCGGGCCGGCTGCGCGCCGGACTGCGGGCGGCGACCGACGGCCTGCCGCCGGACGCGCGGGCGCTGCTGCCGGGCCTGGTCGTCGGGGACACCTCGCGGATCACCCCCGAACTCGACGAGGCGTTCAAGGCGACGGACCTCACCCACCTCCTGGCCGTCTCCGGGAGCAACCTCACCATCCTGCTCGTCCTGCTCCTGGGGCCACCGGGCCTGGCCCAGCGGGTCGAGCGCCGCGGCCTGGCACCACGGCTCGGCCTCCCCCTGCGCGGTACCGCGCTGCTCGGGGCGGCGCTCACCCTGGGGTTCGTCGTCGTGTGCCGGCCCGACCCGAGCGTGCTGCGGGCCGCGGCCTGCGGAGCGGTGGCGCTGCTCGCCCTCGCGACCGGGCGCCGCAGAACGATGCTCCCGGCCCTGGCGACGGCCGTCCTGCTGCTGGTGCTCTACGACCCGTGGCTGTCGCGCAGTTACGGCTTCCTGCTGTCGGTGCTGGCCACCGGGGCCCTGCTCACCCTCGCACCCCGCTGGAGCGCGGCGCTGCGCCGGCGCCGGGTGCCCGCCCGGGCCGCAGAGGCACTGGCCGCGGCCGCCGCGGCGCAGGCGCTGTGCGCGCCGGTCGTCGTCGTGTTGTCGGCCCGGGTGAGCCTGGTGGCGGTGCCGTGCAACCTGCTCGCGGAGGCCGCCGTCGCGCCCGCCACCGTGCTGGGTTTCGCGGCGCTGGCGACGGCACCGCTGGCGATGCCCGCGGCGAAGGCGCTCGCCTGGTGCGCGAGGTGCCCGGCCGGGTGGATCGCCGACGTGGCCCGGACCGGGGCGGACCAGCCCGGCGGGGGAGTGGACTGGCCGGACAGCTGGACCGGGGCCCTGCTGCTGGCGCTCGTCACGGCGGCGGCCGTGATCGTGGGCCGGTGGCTGCTGAGGCACCCCTGGCTCTGCGGGCTCTGCGGCGCGCTGCTCCTGCTGGTGGTCGTGCAGCCGCCGCCGCTGACCCGGGTGATCACCGGCTGGCCGCCGCCCGGATGGCGGTTCGCGATGTGCGACGTGGGGCAGGGCGACGCGACGGTGCTCGCGGCGGGCCGCGGTGCCGGTGTGGTCGTGGACGCCGGCCCCGACCCGGCACTGGTGGACCACTGCCTGCACAAGCTCGGCATCACCAGGGTCCCGCTGGTCCTGCTGACCCACTTCCACGCCGACCACGTGGCGGGCCTGCCGGGCGTGCTGCGTGGACGCGCGGTGGGCGCGATCGAGACGACCGGATACGAAGAACCCGCGCAGCAGGCCGCGTTCGTGCGGAAGGAGGCAGCAGCCCGCGGCATTCCGCTCACCCGGGCCGTCGCCGGGGAGCAGCGCGGCACCGGTGACCTGACCTGGCAGGTGCTGTCGCCACCGCCGCCCCCGGCACCGGACCCGGACGGCCCCAACGACGCCAGCGTCACGCTGCTCGTCCGCTCCGGCGGGCTGCGGCTGTTGCTGCTGGGGGACCTCGAACCCCCGGGCCAGGAGGCACTGTTGAACTCCCCGGCGGTCGCGCGACTGGCGCACGTGGACGTGCTCAAGGTCGCCCACCACGGCTCGGCGTACCAGAACCCGGATCTGATACGGGTGGTGGCCCCACGGCTGGCGTTGATCTCCTGCGGTGCGGACAACCCGTACGGGCACCCGGCTCCCCGTACCGTCTCCGCGCTGCGCGCGGAGGGCACGGTGGTGCTGCGCACGGACCGGGACGGGGCGCTCGCGGTCACCGGGTCGGGGGCAGGCTTGCGGGTGGCGCGGGACTGAGGCACGGATGCCGTACGCCGCGCCTGGACGTGCAGGTTGTGGACGACGTGGCAGCCGGTGCGTACATCGATTCGGGTTCCATCGTGGTGGCGTGAACCAAACGGTACAGTGATCGCATGAGTACGGAACGTGCAGGGCAGAAGCGGCAGTTCGGGCATCGTGCCCGACTGGTGCCGACGCGTGCGCAGATCCGGCTCATGGACGACCAGGCGCACGCGGCCCGCACCCTGTGGAACTGCCTGCACGACTGGTGGACGATGCTTGCGAAGGAGAAGCGTTCCCTGGCCGCGGCAGACGCGGCGATCCGCCGGGCGCGTAAGGAGATCGACTGGCTCGGCGTGCTCCCGGCGCAGGCCGCGCAGGCAGTACTGAAGACGTACTTCCAGGCGTGGAGGAACTGCTGGGACGGCCGCGCCGACGCGCCAAACTTCAAGGCCCGCCCGCGCACGGTGATGTCGGTGGACATCCCGCAGGGCCGGGACTTGAACATCACCCGCGTGCACCGACGCTGGGGCATGGTCAATATCCCCAGGATCGGCCGTGTCCGCTTCCGCTGGACAAAGGATCTCCCGGTCGGCAAGCGCGCCGACACCGACAACCGTGTCACCGGGGCCCGGCTGGTCAAGGACGCGCTCGGCTGGCACATCGCCTTCCGCGTCCAGACCCTCGAGACCGAGCCCGGGCCACACACCGGCCCGGAAGTCGGCATCGACGCCGGGGTGAACCTGCCTCTCGCCCTGTCGGACGGCAACCACCACGATCACGGACGCCCGCCCCGTCTTTCCGGCGGGGAGGCCGACCGGGACAAGTGGCTGAACCCGCGGGAGAAGGTCAAGCTGCTTGGCCTGGAACGACGCGCTGCCCAGCGTGAGCAGCACCGCAAGCGCGGGGAGAGGGCCTCCCGCCGTCTGCACCGCACCTACGACCAGATCAAACAGCTCCGTGCGAGAGCCAAGCGTCGAGCCGTCGACTGGCAGCACAAGACCACCACGACCATCGCCAAGCGGTACGGCACCGTCGTGGTGGAAGACCTGCACATCACCAACATGGTCAAGTCCGCCAAGGGCACCATCGAGGAACCCGGCCGCAACGTCGCCCAGAAGTCCGGCCTGAACCGCTCCATCAGCCAGGAAGCATGGGGCCGCACCGTGACGATGCTGACGTACAAGATGGCCCGCCACGGCGGCACCCTGCACAAGGTTCCCGCCCCCGGCACCTCCCTGCGCTGCTCGGCATGTGGTGTCACCACGCCGGGCAGCCGGGAGGACCAGGCCACGTTCGCGTGCAAGAACCCCGACTGTGGATGGTCCGGCAACGCCGACTGGAACGCAGCCCGGAACATCTTGCACCTGTACCGGATGGGCCACGCGCTCATCCCGGCTGCCGGGAGGGCAGTCGCCAGGCGCCCCCGTGGCGTCAAGCCGGCCACCGCGAGGTAGGCAGGAATCTCCCTCGTCCACGTGGGAGAGCACTTCAAAGCGAGCGGTGTGTGCACAAGCAAGGCTGGCGCGGGGGATCGCCGCGGTGGGACCGCGCATCAAGGTCGGCCTCGATGTGCAGCTCGTGTCCAAGGGCTGAAACGGGTGCCGGAGAATGTCTGCGTGAGCGATGTGAGACACGTGCTGGTGCTGCCCGACCGCGATACCGCGGAGGAGGTGGCGCAGGCGCTCGCGGAGCGGTTCGCGGTCGACGAGGAGCCGCGGATCGTCCGTGACGCGCTGGCCGGTGAGGACGACGCCGAGGACGCGCAGTGGCTCGTCGTCCTCGGGGACGAGGAGGAGCGGCTCGATCCGGCGGAGCTGGACGCGTTCGCGGCGGAGTGGGAGGGCTGGCGCGAGGAGCCCTAGGCGCGCGGACCCCCAGGCGTGTGGACCCGCGCCATGCGCCGGGGGCGTTGTCGGTGGTCCGTGGGATGCTTGTCGCGATGGCCAGGAAGACTGCGAACGACGACCTTCTCGCCCCGGTGACGCTTGCCGTGGGGCAGGAGGACCTCCTGCTCGACCGTGCCGTGCGGGAGGTGGTGGCCGCCGCCAGGGCCGCCGACGCCGACACGGACGTACGGGACCTCACCCCGGACCAGTTGCAGCCCGGCACGCTCGCCGAGCTGACCAGTCCGTCGCTCTTCGCCGAGCGCAAGGTCGTGGTCGTACGCAACGCGCAGGATCTCTCGGCCGACACGGTCAAGGACGTCAAGGCGTATCTGGGGGCGCCCGCCGAGGAGATCACGCTGGTGCTGCTGCACGCGGGCGGCGCCAAGGGCAAGGGCCTGCTCGACGCCGCGCGCAAGGCCGGCGCGCGCGAGGTGGCCTGCCCGAAGATGACCAAGCCGGCCGACCGGCTCGCCTTCGTACGGGGCGAGTTCCGCGGACTCGGACGCTCGGCCGCACCGGAGGCGTGCCAGGCGCTCGTCGACGCGATCGGCAGCGATCTGCGGGAGCTGGCGTCGGCGGCGGCGCAGTTGGCCGCCGACGTCGAGGGAACGATCGACGAGGCCGTCGTCGGCCGCTACTACACCGGGCGGGCCGAGGCCTCCAGCTTCACGGTCGCCGACCGGGCCGTCGAGGGGCGGGCGGCGGAGGCACTGGAGGCGCTGCGGTGGTCGCTGGCCACCGGCGTGGCACCGGTGATGATCACCAGCGCCCTCGCCCAGGGGGTGCGGGCGATCGGGAAGCTGTCGTCCGCGCGCGGCGGCCGTCCGGCCGACCTGGCCCGGGAACTGGGCATGCCGCCCTGGAAGATCGACCGTGTCCGGCAGCAGATGCGCGGCTGGACCCCGGACGGCGTGGCCGTCGCCCTCCGCGCGGTGGCCGAGGCCGACGCGGGCGTCAAGGGCGGCGGCGACGACCCCGAGTACGCCCTGGAGAAGGCGGTGGTCACCATCGCCCGGGCGGCCCGCTCCAGAGGACGCGGCTAGGCCCTGTCGTCAAACTCCCGTCTGCCTCGCGACGCCATGCACGCTCCCCCAAGCTCTTCGAGCAGGGGGGACCCCCACTCGCCGCACCGGGCCCTGACCCAAGTACATCCAGTACGAGGGCCAGGGCCCGGCACTCCCCCAAGCTCTTCGAGCAGGGGGGACCCCCAGAGCACGCACCTGACGCCGCGAGGCCCGC
>NZ_JBQRUW010000007.1:0-310507 GCF_052663305.1 Streptomyces cyslabdanicus
ACGGTGACGCCGCTGCGGGGGGAAGCACCTGAGCGATCTGTTACGACGGGGGAATCGCGTCAGGCACTGCGGGGGGTGGCAGTGATGGTTCTGAGGACCGAGGGTTCCGCGACCACCTGCCGGTGGTCCCTCTGGTCCAGGTTCACGAAGATCATTCCGTAGCGGACGGCACACCGTACGGGCTGCGGCGCCCCCCGAGGCCGCCGCAGACACCGGTACGCCCGTACGTCACCGTCCTCGTCCCGCGTGACGACGACCGGCTCACCGAAGACGGTCACCATCAGCGAGTCACCGCTGTGGGGGAGGGCGGTGACCAGGTCGATGAAGTGCCAACCGGAGCGGTAGGCGGTGGCCATCTCGCGGCGGAAGGAACGGTCGTCGGGTGGAGTGGTCACATCAGCTCCCAGAGCCTTGTGACGGTCCAGCGAGCCCCTTGGACACGACCACTGCCGGCCAAGCGCTGTCCGCTTGAGCATTACCCTTCACACCCGTCAGGCCACTCAGCGCACCGAGTGCCACAACGGTGGAGAAGGCTGCCACAAGCACCGAGCGAAGCATTTTCTTACTCATAGTCGGCTTCGTCCTCACTTGAAGGTCCCCTCTTCCCCCGTCGGATACGACGATGGCTCATTCAGGCACGTCATGGCCACACAATCGATGCATCATGTTCCTGCATGTTCAGGACCCTGGGGGGTGGAGATTTGACAACGAATCGGGCAGAGGTGGCGCATTCCCACCCGATGACCGAGATGTGCGAGGAAGGCGGCCGTCTCTATGCGCATGCTCTGCGCGTGGGACGCCTCACCCGTGCCGATGCCGAATCCGCCCCTTGCCTGATGGAATTCAGTCTCCTGCGCCCCGATCCGGACGACGCCGACTGGCTGCGCCCCGTGTCGCCGGCCGTCGCCCTGGCCCAGCGACTCAACCCCATAGAGCAGGAGATCGCGGACCGCCGACGGTTGTCGGTCCGTCTCTCGGACGCGTTCGAGCCGTTCATGGCCCTCAGTACCCAGACATCGGTGAGCACCGACGCCATCACGGTCCTGGAGGGCGGAGAGCGGATCAACGCGGCGCTCAACCTGGCCGCGACCCAGTGCCAGTCCGAGATGCTCACAATCCAGCCGAGCGGCAACCGCCCGGAACACAGTCTCCTGCAGGGGCTGGACCGCGACCGACTGCTGATCGAACGCGGTGTACGGATCCGCACCCTCTATCAGCACACCGCGCGCTACAGCCCTGAAAAACTGGCCTATGTCGCACAGTTGCCCGTAAGTA
Source organism: Streptomyces cyslabdanicus (assembly GCF_052663305.1). NCBI lineage: Bacteria > Bacillati > Actinomycetota > Actinomycetes > Kitasatosporales > Streptomycetaceae > Streptomyces > Streptomyces cyslabdanicus. Next base: position 1,276 of record NZ_JBQRUW010000007.1, read on the forward strand.
AGGCCGAGTACCGCACCATCGACGAGCTGGTCGAGCGTTTGATCATCTGCGACGAGACCGTGGCGTTCATCCCGTCCCGGGACGACCAGCAGGTCGCGCTGGAGCTACGTCATCCCGGCCTCGTGCGCTACCTCACCAAGCTCTTCGAGTTCTTGTGGGACCGCTCGGTCCCTCTGCGCACCGGCGCCCCCTACGAAACCGCCTCTGACGGCATCACGGAGATCCAGCACTCCATCGCCAAGCTTCTCGTCGAAGGCCACGTCGACGAGGCCATCGCGCGTCGCCTGGGCATGAACGTGCGCACCTGCCGTGCCCACATAGCCAAGCTGGCCACGGCCCTGGGCAGTGGCAGCCGAGCCCAACTCGGGTATCTCATAGCCCAGTCGGGAATTCTGGACCAGGACCACTGACGGCAAGGGGACGAACGGCGTGACGTCGGCACCGCATCCGGACCACCAGCCGGAGGACCTGTGCTCACCGGGCACGGCGCTGTACGAACGAGCCCTGCGCCAGGGGCAGGTGGCCGCCCAGGAGGCCGCCGTCGCACCCTGCTTGGTCGACTTCGGACTGCTGTACCCCTCGGTCGCCGACGCGAGCCGGCTCGAACCCGTGCCACCCGCCGCCGCCCTGCACCGGCTCCTCCGGGGCTCCGCCGAGCGCATCGCCGAGGAGCGACGGCGCGAGGAGCGGCTGACCGAGACGTTCGAGACGCTGATGCGCGTCGAGGGACCGCGTACCGTGGGGCCGCGCTCGTCGGCTCTCAGACTCCTCAGCGGTACTCGCCGGATCAACCAGGCCATCACCGAGACCATGGCCGAGGCGAGCCAGGAGATCCTGTGCGTGCAACCGCACTCGGGCCTCCTCGGACGACGCGTCGAAGAGGCCCGGGCCGTGGCGCTGGTGCGCGACCAGGAGCTGCTGGACCGAGGTGGCCGCATCCGCACCCTGTATCAGCACACTCTGCGTCATGTGCCCTCGGTGGCCGGCTATCACGAGAAGCTGACCGGCGACGTCGAGGTCCGCACCCTCGACGAGGTCACCGACCGCCTCATCATCGTCGACCTCCGGGTTGCCTTCATCCCCGCCAATGGCGACGGCACCCTCGCGCTCGAAGTGCGCCACCCGGCGCTCGTGGGGTACTTCGCCACCACCTTCGACCGGCTGTGGCGGCTTGCCACCCCCATGTATCCACTGGCCGTCCCACAGCCGTCCGCAGGCCGCGTCACCCCCCGCCAGCGCGCCATCGCCGGACTCCTCGTCGAAGGCCACACCGACGCCGTCATCGCCGAACGCCTCGGCATGAACGTGCGCACCGCCCGCGAGCACATCGCCAAGCTCGCCGCCACCCTCGGCAGCGGCAGCCGGGCCCAGTTGGGCTACCTCATCGGGCAGTCGGGAATTCTTGACCCGGAACCGTGAACGGCCCCACGCCCACGGTGCTCGGCGGTCCGTCCAGCCCTGCCTGGGCGATCCGCACACCCAGCTGCGTGCGGCTGGCCGCGCCCAGCGTCTCCGACAGCCGGGCGATGTGCGCCCTGCAGGTGCGGACGCTGATGCCCAGCCGCTCGGCGATCACCGCGTCCTGGTGGCCCTCGGCCAGCAGCGCCGCGATGGACCGCTCACGGTGGGAGATGCCCTCGATGCCCGTGTCGGGCAGCGGCGCGGTCAGCGGGATCGCCAGCCGCCACAGCCGCTCGAAGACCGTCCCCAGGTACTCCACCAGCGCGGGATGACGCAGCTCCAGCGCCATCGTGCAGTCGGCGTTGGCGGGTACGAAGGCGACCGTGCGGTCGAAGAGGATCAGCCGGTCGATCACCTCGTCCAGTGTGCGCGCCTCGACCGCGTCGCCCATCAGCTCCAGGTAGTTGAGCAGCCCCTGGCCGTGCCGGGCCACATGCGTGTACAGGTCCCGCATCCGCACCCCGCGCCCGCGCAGCGCCAGCGCCCGGTGCAGCCCCTCGGACAACTCGTGCTCGCGGCGGATGCCGCCCGGCTGGACGGTCAGCACCTCGGCGGTGCACGCCTCGGTCGCCTCGTCCATCGCCGCCTGGATGCGGGACAGTCCGTCCAGCACCCGGATCGCCGTGCCCTCCACGGCCGCCGAGGGCACCCGCACCTGCCGGCCGAGCCCGGCGTACCGCTCGACGGCGGACACCACCGAGCCCACCCGCCGGTGGCTCTCACTCACCTCGGCGTACATCCCGCGCAGCAGCCGGGTCATGACCTCCTGCGGCGCGGTCGGCACCAGGAAGTCCATGTCGTCGGGGTCCGGGTGCAGCAGGGCGAGTTCAAGCAGGCAGGGCACCGGCTCGGCGAGCCGGCGCGGCACCCGGCCCTGCCGTACGGCCCGGGAATACACGTGCTCCCCGGCCTCGCACAGTCGGTCGGCACCGTGTGGATGCTCCTCCGTCCCGTGCCCGGTCATGCCCCATCACACCCCCGGTTTCCGCGTCTTCCGCAGCGCAACTATGCGCGGAGCGGACCGGCTGTGCAACACGGCTCCTTCCGGCGCGACCCCCGAGAACCAGCGGTTTCGACCGGTGTGCACCAGCCTCCACCGGACGGATCGCAGCGCGGCGAAGTCGGCTGCGAAGTCCGCTGTCGAACCCGACCGCGCCCCGCCTGTAAGGACGTTACTTCAGGCCGATCGAGTCACAGGCCGCCTTGTACGTCGCGGTGCAGATGTCGGACACCTTGTAGATGCCGTCGTCGATGACCGTGTCCTGGATGTTCTTCTTCGTCAGGGCGACCACGGAGACCAACTGCGCGGGAATGTTCTTGTGGGTGGGGCTGCTGATCCGGTCCCGGGTGAGGGAGTCGAACTGGATGTCCTTGCCCTGGACCTTGGCGACCGCCATCTGGGCGGCGGTCTCGGCCTCCGTCGGGTAGGACTTGTACACGCTCATGTACTGCTCGCCGGTGACGATCCGCTGCACGGCGTCGAGTTCGGCGTCCTGGCCGGTGATGGCCGGCAGGTGGGTGAAGCCCGCAGCCTTGAAGGCCTTGATGACGCCGCCCGCCATGCCGTCGTTGGCGGAGTAGACGGCAGCGATGTCGTCCTTGCCGAGCGCGGCGAGCGCCTCGGCCATGTTCGCCTGGGCGTTCTCCGGCTTCCAGTCCTTGGTGTCGTAGGACTTGGCGATCGTGACCTTCCCGCTGAGCTGGGAGAGCGCGCCCTCCTTGAACTGCTTGGCGTTCGGGTCGGTGGGCGATCCGTTGATCATGACGATCTGGTCGGAGGTGGTCACGTCGGAACCCAGCGCGTCGATCAGGGAGCGGCCCTGTACCTCGCCCACCAGCTCGTTGTCGAAGGAGATGTACGCGTCGATCGGGCCCTCGGAGAGCCGGTCGTAGGCGATGACCGGGATGCCCGCGTCCTTGGCCTTCTGCACCACGTCGGCGATGGCGTGCGAGTCGACGGCGTCGAGCAGGATGACGTCGACCTTGTCGTCGATCATCCGCTGCATCTGGCCGGCCTGCCGGCCCGCGTCCGCGTCCGCGTTGGAGTACTCGACCTTGCCCTTGTTCCGGGTCAGCTCGGCGACCTTCTCCTTGATGATGGGGTAGTCGAACTTCTCGTACCGGGTGTTGGCCGTCTCCGGCAGCAGCAGGCCCACCGTCAGGTCGTCGCCCTTGGTGGGGCTCGCGTCGGCGCCGCTCCCCGACCCGCCGAGCGCCCCGCAGGCGGCGAGCGAGAAGGTCAGCGTGGACGCGGCCACGGCTATGGCGATACGACGCATCGAGGTGCTCACTTCTGGTGCCTTCCGGACGAGGGCGCAGCATTGCAACCCAGGTGACTGAAAAGCCAACGCGGAGGCGACCACCGGCGTCAAGCGGAACCACTTAACGAGATGGCAACACCACGCTCCGCTGCGGCTGTGAAGACCCTGCGAACCCTTGCGGAATCACCCTCAAACGCCCTTTGCGGACCCTTCACCAGAGGGAAGTTCAGCGGTCGTACGAAGAGGCAGGCGACCTGACGGACCCACACCTGCCGACCCGAACAGGAGTCGGCGCCGACAAAGGCGCCAGCCATGGAGAGGCTCGAGGGCGTGGAGACGATCCGGATGAGCCGACTCGGGTACCACACAGACCGGCACTTGCCATGATGGAAAGTCGAGCTAGACTTTCCATCATGGCAAGTATCTCGGACGATCCTGCCGCCGCACGCGCGGCCCTCGACAGCGCGGCCTCCGCACGCGCCACCCTCGCCGACCGCGCCACCGCGCCCTGGTGGTACCACGCCGGGCTGGGCCTCGGCGTGGGCATCGTCTTCGCCTCGATCGACATGGGCGGCAGCATGGTGCCCTCGGGCGTCATCGTCGGGGGGATCGTCCTCCCGACGATGCTCACCCTGAGCGTCGCCCGCTCCCGCGGCGTCTCCGTCAACCGCTCGGTGTCCGCTCCGGGCACGCGCGGGCTCAACGGCCTGTACCTGCTGGCGCTCATCGCCCTCGGCGGCCTCGGCCTGAGCCTGAAGCTGGCCGCGGGGCTGCCGGGCGCCATGTCGGTGGCCGGTCTGCTGGCCCTGGCCCTCACCGTGTACGTCACCCGGCGCAACGACGACGCGCTGCGCCGCGATCTGCTGCGGCGGATGTGACCATGTCCGGACTCGACGAGGTGATCCATCCGGCACACCGGCTGCGGATCTGCGCCATGCTCGCGGCGGTCGACTCCCTGGAGTTCTCGGTGGTCCGCGATGCCCTCGGAGTGAGCGACTCCGTCCTGAGCAAGCAGGTCAAGGTGTTGCAGGCGGCCGGCTACGCGACCGTGCGCAAGGTCCCGATGAACTCCCGCACCCACACCTGGCTCGCCCTGACCGACGCGGGCCAGGAGGCACTGGCCGGGCACCTTGCGGAACTCCGGCGCATCGCGTCCCTCGCGGACGGGGCCAAGCCGTAGGGCCGTCCGGCAGGCCCCGGGGCCCCTTGCCCTGCTCCTCGGGGTCCTGCTCCCCGCACAACTTCCCCGACTCGCCATCGGCCTGCAGAAAGCCCCCGCCCGGCCTCCCAGGAGGCCCCGCGACGACGATTCCCCTGTCAACGCCCGCTTCCGCCATGCCCACTGCTCACTGTCGTGGTCCAGCCCCGCCGCGCAGCGCGCCTTCAAGTCGCGAGAGGCAAGGGAGCCGAGCAGAGCGCCGATCCGGCGCAGGACCTCTCGTCCCGCCCGGTCGGACCCTTGAGACCGGAGCGGATCGCCACCCCGGACGGGCCGGGAAGACGCGAAGGGGCCCGGAGGCTTGCGGCCTCCGGGCCCCTCGAGTGCGGGACGGTGCTACTCCGGTTGCTGGCGCTTGGGCCGCCACACCACCAGCGCGCTGGTCTGCTGGACCTCCTGGTAGGGGACCAGATCCCGGCGGTAGGAGGCGTGCACCGCGGCCTCGCGCTGCCGCATCGCCGCCGCCGCGCCGTCCAGCGCCGCCTGGAGTTCCGCGACCCGGGACTGGAGCGCCGTGACCTGGTTCTCCAGTTCGATGATGCGCTTGATGCCGGCCAGGTTGATGCCCTCGTCCTGCGACAACTGCTGCACCTGGCGGAGCAGTTCGATGTCGCGGGCCGAGTAGCGGCGCCCACGGCCGGCGGTGCGGTCGGGGGACACCAGACCCAGCCGGTCGTACTGACGGAGGGTCTGCGGGTGCAGTCCGGACAGCTGGGCGGCCACCGAGATGACGTACACCGGTGTGTCTTCCGTCAGTTCGTACGGGTTGCGGCGGCGGCCGTCCATCTCCCTCATGCTCCCTTCGCGGCCTCGAACAGCTCGGCCCGCGGATCCTCGCCCGCGGTGGCCTCGCGATACGCCTGAAGCGCGTCACGAGCCTTCCCCGACAGGTCCTTGGGGACACTCACCTCCACGGTGACCAGCAGGTCGCCGCGGCTGCCGTCCTTGCGGACCGCGCCCTTGCCGCGCGCCCGCATCGTACGGCCGTTCGGCGTGCCCGGGGGCAGCTTCAGCGTCACCGAGGGACCGCCCAGGGTGGGCACGCGGATCTCGCCGCCGAGGGCCGCCTCGGTGAACGTGACCGGCACGGTGACGGTGAGGTTGTCGCCCCGGCGGCCGAAGACCGGGTGCTCCCCGACGTGCACCACCACGTACAGGTCGCCCGCGGGTCCGCCGCGCTCGCCCGGGGCCCCCTTGCCACGCAGCCGGATGCGCTGGCCGTCGCTGACCCCGGCCGGGATGCGGACCTGCATCGTCCGGGACGACTTGGCCCGTCCGGAGCCCGTGCACACCTCGCAGGGGTTCTCCGCGATGAGCCCGCGGCCCTTGCAGTCCGGGCACGGGTCCGTCAGCGAGAACCCGCCGCCCGAGCCGCGTGCCACCTGGCCGGTGCCGACGCAGGTCGGGCACACCCGCGGTGTGCCGTTCTTGTCGCCGGTGCCGGAACAGGCCTTGCACGGCTGCTGGCTCGACATGCGCAGCGGCACCGTCGCGCCCTCGATGGCCTCCGTGAAGCTCAGCGTGACCTCGGACTCGATGTCCTGGCCGCGCCGGGGCTGGGCACGCGTGGTGCCCGTGCCGCCCCGGTTGAACAGGCCCCCGAAGACGTCACCGATGCCGCCGCCGAAGCCGCCGCTCCCCCCGCCGCCCTGGGCGCCCCCTCCGAAGAGGTCGCCCAGGTCGAAGTTGAAGTTGCCGCCGCCGGCGCCCGGTCCGGGGCGGAAGCCGCCGTTGCCGAACAGGGCGCGGGCCTCGTCGTACTCCTTGCGCTTCTTGGCGTCGCCGAGCACGTCGTTCGCCTCGGAGATCTCCTTGAAGCGCTCCTCGGCCTTGGCATTGCCCTTGTTGGCGTCCGGGTGGAACTCGCGGGCGAGCTTCCGGTACGCCTTCTTGATCTCGGCCTCGGTGGCGTCCTTGGGGACGCCGAGGACCTTGTAGAAGTCCTTCTCGATGAAGTCCTTGGTGCTCATCCCCGACGTCCCTCCTCTCGTGCGTCGTCCGTTATTACGTCAGCCCTCCTCCGGGCCACCGTTCTCCTTGTCCTCGCCCTGCTCGGCTGCCGGGGCCGTGCCGGACTCCTCGGCCGGCTTGACCGTCTGCGCGCCGGGCTGGGGCTCGGCCACCGCCACCCGCGCGGGGCGGATGGTGCGCTCGCCGATCCGATACCCGGGCTGAAGAATCGCCACGCACGTCGTCTCGGTGACGTCCGGTGCGTAGGAGTGCATCAGGGCCTCGTGGATCGTCGGGTCGAAGGACTCGCCCTCCTTCCCGAACTGCTGGAGTCCGAGCTTGGACACCACGGTCTCCAGCGACTCGGCGACGGACTTGAAACCGCCCACCAGTTCGCTGTGGTCCCGCGCGCGGCCGATGTCGTCGAGCACGGGCAGGAGCTCGGACAGGATGTTCGCCACGGCGACCTCCCGTACCGCGATCCGGTCCCGCTCGACCCGGCGCCGGTAGTTCTGGTACTCGGCCTGGAGCCGTTGCAGGTCCGCCGTGCGCTCGCCGAGCGCCGTGCGCACCTGGTCCAGCTGGGCCGTCAGCGCGGCCGACTGGTCCGGCTCACCGGCCGGGGCCCCGCCCTTGTCCTGGGCGGCGGCCTCCGCGGCGTCGTCGGGGGTGGTGCCGGAGGCGGCGTCGGACTGCGGCGGAGGCTGCGGCTGGTGCTCCTCGAAGCCGGGGGTCTCCTCCGTCACGCCGCACCGTCCTTGCGCTCGTCGTCGACGATCTCGGCGTCCACGACGTCGTCGTCGGCCTTGGCCTGGCCCGCACCGGCGTCACCGGCACCGCCCGCGGCCTGCGCGGCCTGGGCGTCGGCGTACATGGCCTGGCCGAGCTTCTGGGAGACGGCGGCGACCTTCTCCGTGGCGGTGCGGATCTCGGTGGTGTCCTCGCCCTTGAGCGTCTCCTTCAGCTCGGCGACGGCGGACTCCACCTCGGTCTTGATCTCGCCGGGGACCTTGTCCTCGTTGTCCTTGAGGAACTTCTCGGTCTGGTAGACGAGCTGCTCGCCCTGGTTGCGGGTCTCGGCGGCCTCGCGACGCTTGTGGTCCTCCTCCGCGTAGCGCTCGGCCTCCTCGCGCATGCGGTCGACCTCGTCCTTCGGGAGCGAGGAGCCGCCGGTGACGGTCATCTTCTGCTCCTTGCCGGTGCCGAGGTCCTTCGCCGTGACGTGCATGATGCCGTTGGCGTCGATGTCGAAGGACACCTCGATCTGCGGGACGCCGCGCGGCGCCGGCGGCAGACCGGTCAGCTCGAACATGCCGAGCTTCTTGTTGTACGCGGCGATCTCGCGCTCGCCCTGGTAGACCTGGATCTGCACCGACGGCTGGTTGTCCTCGGCCGTGGTGAAGATCTCGGAGCGCTTGGTCGGGATCGTGGTGTTGCGCTCGATCAGCTTGGTCATGATGCCGCCCTTGGTCTCGATGCCGAGGGACAGCGGGGTGACGTCGAGCAGCAGGACGTCCTTGACCTCGCCCTTGAGGACACCGGCCTGGAGCGAGGCGCCGATGGCGACGACCTCGTCCGGGTTCACGCCCTTGTTGGCCTCCTTGCCGCCGGTCAGCTCCTTGACGAGCTCGGCGACCGCGGGCATACGGGTGGAACCACCGACGAGCACGACGTGGTCGATGTCGCTGACGGAGACGCCGGCGTCCTTGATGACGTTGTGGAACGGCGTCTTGCAGCGCTCCAGCAGGTCGGCCGTCAGCTGCTGGAACTGGGCGCGGGTGAGCTTCTCGTCCAGGTGCAGCGGGCCCTCGGCGGACGCGGTGATGTAGGGCAGGTTGATCGAGGTCTCGGTGGACGAGGACAGCTCGATCTTGGCCTTCTCCGCCGCCTCACGCAGACGCTGGAGGGCCATCTTGTCCTTGGACAGGTCCACGCCGTGACCGGAGTGGAACTGCTTGACCAGGTAGTCGACGACACGCTGGTCCCAGTCGTCGCCACCGAGGTGGTTGTCGCCGTTGGTGGCCTTCACCTCGACCACGCCGTCGCCGATCTCCAGCAGCGAGACGTCGAACGTACCGCCACCGAGGTCGAAGACGAGGATCATCTGCTCGTCCTTGTCGAGGCCGTACGCCAGGGCGGCGGCCGTCGGCTCGTTGACGATGCGCAGCACGTTCAGACCGGCGATCTCGCCGGCTTCCTTGGTGGCCTGGCGCTCGGCGTCGTTGAAGTACGCCGGGACGGTGATGACCGCGTCCGTGACCTTCTCGCCGAGGTAGGCCTCCGCGTCCCGCTTCAGCTTCTGCAGCACGAAGGCGCTGATCTGCTGCGGGTTGAAGTCCTTGCCGTCGAGGTTGATCCTCCAGTCGGTGCCCATGTGGCGCTTGACCGACCGGATGGTCCTGTCGACGTTGGTGACGGCCTGACGCTTGGCCACCTCACCGACCAGCACCTCGCCGTTCTTGGCGAAGGCGACGACGGACGGCGTGGTCCTGGCGCCCTCGGCGTTGGTGATGACGGTGGGCTCGCCGCCTTCGAGAACGCTGACGACGGAGTTAGTCGTGCCCAGGTCGATGCCGACCGCACGTGCCATGGTGAATCCTCCAGCTGACTTGAGTGGAACGGACTCAAGTGTGCCCGAGGCTCTCCGTCGGGTCAACAGACCTGAGCCACTCCGACTCAAGTCTTATCCATCTCTTATACGCAAGGGCGCTCTGACCTGCGGTGACGTGGATTGCCTGGGCGGAGGAGGCGGATATTCGAGGTGACGGCGAGGGGCCTGGAGGCCGGATTCGCCGGTTCCGCCGCCGGATTCCGCGTCGTACGGGACCCTGCCGCGCGGGGCTCCGGGGGCCGTGCCGGACTGCCTCGGGGCGCGGAGGACCCGGAAGGGCTCGGTGCGCGACCGGGCACCGGACGCGTCGCCGCGCGCGCGTGGCGGTGCCCCGGTGCCGAACGCCTCAGCACGCGCACGCGTGGCGCCACCGGCGGCGGAAGGACCCCGGGCGGTGCGCTCCTCGGGCCGCCCGCGGGTGCCGGGCACTCGGGTCTGCCCCCGGGTGCCGGGAAGCCGGGCCTGCGTGCGGACACCGTTGGGTTCGGTCGGGCGCCGCGGAGCGTACGCCGGCACCCGCAACAGCCCGAGGACGATCACCAGGGCCGCCCCGGCCACCCACAGCACGGCCGTCGGCCGGGCCAGGCCCGTGTGCACCAGCACCCCGACCAGGACCGCGGCGAAGGTGCCGGCGCCGAGCAGGACGGTCGCGCCCGGCTGCGTCGGCCCGAGCCGACGCAGCCGGTGCGCGAGGTGGTCGGGACCGCGGCGCAGCAGGGGGCGTCCGGCCAGCCTGCGCGACACCAGGACCAGCACGGCGTCGGCGCTCGCGGTGGCGGTGAGCGCGAACAGCACCGCCACGGTGGAGACCGTGTCGTACCCGGTGCGGGTGAGGAGGGCCGCGCAGGCCAGCACGAAGCCGGTGAACAGCGCGCCTCCGGACCCGAACGCGATCCGCGCCGGGTGCCAGTTGTGCATCAGGAAACCGGTGAGGGCGGCGGCCAGCACGCTCAGCAGCACGGCGAGGTCGTCCATCACCTCGGCCGCCGCACACACGCCCACCCCGAACGCGGTGAGCACGCCCACCGTGCCCGCGAGGCCGTCCGCGTGGTCGAGCCCCCGGAAGGCGGCGGCCACACAGGTGATCCAGGCGACGGCGGCCACCCCGGCCACCGGCCCGGTCTCGTCGTACGGCACCACGCAGGCCGCCGCGAGAGCCGTACCGACGAGCAGGAACGGTGTCTTCAGCCGCCACACGTCCGCGGCGGTCCCGAGCACGGCGACCGCGGCGCCCGCGACGAGCAGTCTGCCCACTCCGTCGCCCAGCGGGGCGGTACCCGTCCAGCCGCCGGCCGCGGCGACCAGGCAGGTGCTGAGCACCACGGCCAGGCCGCCGAGCAGGGGCAAGGGGCGTGCCCGCCTCCTGCGGTCGACGAGGCCCAGCCGAAGCGCGAGCACCCGGAGCAGCGCCGAGAGCAGGGCGGCGAGGAGGAGAGCGGTGATGGCGGTGGCGATCCCGTAGAGCACGGTTCTTAAATTAGGGGTATATGGGGCGATCAGGTGCGAATAACACGATCGGCGCGCGACTGGATCCCCGGGCGGCCCTCCGGCACCCCCCGGACGGCCCTCAAGCGGACCCGCAGCGACCCAGATCACCCCGCACCCGACTGCATTGCGGCCGAGGATGGAGGTAGTCTCAGACGGACTACATAAGTTACCGCTCAGTAATCTCGAGGCCGCCTCAGGAGCCCCCATGCAACTCGCCGCGATCATCGTGTCGCTGGTCCTGACCGTGGTCGGCGTCGCGCTGCTCGCCCGTGCCATCGGTCAGTTCGTCCGGTACTTCAAGCTGGGCCAGCCCGTACCCGCCGGCACCCGTACCGACAACCCCTACCGGCGCAGCGTGACCCTGGTCCGGGAGTTCCTCGGCCACACCCGGATGAACCGATGGGGCATCGTGGGCGTCGCCCACTGGTTCGTGGCCATCGGCTTCCTGACGCTGCCGCCCACCCTCGCGCAGGCGTTCGGCCAGTTGTTCCGGGCCGACTGGACGCTGCCGGTCATCGGGGACTTCCTGCCGTTCGAGATGTACATCGAGTTCATCGGCGTGATGACCGTCCTCGGCATCGCCGTGCTCATCGCGATCCGGCTGCTGAGCCTGCCGTCCCGGCCCGGCCGCAAGTCCCGCTTCGCCGGCTCCAAGGCCGGCCAGGCGTACTTCGTCGAGTACGTCATCCTCATCATCGGCCTCGCGATCTACGTCCTGCGCGGACTGGAGGGCGCGCTGCACCACGTGGAGCACTACGAGGCCGGGTACTTCGCCTCGTACCCACTGGTGCTCGCCTTCAAGGGCCTGTCGGCCGGCACCCTGCAGAACCTGGTCTACCTGACCGCGATGATCAAGATCGGCACGTCCTTCGTGTGGATGATCGTGGTCTCCCTGAACACCAACATGGGTGTGGCCTGGCACCGTTTCCTGGCCTTCCCGAACATCTGGTTCAAGCGCGAGGCGGACGGTGGCACGGCCCTGGGTGCCCTGCAGCCGATGACCTCCGGCGGGAAGGCGATCGACTTCACCGATCCCGGTGAGGACGACGTGTTCGGTGTTTCGCAGGTCGAGCAGTTTTCCTGGAAGGGCCTGCTGGACTTCTCCACCTGCACCGAGTGCGGCCGCTGCCAGTCCCAGTGCCCGGCCTGGAACACCGGCAAGCCGCTCTCCCCGAAGCTGCTGATCATGTCGCTGCGCGACCACGCGCACGCCAAGGCCCCCTATCTGCTGGCCGGCGGCGGCAAGACGACGGAGGGCGAGGAGAAGGCCTCCGCCGAGCAGCTCGCCGGCGTCCCGGCGGCGGCGCTGGCGGAGGCCGAGCGTCCACTGATCGGCACGCTGGAGGCCGCGTCCGACGGCGGCTTCGCCGCGGGCGTCGTCATCGACCCGGACGTGCTGTGGTCCTGCACCACCTGCGGGGCCTGCGTCGAGCAGTGCCCGGTCGACATCGAGCACGTCGACCACATCGTCGACATGCGCCGCTACCAGGTCATGATCGAGTCCTCGTTCCCGTCCGAGGCGGGCACGATGCTCAAGAACCTGGAGAAGAAGGGCAACCCCTGGGGCCTGGCCAAGAAGCAGCGCCTTCAGTGGACCAAGGAGGTCGACTTCGAGGTCCCGGTCGTCGGCAAGGACATCGAGGACCTCTCCGAGGTCGACTACCTCTACTGGGTCGGCTGCGCCGGCGCCCTGGAGGACCGCGCCAAGAAGACCACCAAGGCCTTCGCGGAACTGCTGCACATCGCGGGCGTCAAGTTCGCGATCATGGGCGGCGACGAGAAGTGCACCGGCGACTCCGCCCGCCGCCTGGGCAACGAGCCCCTGTTCCAGGAGCTCGGCATGGAGAACGTCGCCGCGCTGAACATGGCCTTCGGTGAGGAGTCGGACGACGAGGGCAACGTCACCCCCGAGTCCCGCAAGCCGAAGTCGGCGAAGAAGATCGTCGCCACCTGCCCGCACTGCCTCAACACCCTCGGCAACGAATACCCGCAACTCGGCGGCGACTACGAGGTCATCCACCACACCCAGCTGCTCCAGCACCTGGTCGACGAGGGCAAGCTCGTCCCCGTCACCCCGGTCGAGGGCATCATCACCTACCACGACCCCTGCTACCTGGGCCGCCACAACAAGATCTACACGCCGCCACGGGAGATCATCGGCAAGGTCCCGGGCCTCAGGAACGAGGAGATGCACCGCCACAAGGAACGCGGCTTCTGCTGCGGCGCCGGCGGCGCCCGCATGTGGATGGAGGAAAGGATCGGCAAGCGCATCAACGACGAACGCGTCGACGAGGCTCTTTCGCTGAACCCGGACATCGTCTCCACGGCCTGCCCGTTCTGCCTGGTCATGCTCACCGACTCCGTCAACGGCAAGAAGAACGACGGCAAGGCCAAGGAATCCGTCCAGGTCGTCGACGTCGCCCAACTGCTGCTCGACTCCGTCAGGACGCCGGTCGACCCGGCGGGCGAGGCGACCGACGAGAGCGAACCGGAGCCCGAGCCGGTGAAGTAGGCGGCCCGGCCGTCCCACGTCCGACGCCCCCGTGTCCGTACGGCACGGGGGCGTCGCCGTGTTCCCGGGAGCGGGCCGCGGGAGTGCTACGCGCTCCTGGGCGCGGCCTGCTGCACGACCTCGAAGGACCACAGGGTGGAGCCGGTGGCCGCGGGCTTCGGCCGCTCCCCGCCCTCACCCCCGCCCTCACCCGCGCCGGCACCCTGGTGCGCGGCCTTCATCGGCCCCTCCAGCCAGGCCTGGAACGACTCCTCGTCACGCCAGCGCGTGTAGACGAGGTAGGTGTCGGTGCCCTCGACAGGGCGCAGGAGCTCGAACCACTCGAACCCGTCGGAGTTCTCGACCGCGTGCGCCCGGGAGGCGAACCGCTTCTCCAACGTCTCGCGTTGCTCGGCGGGCACGGTCAGTACGTTGATCTTGACTACGCTCATGGTCCCATCCTGCCCGGTGGCCCCCGAGCCGCCACTCAGCGCCCCGGAGCCCCCGTGGGCTCCCCTGAGAAGCACCCGGAAAACCCTGGGAACACCCTTGGGAACGCCCCTTAAGGGATGTCACAGCTCGGACCCAAAGCCCAGCGGGGACACCCGGCCCGGCCCGTGACTTCACGGGCTCGGGTACGTTCAATGACGTGGCTGGATTCAGGAGCGGACGCGGCGGCCGGAACGATCGTGCCCCGCAAGCGCGGACCCAACAACCTCCGTACGGGCAGCAGGCGCCCCAGGCCCCCTCGTACGGCTATCCCCCTGCGCAGCAGCAGCCGTACCCGCGGCAGCGGCAGCGGCCGCCGTACGGAGGCGGGGGCGGGGCCGTCCAGTGGCCCCGGGCCGACGACGGGGGCTACGGCGGCGGGGGCTACGGCAACCAGGGTGAGCCGGAGTACTTCGGCGGCGGCCACCCGCAGGGCGGCCCCGACCCGTACGCGGCCGACAACCCCGGCCACACCCAGGCGTTCGCGGTCGGCGAGGACCCCTACGACCAGGGCGGGACCTACCGCGCCGGCTCGGCGCCGGCCGGCCCGATCGGCCCTCGCCTGCACTGGTCCGACCTGCTGCGGGGCATAGTCCTGTCCCCCCAGCAGACCTTCCTCCGGATGCGCGACTACACGATGTGGGGCCCCGCCCTCATCGTGACGTTCCTCTACGGACTGCTCGCGGTCTTCGGCTTCGACGGCGCCCGCCAGGACGCCATCAACGCCACCCTCTCCAACGCGGTCCCGATCGTCCTGATCACCGCCGTGGCCCTGGTGATCAGCTCCTTCGTCCTCGGTGTGGTCACCCACACCCTGGCCCGCCAACTCGGCGGCGACGGGGCCTGGCAGCCCACGGTCGGCCTGTCCATGCTGATCATGTCGATCACGGACGCGCCGCGTCTGCTCGTGGCCATGTTCCTCGGCGGCGACGCGGGCTTCGTCCAGTTGCTCGGCTGGGCCACCTGGGTCGCGTGCGGCGTCCTGCTGACCCTCATGGTCCGCAGCTCCCACGACCTGCCCTGGCCCAAGGCCCTGGGTGCCTCGGCGATCCAGCTGATCGCCCTGCTGTCGATCGTGAAGCTCGGCACGTTCTAGGGCCTGTTGCGGCCTTCCCGCAGCCCACCAGCACACGAGGGGCCCGGCGCACCGCCGGGCCCCTCGCTGGTCCTCAGTTCCGTCGTGCGCCCGCTCCAGCGCGGTCGGCGCCCGAGTCCGGGCCCGTCAGAGCGTGCCGCCGATCTCGCACGCCCGGCAGGGCGGCTGCCCGCAGGTGCACTGCATGACGGCCTCGACGACCCCGCGGTCGTGGTAGAGGCACTCGTCCTTGCAGGTGTGGCGCGGGACGAACCCCGCCGGGATCTCGCCGGGCCACGGCTCGTAACCGTCCCGGCAGCGGACGAACCGCTCGGGGTCGGTGGAGTGCAGGTCGTGCATGCTCGACCGCGCCCTGTCCTCCAGCTCCCGCACCCGCTCCACCAGGTTCTTCAGCTCGGCGGCGATGCCGGCGTACTGGTCGGTGCCGGTCCTCACGTGTGCGGCCCGCAGCGCCATCGCCGCGTTGCCCAGGAACCTGCCGGCGTCCTGAAGGTCGGTCACGTGATGCAACTGAATGCCGTTCACGCCTCGCACCCACACGGCGTCCATGTTGCTCACCGATCCGCCCTCCTTGGATTTCTTGCGGGACAGTATGCGCGGCGCCGATGCCTTCGCATAAGAAAAATCAATCTATTTACCGAAACTAAAGGTCTCGGCCGCGACCGTCCAGCGATATTCAGGGTGAGTCGGCTCACAGCAACCCTGAGACTGCGGGCACGGCCGTACCGGAAGACCCATTGCCCCACACGCAATGGATCTTCTCAATGGATCTCCTCAGTGGATCTCCTCTTGGCTCCGGTCCTGCGCAACGCTTGATCAACGCGGACACTCGTTCACGGGGCCGCGAACGAGCCTCGGCGCACACCACGGGCCACCCGAGCAGGAAAAGGACCGAGCACCCCGCCCCCGATTTGACACACCCATTGACGGGACGTCTCCTTGAAGGGAGGAAACAGCTGCGGCACACGCTTTTCCAGGTGCGCCGCGCACTCGGGTTCGCGAGCGTCCAGCAGTTTCCGGAGCGACAATGGCTACTTATGAATACCTGTGCAGCCACTGCGGCCCTTTCGACGTGAAACTGACGATCGGAACGGCGCCCACGACGTACGGCTGCCCCGTGTGCACCAACACTGCGAGGCGCGTGTACTCCGCGCCTGGCCTGTCGTCGGCCTCAAGCGCGTCCGTCGCCCTCCACGAACGGGAGGAGCAGGCCCGTGAGGCCCCGACCGTGGTTTCCGAAGTGCCGCCGCGCACAAGTCCGGAGCGGCGACCGCATCCCGCGCTCTCACGGCTGCCACGACCCTGACCGCCTCCGCCCCACGCGGAGTCAGGAGGTGCGTCCCCGTGGACAATGTGGGACTGCTCTTCGTCGGTGCGGTGCTCTTCATGAACGGGTTGCTGCTTCTCGGCAAGGTCGATGACCGGGCGGGAGCAGTGTTCAACCTGTTCGTCGGGGCACTGCAAGTACTGACGCCGACCTACCTCATCTTCACCGCCGGCGGCGACTCCAAGAAAATCCTCGCGGCATCCGGAATCTACCTGTTCGCCTTCACCTACCTCTATGTGGGCATAACCCTGCTCGCCGACCTCGACAGCACTGGGGTCGGCTATTACTCATTGTTTGTGGCAATCGCCGCCCTTGGATATTCGTACGCCAATTTCCGGCTCTTGAAGGACTACCCGTTCGGGGTCATCTGGCTCTACTGGGCCCTGCTGTGGTTCCTGTTCTTCCTGCTGCTCGGCCTCAAGAGGGAGCACCTCAGAACCTATACGGGATGGATCTCCGCGATCGAAGGCTGGGTCACCGGTGCCATTCCCGCGGGTCTGCTGCTCTCCGGCTACTGGAAGCACCCCACCGAGACCGCCATCGCCCTGGGGGTCTTCGGCGTGCTGATGTTCGTCGGGTTGTGGCCGCGCACCCGGAGACCGCCTCAGCCGACCCAAGCCGCTCCGCCGACCAGTGGGGCGGGCGCTCCAACCTCACCGGATCAGAAATGAGGAGCTGTCATGCCCGAAACTCTCTTCAGTGTGGACCAGAGCAAGTCGATGCGTGAGCAGGACGTTCCCGGGCACAACAGGTGGCACCCGGACGTCCCCAACGCCACCATGGTGAAGCCGGGAGCGGAGTTCCGGATCGAGTGCCGTGACTGGACCGACTGCCAGATCGGCGACAACGACTCCGCCAACGACGTACGCGACATCGACCTGACCATCCCCCACATGCTCAGCGGCCCGATAGGCGTGGAGGGCGCCGAACCGGGCGACCTGCTCGTCGTCGACATCCTCGACCTCGGTCCCGTGCCGCAGCAGCGCGGGGACGCGGCGGGCCAGGGCTGGGGCTACACCGGCATCTTCGCCAAGGCCAACGGCGGAGGCTTCCTGACCGACTACTTCCCCGACTCCTACAAGGCCATCTGGAACTTCCACGGCCAGCAGGCGGTCTCCCGCCACCTGCCCGGCATCCGCTACACCGGGATCACCCACCCCGGTCTGTTCGGAACGGCTCCCTCCGAGGAGATGCTCGCCCGCTGGAACGCCCGCGAGAAGGCGCTGATCGACACCGACCCGAACCGGGTACCGCCGCTCGCCATCCCCCCGGACGCCCAGAACGCGCTCGCCGGCACGGCCACCGGGGACCTCGCCAGTCGCATCGCCGCGGAAGGCGCCCGCACGGTGCCGGCCCGCGAGAACGGCGGCAACCAGGACATCAAGAACATGACCCGCGGCTCGCGGGCCTTCTTCCCCGTGTACGTCAAGGACGCCAAGCTCTCCGCGGGCGACCTGCACTTCAGCCAGGGCGACGGAGAGATCACCTTCTGCGGCGCCATCGAGATGGGCGGCTTCATCGACTTCCATGTCGACCTGATCAAGGGCGGCATGGAGAAGTACGGCATCACCACCAACCCGGTGTTCATGCCCGGTAACGTCGAGCCGCGCTACACGGAGTTCATGAGTTTCATCGGGGTCTCCGTCGACCACGACACGGACACGAACTTCTACATGGACGCGACGCTGGCCTACCGGCGGGCCTGCCTCAACGCGGTCGAGTACTTCAAGAGGTTCGGCTACAGCGGAGAGCAGGCCTACCTGCTGCTCGGCTCCGCCCCCATAGAGGGTCGCATCAGCGGCATCGTCGACATCCCGAACGCCTGCTGCTCGCTGTACGTACCCACCGCCATGTTCGACTTCGACGTCCGGCCCTCGGCGGCCGGCCCGATGAAGGCCGACCGCGGCACGTGCGCGATGACCACCGCCTGACCGGACCGCGACGGCCCCGTGGCGCGTGCTGCGGGGCCGTACGGGGTCAGGCCGCGGTCCTACGGGCCGTGCGCTGCGACGATCCGCCGCTTACGGCGGTTGCGGCGCCTACGACGTGTCGCGGCGCCTACAGAGCGTCCTTCGAGGGCGTGATCGGCGTACCGGCCTTGCGGCACGGGGGCAGCACGGGCCAGGCGCCGTCGCCTGGATGAGGGTAGTTCCGCAGGACCCATATTCGCAGGTCAGCGCAGTAACTGAGGCAAACACACGAGAACGCGATGCCGGCGGATGCTCAGCCTCGCGTTCTCGGTTGGTGATGGGCCGCTCAGGTTGCAGTCAGCGCCACACGGGCTCGATCAAGCTCGGGTCCAACCGGCGCGCTCCCCTCCCGGCGGGACGTCACTGTCACCAGACCCAGGATCACCAACACGACTCCCAGAACCCCGCACAGCAGTCTGAACCGTCCAAGGGGCCAGAACTCCCCCCATCGCCGTCGGCCCGGCCCGGGCGAAAACATCACGTCCGCCCAGTCCCATGCCCACATGTCCACGCCACGGTAGCCGCAGGCCACCACGATGAAAGCGCTGCCCGCGATCAACGCGAGCACCCCACGAAGAACCACGCTGTTCCCTTCCCCTGCCCCACGACCAGCGTCGTCATCGCGGCATTGTCGCAGGGGGCGACGAAGGTACCCGGCTGCAGGATGCGGGCCAGCGCGTACGGGCGAAGCATTCAGCTGACGTCCAGGGCGAGCTGACCGAAGGCATATCGGTCGACACTGACAACCCGGGGATTCACTTGGGACACTCCGCGGGACATCTGGCGCGGCACCGAACGGGGACGGATCTATAGCGCCTCCGTCGAGGGCGTGATCGGCTCACCCGACTTACGTACTGGAGGCAAAACACTCCACGGGAAGTTGATCCAATCGTCGGTGCGCTTCCAGACGTACTCGCACTTCACGAGCGAGTGGGACTTCTCGTAGATGACGGCGCTGCGCACCTCGGCGACGGTGTCCAGGCAGAAGTCGCGGACCAGCTTGAGCGTCTTGCCGGTGTCGGCGACGTCGTCGGTGATCAGCACCTTCTTGTCGGAGAAGTCGATGACGTTGGGCACGGGCGCGAGCATGACGGGCATCTCGAGCGTGGTGCCGACGCCGGTGTAGAACTCGACGTTGACCAAGTGGATGTTCTTGCAGTCGAGGGCGTAGGCGAGCCCGCCGGCGACGAAGACACCGCCGCGCGCGATGCTGAGCACGATGTCCGGCTCGTACCCGTCGTCGGCGATGGTCTGCGCGAGCTCGCGCACGGCGACGCCGAAGTCCTCGTAGCTGAGGTTCTCCCGTGTCTCACTCATGTCGTGGGTGCCCTCACACCTGCGTGCGGTGGAAGTTGACGTAGGAGCGGGAGGCGGTGGGTCCGCGCTGCCCCTGGTACCGGGAGCCGTAGCGCTCGCTGCCGTACGGGGCCTCGGCGGGCGAGCTGAGCCGGAACATGCACAGCTGCCCGATCTTCATCCCGGGCCACAGCTTGATCGGCAGGGTGGCGAGGTTCGACAGCTCCAGGGTCACGTGCCCGGAGAACCCGGGGTCGATGAACCCGGCGGTGGAGTGGGTGACCAGCCCCAGCCGCCCGAGCGAGCTCTTGCCCTCCAGCCGGGAGGCGAGGTCGTCGGGAAGTGTGATGACCTCGTACGTCGACGCGAGGACGAACTCCCCCGGGTGCAGGATGAACGGCTCGTCGCCCTCCGGCTCGACGAGCCGGGTGAGGTCGGGCTGCTCGACCGAGGGGTCGATGTGGGGGTAGCGGTGGTTCTCGAACACCCGGAAGTAGCGGTCCAGCCGCACATCGATGCTCGACGGTTGCACCATGGATTCGTCGAAGGGATCGATCCGCACCCGCCCGGCGTCGATCTCGGCCCGGATGTCCTTGTCTGAGAGAAGCACGTAGCGAGGATACGCAAGGCGCGCGGAGCCCCCACCATCAGGACGGCTCCACGCGCCGGTACCGCACTGCTCCCGCTACCGCTTCTGAAGTGCCACGGGCACCGCACTGCGGAGCCTGGCACACCGTGGACACCTCATGAGCCGGCCGGGGCCGAGCCGCTCGGCCTGCTGCATCGGGAACGAAGCGGTGCTGAACACGTGCCCCTCGGCACAACGGACGACGGTGCGCTCCATCAAGTCCCTTAAGTCCCTTCCCCAGAACCGCGTCTGGCCTCTCGCCACCTGACGACAAAAGCCACATTACGGGATCAAAGAGACGTGCCACCAGACGGCACTCCGGCCCCACAGGACCCCTCACCCACATCCCCACCGTACGCCCCAACTCCGGTGCCCCGCAGGGCCACCACCCCCTTCGAACGCACACAGCCCCACGGCTCGAGCACCGGGCGCCGGGGATGGGGTACAGTGAGCGCCGGACCCGAACTTCGGTCGGCGTCTTACGCGGGTGTAGTTTAATGGTAGAACATCAGCTTCCCAAGCTGAGAGCGCGAGTTCGATTCTCGTCACCCGCTCTGTGAAGAAGGCCCAGGTCACCGACCTGGGCCTCAGTCGTTTCCGGGCCGCGCCATGCCAGGCCGCTCAGCAGGCGCCCTGCAATCTCCCTCGCTCCGGCTCCGGTGTCATAGGTGTGGCGCAGGCTGATCCAGGCAGACACCGGCCCCTCGTCCGCAGGGGCCGGCAGGAACCTTCCGAAGGAGGCGCGGCATGCCGAAGGTCTCAAAGGGGCGGCGTGTGGGTCAGGCTGCCGTGAACGCGTTGCGCACCCTGCTTGAAAACCACGACCACATCGTTCAAGAGATATCCGGGCAGAACGACTTCGGAGAGGATTTCTATGTCACCTTCGTCGACGACGGACATCTCACGAGCGACACGATCAAGGTCCAGGTCAAGGGTGGGACTAGCTGGCGCCAAGGCAACGGCTACGCGGTGCCTGTCGACCAGCACGGTGATACCTGGGCGGACGGGAACATTCCTGTCTACTGCGTGGTGTACGACCCCGACACCAGACAACTGCACTGGGCGAACGCCACCCAACAGCTCCGCCGGTCCGGTCCGCTGAACTCCCCGCGTTTCATCGGCGTCAGCCCCAACGCTGTGCTGAACGACAGCACTGTGCCGTTCTTCGTCGCCCAGGCCCGCCGCTACGCCGGACGCTATCGGGGCCGTCAGGCGGTCCTGACCCACCTGAGCGAGATGTCCGGAGTGGAGTTCGATTCGACGGACCACGTCCTGCACTTCGTCAACGGCTTCGACGAAGACCTCATCTTCTGGAAGCGCCCGGGGGACGCGCTGGCGACGCTACTGATGAGCGCGCACGGCTGGGAACCGTACCTCGTCAGTCTGGAGTCCCTGCTGCGCTCCGAGATGACGCCGCCGGGGGATGGAGACGGAGATGGCAGTGATCCCGCTAGTCAATGGGGCGACCCCGACCTGTCGACCGCCGGGGAACTGGAGCTGAACCGTGCCGAGATCATGTGGGTGGTCTCGTGCTTCGTCTCCAGTCAGGAAGCTGACGAACCCACTGAGTGCGAGGGGTGCCCGAGTTGCACGGGCGAAGAACCGGTGGAACACGGCAACATCGAGGCGGATGTGCTCCATGACTACGTCATCGCTCGAATCGTCGACCGGGTCGAAGCGGAGCCCGACCTGCTGAGTCGGTCGATCCAGGCCATGCGCGAGGAAGCCGAACTCGATCCGGAGATCCTCAGCGAGCTCGGTCCGCTCGAAGCCGATTCAAGCGTCGTGCGCCAAGTGAACAAGCTGAGCCGGGCCACGGTGACGAAGTCGACCGACATCGAACCGGAGACATTCAGACTGGCCGTTCTCTACTTCATCCACCGCATCTACATCGGTGGCCCCTCGCTTCCTCTCGACGAGCAAGTCCGCATCGTCTGGCGCGTGCCGGAGCCCGAGTCCATGCCCTTCCAGAGGGTTCGCAACAGTGGGGGCGCCGCTACTCGGACGTGACACGCCCCTGCCCGATGCCGACCACGCTATCGTTCAGCCCGATCCGAGGCAGGTCGCGAGGGTGTCCCCCCAGCAGCCGGCCGGCCGCCTAGGCAGGAGACCGCTGAGCCAGAGCCGCGTCCGCACGGCGAGCACCGCTTCTACAAGGCGTCGCGGCTCAGACCTTCTCGGCACTCAGGCGCGGATGCTCCGCGGTGAGCAGCCCGATGTCTTCCACGTCCGAAGTCAGAATCGTCACCCGGCCGGGATGCTGCAAGGCGGTCGCGCACAGCATGGCGTCGATGGCGTACTTGTGGCCGT
Source organism: Streptomyces cyslabdanicus (assembly GCF_052663305.1). Lineage (NCBI taxonomy): Bacteria > Bacillati > Actinomycetota > Actinomycetes > Kitasatosporales > Streptomycetaceae > Streptomyces > Streptomyces cyslabdanicus. The sequence continues at coordinate 23,873 of NZ_JBQRUW010000007.1, forward strand.
GCAGCCCCGCCGCTCGCAGCAAGGCGGCAGCGGATTGCGCGACGGCTTGGGTCACGGGCTCGACGCTCAGGCGGGACAGAGTCCACTTCAGTGCGGCGTCGTTGATCTTCGGATGGATCACCTCGACCAACACGGCCGCCGAGGTGATCACGGGCAAGTCCGCGTCGCGAGCCGCCGTCAGCCACTCGTGGATCTCCCGATCCCGCTGTACGGCCTTTGCCAGGCCCTCGCTGTCCAGAACCAGGACACCGCTCACGCGGCCGCCCCGGCGTTCATGGCGCCTCCAGTCAGCCGGGCACGCTTGGCCGCCACGGCCTCGGGGTCGGCCGGACCGTGCACCTTGTCGAAGTCCGCGATCAGCTCGTCCAGATTGTCGCGCTCGATCTGCCGCTGGGCCGCCTTCTCCAGGTAAGCCGAGACACCTCGCTTGCCGACCCGCTCACGGATGGCCTGCAGAGTTCCGGCGGTCAAGGTGACGGAGATACCACTGGTGGGGCCGTCGCCGGGCGGGAAGTCAACGTAGTTGTCAGTCACACTCCGAGTATGCCATTCGAAATGGCACAGTGGAGAGTGAGTGCACCGCGCGGCTCTGATCGAATGACAGAGGCGACGCTAGGCGCTCGTGGATGCAGTGCGGCCGCGAGCACCCCGTTCAACAGCTGATCCCCGCGCCGGGCGGACCGCGTGCCCTCCGCATGCCCGTAAGGACGGAAACCTACGGTCAATGACGGTGCGATCCGACACGCACGATCACCTCGGGGATCAGGTATTCATGCTGGTCAGAGCCATGCAGCCTGTGCGAGCGCCGTCGCTTCCCAAGCTGAGAGCGCGAGTTCGATTCTCGTCACCCGCTCCATGAAGAAGGCCCAGGTCGGAGACCGGGGCCTTTTTGCTGTCCTTGGCGATCACTTGCCACGTGCCAGATTCGCGCCAGAAGGCTTGTCGCCCGCCTTCTCAGCCGCAATGCCCGAGCCTTCCGGACGGTGGCGTCAAGGCCGGCGGCTAACGCGTGAGGCGCCGTAGACCCAGGTCTTCTCCGGCCCGCGAGCATGATCGACCTCGGACTTGATGCGGTGACCGTCCGACAGCCGGTTGCGGTCTACATCGCTTCGGCGAGGCCGGTGCGGTGGGCAAAGACGACGAGTTGAGCCCGGTCGCGGGCGCCGACCTTCACCATGGCGCGGTTGACGTGCGTCTTGACGGTGGCGGGGCTGAGCACGAGCTGTGCGGCGATCTCGTCGTTGGACAGTCCGGTCGCCACGAGGGTGGTGATCTCGCGTTCCCGGTCGGTGAGTGTGGCGAGCCCCCGGCGGGCGGCCTCGTCCAGGGGCCGTGGGGTGGCGGGAGCGGCGAGGAAGCGGCCGATGAGACTTCTGGTCGCGGCGGGGGACAGCAGCGCGTCGCCCCGGCTGACGGTGCGGAGGGCGTGCAGCAGCTCCTCGGCGTCGGCGCTCTTGCCGAGAAAGCCGCTGGCTCCGGCGCGCAGTGCCTCGAAGACGTACTCGTCGATCTCGAAAGTGGTGAGGATGAGGACCTTCACTCCGGCGAGGTCCTCGTCGCCGGTGATCAGGCGGGTCGCGGCGAGACCGTCGAGGACCGGCATGCGGATGTCCATCAGGACCAGGTCTGCCCGGGCGGCCTTGGCCAGCCGCACCGCCTCGCGCCCGTCGCCCGCCTCGCCGACCACCTCCAGATCCGGCGCCGGCTGGATCAGGGCCTTGAAACCGGTGCGCACCAGAGGCTGGTCGTCGGCGATGACTACGCGGATGGTCACGAGGTCGGCTCCGGAAGAAGGGCGAGGGGTTGGTAGGGCAGGACCGCGGCCACCTGGAACGCTCTCTCCGGGCGCGCATCGGCGGCGAAGTGTCCGCCGAGCGCGAGGACTCTCTCGCGCATTCCGACAATGCCATGGCCGCCCACCGGAACGGCGGCTGCGCCAGGGTCGGACCCGCCGGCTGTGCTTGCGCCTCCCAGGTCGTCGACGGTGATGTGGAGTTCGTGCAGGCCGTAGCTCAGTGCGAGCCGGGCCTTCCGTCGCCGGGAGTGTTTGCAGACGTTGGTCAGCGACTCCTGGATCACGCGGTACGCGGTGAGATCGGCCGCGGGTGCCAGGGGTACGACGGGGCCGTCAATGCGGCAGTCGATGTCCAGGCCGGATGCGCGCAGCGAGGTGAGCAGCTCCTCGATCGCGTCCAGTCCGGGCGCGGGAATCGCGACGGGGGCGACGGCCTCTCCCGGTTGCCGGAGCAGGCCGACGGTGTCGCGCAGTTCTCCGAGGGCCTTGCGGCTGGCGGATTTCACGTGGGCGAGTGCCTCGCGTGCCGCCGCGGTGTCGCGGTCGAGCGCCTGTCCGGCGACGTTGGACTGCACGCTGATGAGCGCGAGCTGGTGGCCCACGGCGTCGTGCAGGTCACGGGCGATGCGCAGCCGCTCCTTGGCGATGCGGCGCCGCGCGTCCTGTTCGCGTTCGCGTTCGGCGCGCTCGGCGCGCTGCTCGACCTCGGTGAGGTAGGCGCGGCGGTTGCGGGTGGAGTCGCCGGCTGCGATCGCCAGGCCGCCCAGCGCGATGAACGCCAAGGTCTGCGGGCCGAGCAGCGCAGGATGGAGCAGGGGCGCGTGGGCCATGGCGAGCGCGGCCAGAACGCCGCCGCCGATGGACAGGCTGCGCCGGCGTTCGACCAGGTCGGCAACCGTGTACAGGGCGATCAGCGGGGCGAGCAGGATCAGCACCCCCCTGGTGCCGCCGGTGGCAGCGAGGAACGCCTCCGCGGCCACAGCGCTGACCAGCAGCACCGCCAGCGGGCGCCGGCGCCGCCCGGCCAGCGCCCCACAGGCGAGCACGGCGGAGACGATCGCCACGGTGCCGTTGCCCACGGCGGCGACATCGTGCCCGGCGAAGGTGGTCAGCACGGTGGCGGCGAACACGGCCAGGGCGATCGCCACGTCCGCCAGGTGCGCATGCCGACGCACGGCGCGACGCAGGTGGCTGAGGGCGTTCATGCCTTCACGATAGGCGGGCGTCCCGGGCATGCCGTCCGCCGTGCGTGACAGCCCGGGGTACCACGCACGCGGTAGACGGCCAGGTAACTGCCCACGGACGCGGTAGCCGGGATTGCCGTGGCCGGGCGACGACGGGCGGCGACGGGCTGGGGAGGGTGGTCTCGGCGCCCCGGCCGGGCGCCGAGAAGCAACGCGTGAACACACGAAAGGCGAGCACCCCCATGTATCCGACCTTCGCGCCGATCCCGCGCCGGAGCACACCATGAGCGGCGGCATCCTGGTGAAAGGCCTGACCAAGCGGTACGGCACGATGACCGCCGTCGATTCACTGACCTTCGAGGTGGAGCCCGGGGTGGTGACCGGGTTCCTCGGGCCGAACGGGGCCGGCAAGACCACCACGCTGCGCATGCTCCTGGGTCTCGTGACGCCCACGGCGGGCAGGGCTCTGATCGACGGCCGCCGCTACACCGAGCTCAGCGAGCCACGGCGGGTCGTCGGGGCGGTCCTGGAGGCCACCGGCTTCCATCCTGGCCGGCGTGGGCGCGACCACCTGCGGATTCTGGCCGGGGCGAGAGGCATCCCGCGCTCGCGCGTCGAGGAGGTGCTGGACCGGGTCGGGCTGGCCGACGCCGCCGACCGGCGGGTGGGCGGCTACTCGCTCGGCATGCGCCAGCGGCTGGGCCTGGCCTCCGCCCTGCTCGGCGACCCGCAGGTGCTCATCCTCGACGAACCCGCCAACGGCCTCGACCCGGCCGGAATGGCCGAGTTGCGGGACCTGCTGCGCGACCTGGCCGGCGAGGGCCGCACGGTCCTGATGTCCAGCCACGTGCTGAGCGAGGTGGCGCAGACCGTGGACCGCGTGGTCATCGTCGCCGGCGGCACGCTGCGCCATACAGGCCTGCTGTCCGAGCTGACCGACGCGAAGGGGGAGACGCTCGAAGCCGCGTTCCTCCGGCTGACGTCCAAGCCCCTCACCGACTCCGCGACCGGCGCCACGACGGCGTCCACGCGTGGCTGAGCACGAGAAGCGAGTGACATGTACGGCCTGATCCACACCGAAGTACTCAAACTGCGCACCGTCCGCGGCCCGTGGCTGCTGCTGGCCGCTGCCCCGCTGCTGGTGGCCGCGGGCGTCAGCGGTCTGGTGGTCTCCGGGAAGAAGGCGCTCGATACGACCACCCAGAGCGGGGCGCTCTCACATGTGGGCCTGACCTCGATGTTCACGCTGGTGTTCGGGATCCTCGCGGTCGCCGGAGAGTACCGGCACAAGACCATCACCGACACTTGTCTGAGCACTCCCGCACGCGGACGCGTCATCGGCGCCAAACTCCTGGTCTACGCGGTGTTCGGCGCCCTGGCCGGAGTGGTCAGCAGCCTGACGGGCCTCGGTGTCGCGGCCGCCTGGTGGTCGGACAAGGCCGTGCCCTTCGTGTGGTCCGACTCACAGATGTGGACCACGATCGGCGGCGGCATCGCCTGGAACGCGGCGTTCGCCGCCATCGGCGTAGGAGTCGGCGCGCTCATCCGCAGCCTGGTCGGCGCAGTCGCGGTCGCGCTGGCCTGGGTCGCCCTGGTCGAAGGCATCGTCGGTCAACTGATCGGCAACCTCGCCCGTTGGCTGCCCTTCAACGCCGGCCAGGCGCTCGGCGCCGGAGCCAAGGCCATGGCCGGCGAGAACCTGCTACCACGCGTGGGCGGCGGCGCGGTCCTGGCGATCTACACGCTCATCTTCGCGGTACTCGCCGTCACCACCGGCATGCGACGCGACGTGTCCTGACCTGCCGCGTACCGCGCCCGCCGTGCTCACGCCTACGAACGCGAGTCAGCCGCAGCCGACCGAAGCGGGCGGCCGCGAGCGGCGACCCGGCGGGGTCCGGCGGGCCCCCTCAACACGGCCATGGCCCTGCCGGCGGATGCATCGGCTCCCGTTGGGTACGTGCGTTCACCCTTCCGTTTCGGACGCCGGCCGGGCCGGCACACCGCGCCCGCGGGCCTGTACGGCCACCGCGCCCGCTGCCACGAGGACGGCCAGGGCTGCGAAGCCGTGGGTGAGGGTTGCGATCGAGGCGACGGCCGCGACGAGCAACGGTCCGCCCGCGTCGCCGAGTTCGCGGCCGAGTTCAGCGGCGCCCATGGTCTGCCCCAGACGTTCCGCGGGGGTGCTCGCAGCCAGTGCGGCGAAGCCCAGTGGCGTGATCAGGCCCGTACCGGCTCCGATCAGGACCGCGCCCAGCAGCACACCGGCCAGGCCGGGCAGCACGGCGCAGGCCAGACCGGCGGCGGTGACCAGCAGCCCCGCGACCAGGCCGGTACGCGTCGTCAGCCGACCGTCGTCCAGAGCACGCCCGGCCTTCGGCTGCACGACGGCCGCAACGGCCGCCAGCACCGAGACCGCGGCACCGGTCGCGACCGTGCCCAGCCCGGCTGCCCTGCCGGAAACCGGCAGGAAGCCCACACCGACCGAGAGGGCGGCAGTCGCCGCGGCCAGCGCCGCCGTCGGGGCGAGGAAGGCCGGGTCGGCCAGGCGGCGGGCCAGGTCAAGCACGGTCTGACGTCCACTCCCCGCCTCGCGCGACGGGACGGCGCGAACTCGTACAGGTCGAGGATCTCCGGCAGATCGGCAAGCCCGGGTCCTCCCGCCCGCACCCACGTGGCGATGTCGGCGAGGCTCAGGAGCGGCCGCTGAGGCTTGCGGCCACGGCGGTCAGTCGGTCCATCGCGTGAGCCACGCCGAGCCCATCCATGTAGTCGCGGACATGCACGATCCGGCTGTTGCGGACCCGGATCACGAGGAGGCCCGGGAAGCTGAAGGGCCGGCCGGTCGTGGTCATGGTCCCGGAGACGACCTGCTCGACGACGATCACCTCCGGGTCGGTGTTCTCATGCACGACGACTTCGCGGATCTCCTGCGGTTGCGCCGGGCTTGCGTCCCAGGCCGCTCGATAGCCCGCGCGGACCTCTTCGCGTCCCTGGTAGCGCTCAGGCATGCCAGGAAAGAGGAAAGGAAACTCGTGCACGGCGTCGACCGCGTACAGATCGGCCAGATCGTCCGCGGACTTGTCGAGCATCGCTCGCTGGTAGCGGGCCAAGACCTCACGAGGGCCGAGGTTGGTCGAGGTTGTGTCCGGCATGGCGGTGGACTCCGTTCAGTCAACGTGTGGACGAGTTCATTCGAGCGCTGGGCCAGAACGTCGGGCCTCTGGGTCTGTGGACCGGACGAGGGCCTCCAAGATCCGGTTGTGACGCCCGACTTGGAGACCCTCGGGTCAGTTGGCGCGGCCCGCTTTGAGGGCTGTTGCTGTTTCGGTGACGCGGCGGCCCTGGTGGGCGGCGGCCTGGAGGGTGGTCTCGCTGGGCGCGCCTTCGCCGACCACGTGTGAAGTGCCGTACGGATTGCCCGACTTGAACTGGACGGGGTCGGTGTAGCCGGGCGGGACGATGATGCCGCCCCAGTGGTAGAACGTGTTCGACAGGGCGAGGATCGTGGATTCCTGGCCGCCGTGCGCGGTGTTCGAGGCGGTGAACGCCGAGTAGACCTTGCCGGCAAGCTTGCCCGGAAACCACAGCGGACCCGTCGTGTCGATGAACGCCCTCAGCTGACTGGCCGGGTTTCCGAACCGGGTCGGCGTCCCGAACAGCACCGCGTCCGCCCACTCCAGATCATCCAGACCCACCTCCGCCACATCCGCGGTCTCCCGCAGATGCTGCGCCCACGCCGGCTTCCCCTCCACCGCCTCCACCGGCGCCGTCTCCGCCACCTTCAACACACGAACCTGCGCACCCGCCTTCTCCGCCCCCTCGGCAACAGCCCGAGCCAGCGAATACACCGTCCCCGTCTGGCTGTAATACACAATCGCAACATTCACAGATGCCATGAGAAGTGCCCTTCTTGCGGTGATGCCCGGTGCTGTCGAGCGGGCGTGGGTGTTCATCCATGAGGACGACGCAGCCCGGCAAGATGTGAGGCGAACGTCCCACAGAGGCCGGACCCAGGAGACTGACGAGACCGTGACCCACCCGACCGACGCGACCGACCCGTTCGCTTCTTCCGGCGCCTCCTTATGGGAGAACGATCCCGAACTGGCCACGATCATGAGCAAGCGGCGCCAGCTGCTCAGCCTCGGCTACCGCCTGCTCGGCTCCCTGTCGGAGGCCGAGGACGTGGTCCAGGAGGTGTACACCCGGTGGTACGCGCTGTCCCCGCAGGAGCGCAGCGGCATCGACTCCCCCGGCGGTTGGCTGACGACCGTCGTCAGCCGTATCTGCCTGGACCTGCTCGGCTCGGCACGGGCCCGGCGCGAGCGCTACGTGGGGGCCTGGCTCCCGGAACCGCTGCCGGGAAACGCACGCTGGTTCAGCGGGCGCGGTACCGAGGCCGACGTCCCTGATCTCGCGGACCGGGTCGCCCTCGACGAATCGGTCACCATGGCGTTCCTCGTCGTGCTCGACGCGATGACCCCGGCCGAGCGGGTCGCGTTCGTCCTGCACGACGTCTTCTGCTACCCCTTCGCGGACATCGCCGAGATCGTCGGCCGCTCGCAGGAAGCCTGCCGCCAGTTGGCTTCCTCCGCCCGTCGGCGCGTACGTGCCGCGCGGCCACCAGAGCCCCGGACAACACGTCGCGCCGACGTCGTCAGGGCCTTCAAGCAGGCCTGGCAGGCCCAGGACATCGACGCCCTGCTCGGTGTACTGGCGCCCGAGGCCACGGCCACAGGCGACGGCGGCGGGCGCGTCAGGGCCGAGCTCCGCCCGGTCGAAGGAGCCGAGGCGATCGCTCGCTTCTACGTCCACCGGGCGCGGGCGGCAGCCGGGTTGACGATTCTGGAGCGCACGGTGAACGGCTGTCCGGGTCTGGCGGTCCAGGTCGACGGCGTCATTGTGACCGTGCTGTCGTTCGACATCCGGGATGGTCGGATCACCAGGATCTGGGCCGTGCTCAACCCCGACAAGCTCCGTTCCTGGACGACGAGCCGCCCCGCGGCCGACTGACCCGACGCACGCAGCCGATGTGAACCGGACCGGCTCCGCCTCTCCCGCGGAGCCGCCCGACACCAGCGGGCAGCTCCGGCGGTGCGAGCGCGGCCGCGACTGCCACCTCGTCGCCGCGGTCTCGTACGCCGCGGGCCGCGACCAGTTCGACGACCGGTATGTGGGTGCGCGCACCACAACCGCGCCATTACGCAGCTCAGCGCGGGCGGTAGCTGAGGAGATCGCCCGGCTGGCACTCCAGTACCTCGCAGATGCGGCTCAAGGTGGTGAACCGCACGGCCCTTGCCCTGCCGTTCTTGAGGATCGACAGATTCACGTGGGTGACTCCGACCCGGTTGGCAAGTTCCGTCAAGGTCATCCCCCGCTCCTCGAGCAGCCGGTCGAGATGGACCTCGATCGCGTGCTCCTGCTTCTCCTCAGGCATCAGACCGTCCCATCGAGGTCCTCGCGCATGGTGATGCCGACGCGCATGATCCGGGCGAAGGAGAGAACGCCGAGGCCGGTGAGGATCGCCAGGAAGGGAACGTCCCACGACAGCAGTCCGGCGGGGACGGCACTGATGTCGCTGTCGAGTCTCAGGGTGGCGATGAGAGCCTTCTCGGCCATAGAAGTAGCAATCGAGGTGAGCACACTGCCTGCCAGTATCCACCAACCCAGCCGGCGCAGCCGCTCCGCGGTCTGTGTGGTGTAGAGGCCGTCGCGCGCTGCGCTTCGGATCACCCGGAGGGCGAGCAGGAGTGCTCCGACGACGAAGATGAAGGGAGCCAGCTGGGTTGCGGTGTTGAGCAGGCTCTGCACCGTACTGGGGGCTTCCGTGCAGTACTCCGGGTGGGCGTCCACGGTGAACCTGGCCCCCGGTGCGGGTGCGAAGTCCGGGCTCGGCTGCGCATCGTCGCCGATCCTCGTGTTGGTATCCGTGGCACAAATGGACTTCTCGCCGATGCCGAGAACGTGCACGTTGTCGGCGAACAGCGAAGCGAGCAGTCCCATGCCCGTCAGCGCCGCGAGCAGCGTCAGGACGCCCGTGACCGCCGTCGATATCGGCTCCAGAGGATTGCGGACCTTCGACATGACGACACCCACCCCTATCGATTATCGATGTTATCGAAAGACGATACAGAGGCCTGCGTGGACTCGACAACCTCCGCGGTCACACGCCACCAGCTCTCCGGTGGCTCCTCCTTGCGGTGCGGGTGGCGCCCGAACGGTCGACAGAGTGTGTCCGGTGTGCCGGATGCCGTAGCACCGGAAGCCGTCCGGGAGGCCGGTCACCACGCGTGCCCGATCGCACGGGACCCGCGGGGAACGGCGGTGTCGAGCGGGCACGGCGCAACGCAACGGCCCCTGACCGATTCGCCTGGTCAGGGGCCGTTCACCTGCGACCTGGCCCCTTCACCGCGTGGCGAACCGGTCGAGCGCGTTCAGCATCCAGGTGCGCTTGATGTCGCTGCCCAGATGGCCTGAGTGGTCGTCAACCAGGAGTTCGGCTCCGGGCCAGGCACGAGCAAGTTCCCACGCGGTGTCCACCGGGCGCCGGCCGTGGATGAGCACGCCCGGGATGCCGGCGAGGCGACCTGCGTCGCGGATCACGGCGTTCTCCTCCAGCCAGCCGGCGTGCGCGTAATAGTGCGCCGTGAGCCGGACGAACGCCAGCAGATCGTCGTCCGGCCGACCGTCGTAGACGGCCGGTACGGCCTTCGCCTCGAGGGAGAGCACCACATCCTCCCAGGTGCGCCAGGCGTTCGCCGCCGGGTACCGCACCCGCGGGTCGGGGTCCCCCAGCAGGCGTGCATACGCCCCGACGATGTCGCCGTCGCGGTCGGTTCCGGCGCTCGCCCTGAACTGTTCCCACTCCTCGGGAAAGAAGCGCCGCACGTCTCGGTAGAGCCAGTCGATCTCCGAGCGCCGCGTGGTGCTGATGGCGCTCAGCATGATCTCCGATACGCGATGGGGGTGGCGCTCGGCGTAGACGAGAGCGAGTGTGGTGCCCCAGGAGCCGCCCGTCAGCAACCAGCGGTCAACGCCAAGGTGTTCGCGTAGCAGTTCCATGTCGGCGACCAGGTGTTCGGTGGTGTTGTGCCGCAGGTCCGTGCCGGGATCACTCGCGTGCGGCGTGCTGCGCCCGCATCCGCGCTGGTCGAACAGGACGGCCCGGTATCGCTCCGGATCAAACATCCGGCGCATGTTCGGCACGCATCCCTGGCCCGGACCGCCGTGCACCATCACGGCCGGCTTGCCGTCCGGGTTGCCGCAGGTCTCCCAGTACACGAGGTGGCCGTCGCCGACATCGAGCATTCCCTGGTCGTACGGCTCGATCGGAGGGTAGAGCTCGGCCATGTCCTGCCCTTTCGTCCCGTCAGAGGCCACCGACGTCGTGCCGCCGGGCATCCTCTCAATCTGGGGCCGAAAGTGTCGCCTCGATTTCAGGGAATGGGGAATGGGGCAACGCGTGGGAGCCGAGGGTGCCCGACGGGTCGGCACAGTCCCTGCGATTCTCCCGGCCACGCGCCGCGGGAGCGCCCCGCGGCGCGTGGCTGCGGGGCGCCTTGTGGGGGTTAGTCGATCTTCTCCCCGTTGTGCGTACCGCCCTTGCAGAGGTTGTCTGCCAGATCGGGCGTTCCGCCGCCCTGCTTGCACTCGGAAGGGGTGACGTAGGAGGGGGCACCCTGTGCGGCGGCGGTGGCGGTGGCGGCGCCTGCGAGGCCGAGTCCGGCGAGGCCTGCCGTGGCGATGGCAGCGACGAGGATTCGTCGAATGCGCATGTGGTTCCCCTTTCACGGTTGCCTCGGTTGGGGCACTAGTCAGCCTGACTTTCACTCATGTGGGTGGCACGTCATGCTGCGCCATTCGAGTGACAGTGCCGTACTTGCAGGAGTTGGGGCCTCATCTGGACGGATGACCCAGCGCACGGCTCGGGGCACGGGGAAACCGATGCGTGATGGGCGCGGCTCCGTTTCCGGAGGGGCAGGCCCTAGTCTGATCCCCGTGAGGCAGGCAGGCGCTGGGAAGGATGATCGGCGATGACGCCCCTGAACAGCGGGGACCCGGAGTTCATAGGCGGGTACACCCTTCTCGGTCGGCTCGGGGCGGGCGGCATGGGAGTCGTCTTTCTGGGAGTCTCCGCCTCGGGACGGCAGGTCGCGGTCAAGCTCGTGCACGGACCGTATGCCCAGGAGGAGGAGTTCCGGACGCGCTTCCGGCAGGAGATCGTGGCAGCGCGCAGAGTGAGCGGCGCCTTCACCGCGCCTGTCGTGGATGCCGACCCGGACGCCGACCGGCCGTGGATGGCGACGCTCTACGTGCCGGGGCTCAACCTTGCCGAAGTCGTCAAGAACGACGGCCCGCTGAACCAGCGGGAACTGCGCGCGCTGGGGCTGGGGCTCACCGAGGCGCTGCGCGACATCCACCGGGTGGGCCTGGTGCACCGGGACCTCAAACCGGGCAACGTCCTGATGACCGATGACGGGCCGCGCGTCATCGACTTCGGCATATCGCGCGCTTCCGACAACCAGAACCTCACCGCGACCGGACGGATGATCGGCACTCCGCCCTTCATGTCGCCGGAACAGCTGTCCTCTCCCCGAGACGTCACCCCGGCCTCGGACGTGTTCTCGCTGGGGTCACTGCTGGTGTTCGCGGCCGTCGGCACGGGACCGTTCGACGCCGACAGCCCGTACATCACCGGCTATCAGGTGGTGCACGGGACCCCGGACCTGGGCGGGGTGCCCGAAGCGCTGCTGGGCATCGTCGAGCGCTGCCTGGACAAGGACCCGGCCGCACGGCCGGACCTGACGGACATCCACCGCATGCTCCAGGCGCTGCCGGAATCCGATGCCACCGGGTTCCCTGAGACCGGGCAGTCCGCGCAACCCTGGCGTCGCCCCACTTCGCGAAGCGCGGCCACCATCTCCGCGGGTGCCGCGACCGGCACCAGCACCAGCACCAGCACCAGCACCGGCGAGCGCCGACGCGCACGGATGCTGCTCACCGGCCTCGGCGCGGCGCTGGCCGTCACGGGGCTGTGCGTCGGGGTGGGTGTCTTCGTGTCCGCCCCGGACACCACCGCCGCCACCGACGCCACCGCCACGGCCCGTGCCGCCTCACTGCCCGACGGCTGGCGGCCGTGGCGGACGAAGCTGCGGTACGACGTGAAGGGTGTTCCTCTCGACTACGGCAGCCCCGGATGTGTGGCGGAGGGAAGCGCCCTGTTCTGCGGCGGTACGGGATTCACGGCCGCCAGAATCGACGCGGCCTCCGGCCGCACCCTGTGGCGGACCGGCACCCGGCCTCAGGGGGTGGAGCCGATCGGCGTTCGCGACGGGCTGGTCTACATGTACGAGGAACCGGGCGACGAGACCAGGCGGGTGGTGGCTCTCGACGCCGGTACCGGGCACCGGCGGTGGCAACGCGACATCAACCGGGCCGAGAAGGCGGTCCTGTACGACGGCGGACTGCTGACCCTGTCTCCCGACTCCTCGTGGTTCGTGGCCTACGGACCGTCCGGCAAGGAACTGTGGCGGGCGCCTTCGCTCGACGAGTACTGCACTCCGTCGGCGCTGGGAGGCGTCCCCTACGCCCTGTGTTCGGAGGGCACCGAGCCCGGCCAGGCCCCGGTCGATCTGATGAAGCTCGGACCCGGCAGCCTGACCGAGAGCGCCACACTGCCCAAGAAGGCGGAGGCGCTCGGCGCCGTCGGCGGGCAGCCGCTGTTCCTCGCTCCCCAGACCGCGAAGGACGTGTACGAAGCCGGGTACGAACGACCGTACACCGCGCTGCTGCGGGTGGCCCCGGAAACCGGGCAGGTCAGACGGATACCACTGGCACACCCGCTGACCGGCGCGGCCACCCTTGCGAACGGCGTCGTCTACTTCGTCCGGTCCGACGGGTCGGTCACCGCGGTGTCGGCGGACAGCGGCAAACAACTCTGGCAGCAGGTCACGGACGTGGAGAGCCTGTCCGTGCCCGCGGTGTCGGGGACGTACAAGCGGGTCTATTTCTCCAACCGCTTCGGCCGTCTGCTGGCACTGGACAGTCGCACCGGAGCGGAGGTCTGGCGCACCTCCGCGCTGGACGACCCCGGGGACAAAGCGCAGAGCTACCCGCCGCGCGTGCTGCTCGTCAAGGACGCGATCGTGGCCATGGCCGGCGACACGGCCTTCTCCCGGAGCCCGGACGGGCCCGCCTGAGCAGTCGCGACGCCCCTTCTGCAGCTTGCTCGCACGCGCGTGCCACCCTTCGCGGCGCGCCGCCCCGCCGGACCAAGTCCAGCGGGGCGGAATCAACCGACGGGATCCGAGTTGGCGGGGGCCCGCGGTCTGCTGCCGGCCTGGCGGCCCGGCCTCACTTCAGGTGTCGGTCGAAGAACCGGGCCCCGTCCTCCAACTCGAACCACGGGGTGCCGGTGTGCCCGCCGAGATTGGCGTGCAGCGTCTTCTCCTTGGTGCCGAAGGCGTCGAACAGGTCCAGGGCCCGCTGTCGGGGGTTCCCTTCGTCGTCCCACTGCAGCAGGAACAGCAGTGGAACGGTGACCTGCCGGGCCTCCTCGCGCTGGGCGCGGGGCACGTAACCGCCGGCGAAGAAACCGGCGGCCGCGATGCGCGGCTCGAGGACCGCCAGCCGAATGCCGACGGCGGTCCACCCCGAGTACCCGACCGGGCCGCCGCCGATCTCGGGCAGCGCAAGGAGGGCGTCCAGGGTGGTCCGCCATTCCGGGACCGCGTTTTCGACCAGCGGGCCGATGAAGGACTCGAAGATCTCGTCGACCGGCTCGCCGGCCCGCATCGCCCGGCGGAGGTCGACGCGGGCCTGCTCGTCGGCGGCGGAACGGGGCCGGTCACCGCACCCGGGGGCGTCGATGGCGGCCACCGCGTAGCCGTACGCCGCGTAGTGCCGGGCCCGGGCCACCAGCCGGGGCTCCCGCTTGGGCAGGCCGTTGTTGTGGGCCATCAGGATCAGCGGGGCCGGTTCGGCGGATTCAGGCGTCCACAGGGTGCCGGGGATCTCGCCGAGGGTGAACTCGCGTTCGAGGACGCCGTCGTCGAGGCGCTGTTCAGAAGTGAAGTGCATGGTCGTGCCTTTCGGGAGGGCTCTTGAACGGCGCTCCCGGACGACCTATCGCCCGACCGTGACCCCGGAGGAGAGCACCCATGTCGATACTGTGTTCACGGGTACCACCTCCTCGTTCTCTCGCACGGCCTCCGGAAACGTAGCAGTGGCCGCCGTGGTCCGCCAAACGGATTTTCGCGCGGGCTCCGTGGGCCCCCTCAGGCGCTCGGCCGTGCCGAGCGGCCGATGTGCCCGGCCACCGCACCCGCACCGGCGAGGAGCACGACACCGGCGACCACGAGCGCGAGCCGGGTACCGAACCGACCGACACCCCACGCCCGAGATCGCCGCGGCGGGCTGAGCAGCGGCCGAATGTGCCGGCGTTCCTGGACGCCGCGGGTGCGGCCCTCGAAAGCTCTACTTCTTCTTCAGCGACCCGGACTCGCGCAGCACCTACCACGCGCACCGCTACGACTGCTGGAGCGCGGACGGGAGAGCGGAGGGGGAGCCCGGTGCCCGGGGGCGCCATCCCCTGTGTGGCGCCCCCGGGCGGGTGGTGGCTACGGCACCTGCTTCTCGTAGTACTTGTCCTTGTCGGAGTCGTAGACGAGCTTGCTGTCGGCGTCGTAGCCCCTGATCCGCGGGGCCGCGGTGACCTGCCGGTCCAGGACGCCGGAGGCGACGAACCAGCCGTGGTCCAGGACGGCCTGGCTGGTGGCGCCGCCGTAGGAGACGGTCACCCGGGCCACCGACGGCTCGACGGTGCCGATGACGCCCCATCGGAACGGCAGCTTCCAGTTGCCGTGGTCGAGGATGCTCTGCTGGTAGAGCTTGCCGCCGTTGTCGTCCGCCCGCACCGGGACGGCGTCCGACGAATCGTCGTAGCCCATGCTGGTGTTGAGGCCGGAGGCCTCACCGTTCTTCAGGTTGCAGATCAGCCGGGTCGGCTTCGGCTGCTCCTTCACCGCGACGACGAAAATGCCGTCGCCGGGCGCGTTGGAGTCGCCGGTGCTGTTCATCGCCAGGATGATCCGGTACTCCTCCGCCACGCCCAGGTCCGGACGGAAGTCGGACGAGGGGCTTGTGAGCGGCTGGTCGTAGGCGAGGCACTTCTTCAGCCCGTCGGCGGCCTGCCCGAAGGTGATTCCGTCGAGGAGCTGGCCCTCCGTGGCCGGCCGCGCGGGTTCCGGCGACGGAGACGGTGCCGGCGACGTCCGCGGCGTGGCGCTGACCGACGGTTTCGATGCCACCGTGTTCCCGCCCGCGTCGCCGCCGGCCAGCGCGTACGCCCCCACGGGCACCGCCGCCAGGGTCACCAGCGCGGCCCCGGCCGCCACCCGGCGCCGCCGTTCGACCGTGCCCCGGCGGCGGATCACCGGATACGGGGCCGGCGCGGGCCGGATCGTGTTCGCGTCCTCGGCGAGCAGTTCGCGCAGCTGCTCCTCGAAGTCCTCGCCGGCTACTGCCTCCTGCTGGTTCTGCTCCTCGTTCACTTGCTGCCTCTCTGCCCGGACGGCACTCGGCTGCGGACAGGTTCGTCCACGACCTGTGTGAGCCCCGGATGTGTACGCAACTTCGCCAGCGCCTTGGACGCCTGGCTCTTGACCGTGCCGGGTGAGCACCCGAGGATCTCGGCGACCTCGGCCTCGGGCAGGTCCTCCCAGTAGCGCATGACGATCACCGCCCGCTGCTTCGGCGGCAGCCCGGCCAGCGCCGCGAGCAGGGCGCTGCGCTCGTCGGCCCGTGTGACGGCCTCGTCGCGCCCGGCCGCGTCCGGCGGCGTCGCGGTCAGCGCCTCCCTGACCCGCCGTTTGCGGAACCGGTCACTGTTGCAGTTGACCAGGATCCGCCGGACGTACGCCTCCGGACTGGCGCTGCGCGAGACGCGCCGCCATGAGCGGTACGCCTTGGCCAGCGCCGTCTGTGTCAGGTCCTCGGCATGGTGCACATCGCCGGTGAGCAGATACGCGGTCCGCACGAGATGGGACCACCGCGCTCTGACGAACTCCTGGAACTCGGCCTCCTGTTTGGCCTGCATCAAGCACCCTCCCTCGCCCTCCAGACCACCGTTTCGGCGGATTCGGTTGCCCGGGATCCGGTGGCGCGTCGGTCAGGTGGCCGTGACCGCGCCGGCCGCCGCCGTCGGGGATGCGTCCGAGCCCCCTGGAAACACGTAGCCCGGGTCAGGTGTCGGGCGGGCCGGGGGCGGGGCGGGGGGCCTCCGGGCTGTCCGGCGGGCCGGGGGCGGGCAGCGGGGCCTCCAGGCGCAGGACCAGGGCGCGCAGGGCGCGGAGTTCGGCGTCCAGTGCCTGTGCGCCCGCTCGGGTGAGG
This sequence comes from Streptomyces cyslabdanicus, assembly GCF_052663305.1. Classification (NCBI taxonomy): domain Bacteria; kingdom Bacillati; phylum Actinomycetota; class Actinomycetes; order Kitasatosporales; family Streptomycetaceae; genus Streptomyces; species Streptomyces cyslabdanicus. Next base: position 40,238 of record NZ_JBQRUW010000007.1, read on the forward strand.
GCGATCCAGGTGCGGGGGCGCCGGCCGGCGTAGCCCTTCTCCAGGATGATCAGCTCGGACTCCTCCAGCACCCTCAGGTGCCGGGAGAGATTTCCGTCGGTGACGGCGAGTTGCTTCTTCAGGAAGCCGAACTCGACACGGTTGGCCTCCTTGGCGATGGCGAGGATGCCGAGCCGCACACGCTGGTGCACGGTGTCGTCCAGCGACTGGGTCGGATGGAGTCCCTCCTGTTCGGCCCACGCAGTGGTCGAGTCCCCGACACTCATGAGGCAACCGTACCGGCGTCGGCGGAGCCGGCCGTGACGCGAGGGCGAGCCACCGCCCAGTCGACCAGGCCGGCGAGCAGCAGGACGGCGGCGAGCAGGAGCGCCTTCGCCTGCGGTCCGTCGCTCCAGCCGGGGTGGGCGGGAAGCCGCCAGGGCAGCCATCCGGTGCCCCAGGAGGCGCCGAGGTAGGCCGTGAGCAGCAGGGCGTGAGCGATGCCGGCGGCCGCGGCGATCCAGCTGCGTTCGGCCATCCCGAGGGCGAGCAGTCCGATGCCGACCAGGTACCAGGGGGAGGCGTAGCTGTTCTCCAGCAGGTCGACCTGCCAGGGCTGGTACCTGGCGAAGAGCAGGGCCGTCAGGGCGCCCGTGATCACCACGGTGGCGACGGCGGTCGTGCCGACCCACACGCCCCGGCGGGGGACGATGCCGCGGGCCTCGCCGCGCAGGCGGTACCAGCGGGCGAAGACGAACCAGGCCAGGGGGATGAGCACGAACCACACGCCCCAGGCGGTGAAGCGCAGGACGGCGCCGTCGAACTCGCCCCTCAGACAGGGGGTTCCCGGTTCATGGACGACGCACAGGCCGGTCAACTCGGCGTAGGCGAAGGCCGGATAGGAGCCGACGTACCGGCCGTGGGCTCCGAAGTTGAAGGCGTACCGGGCCATCGGAGCCGCTGCCAGCGCGAGAAGGCCGAAGCCGACGAGGGAGACCCACGAGCCGTTCATCTGCGCGCGGGCACGGGCCCGCAGGCCTTCCGTCGCGGCCAGCAGGCCGGCCGCGCGCGCCCTCGGTTCGGCTCCCGCGCCGCTCAGCGACGGTGTTCCCATTCCCACGATGTCCCCCTTGTGGTCGCGCCTCGAACAGCACCGGGCCGCCGGTCGGTCACCCGGCCCCATCCACTCTGCAATGCAAAGTACATGGCGCGCAAGAGTAAGTGGCCGCGGCGATCTACACGTCACCCTGCACGGTCGGCGGCGCGTTTCCCGGACGTGGGCGGCGGGTCAGGATCCACGGTGCATCAGAGCGTTCCGGTCCAGGGTGGCCAGGACGGTGTTGACCGCGACCACGACGGCGAAGACGGCGGCCCACCGGTGCCGGCCGACGGCGTACAGGGCGGCCACCGCGGCGCCGAACACCAGCGCCTTCACGGCCAGGACGCCCAGCACGGGCAGTGCCACCCGGGCCTTCGGGGCGGCGAACAGGCCCCACACGACGGCCGCCGCCGCGGGAGCGGCGACGGTGAGGAGGAGACGCGCGGCCGTGTGGTCCGCGCTCCGCCAGCCCCACCAGGCGAGGACAGCCAGGGCCAGTACCTCCAGGAGGAACGCCAGTCCCTCATTGATCACGCGCAGGGGGCCGGGAAGTATCACCGGGAGTCGTCCTCCGTCGCCTCTGTTGTCGTCGCCGTCTTCGCCGTCTTCGCCGTCTTCGTCACGTGCGCGGCCGCCAGTTGCAGCAGTTCGTCGACCGACCACTGGTCATAGACATGCTCACCGTACTTGGCGGCGAGGACCCTGCCGTCGGGTGCGACGAGAAAGTCGGCGGGCAGGCCGGTCCGTCCGCCGTGCGGGCTGGCGGACGGAAGGTGCTCCCGCCCGCGGGCGACCTCCCGCAGGCCGCTCAGGACCGCCCGGAGGATCGGCCACCAGGCCCGCGGGTCGAGCAGGGCGCGGGGCGAGCGTTCCACGCCGAACTCCGCGTACAGCCGCCTGGCCGGGTCGGCCACGACGGCGAACGGGAGATCGGCGGTGTGGGGCAGCAGTTCGCCGGCGGGCGAGTGGAAGACCACGACCTCGCGGACACCGGCGGCCTCGATCTCCCCGTGCCACCGCACCACCGAGCGCAGGTGCAGGTTGCAGACCGGGCAGCCGGCGAACCGCCGGAACTGGAGGTGGATCAGCCGGTCGGGATCGGGGACGGCGACCCGGTCGCCGGAGACGGCGGTGAGCTGCCGGTCGTGGACGGTGGAACCGGGCCTCACCTGACTGCGGGACATGCGCACGACGGGCTCCCCTCCGTAAGCGTACGACGTACGCTTACCAGCGTAGGCGTATGCCGTACGCTGTCAACCGCCATGCCACGCCCACGTTCCCTCACGCAGGACCAGCCGGCCGCCGCCGCCCTGGCCGTCATCGACCGGGACGGGCCCACCGGACTGTCGATGCGCGCCGTCGCCAAGGAACTCGGCATGAGCACCATGGGGCTCTACCGGTACGTGGACGACCGCGAGGAACTGGAACGGCTCGTCGTCGAGCTCGTACTCGCCGGCGTGGACGTCGAGCCGCCGGACCCCGGCATGCCGTGGCGCGAGCGGATCGTGGTCATGGTGCGGCGCCTGCGCGACGCCGTGGCGGCCCATCCGGCGATCGTCCCGCTCACCATCACCCACCGGCACCACTCGCTCGGAGTGCTGCGCTGGTCGGAGGCCGTGCTCGCCGTCCTCACCGAGGCGGGCGTCGAGGGCGAACGGCGGGTCGTCGCCCTGCGGGGCCTGCTCAGTTACGTCATCGGCGCCATCCAGCTCGAACACCTCGGGGCCCTGTCCGGTCCGGGCACCGTGGCCATCACCGAGCTGCCGCCCGCCGAGTTCCCGCACATGACGGAGACCGCCCGGCACGCCCGGAACGTCGGCGCCGACCAGGAGTTCCTGGGAGGACTCACCCTGCTCCTGGACGGCATCGACAGCATCGACGGCCTCGACGCCTGAAGGCGGCGCGACGACAGCCCGACGACAGCCCGAAGGCAGATCGACGGCGCGTGAGCCGCGCGCCCGTCCCTGAGCGCGCCCTGCCCCGTCCCGTCCACCGGTCCGCGCGCGGCCGGGTGTGACGGGAAAGAGCCTCCATACGCTGAGGCAGTCGGAATGAGCAGCGAGGGCGTCGGATCCGTAGAGCGAACGAGTAGCAACCGCATGGGATGGACACGGGTATGGGCGACCGACACAGCGACGCCGGGGGCGTAGACCGCCGGCGCGCCGGCACGGGCGGCCGCGGGCCCGGTGCCGATGACGACATCCGCGCCACCGCGCTGGAACCCGTGCTCCGCCGCACCCTGCGCGCCGAGGCCCTCGACGCCTCGGCCGAGGAGCGGGCCGTGGCCGCTTTCCGGGCCGCCCGGGAGGAAGGCGTCCACCGTCAGGCACGAGCGCGGCGGCGGGACGACTGGCGGCCGCGGCGCGTCCTGGGGCGCCGCTCGGTGCGGGCTGCCGTCGCCGTCCTGTTCGCCGCCCTGACGTTCAGCGGCGTGGCGATCGCGGCGATCGGCTCACCGAGAACCGGCGGGGAGGCGGGGGACCACGGTCGGGTGCGGCCGCATCCGTCGCCCACCGCTCCCCGGGCCCCGTCGCCCGACCCGTCGCCCTCGGCGACCACGGCACCCGCCGACGCCGCACCGCCCCAGCCCGCCTCCCCGACGCCCGCCCCCTCCGCCACCCGGGACCGCCCGCCCACGGCCAAGGACATCCAGGCCCACTGCCGCGCGTACGCGTCGGTGAAGGGCAGGGGCAAGGCGCTGGAGTCGACGGCCTGGAAGCGGTTCATCGAGGCCGCCGGAGGCGAGGACAACGTCGACGCCTACTGCGCCGACCAGCTGTCGCGGACCGAGGCGGGCAACACGAGCAACGCGGGCAACCCAGGCAACGCGGGCAACACGAGCAAGGGCAGCGGCTCCGGCAACGCGAGTGACTCGGGCGCGGCCAGTGACCCCGGCAACACGAGTGGCCCCGGCGGCGGAGGCGGCCCCGGCGAGAAGAACGGTCAGTCGAACGGCGACCCGGCCGGGAAGAAGAACGGGCAGCCCGGGGCGTGAACGCGTGGAGTGCGGGTGGTGGCGCATCTCGTGACCGCATCGAGTCCCTTACTGCACAGTTGTGTTGACCTCGTGTCAGTGCACCGGCACCCGTGACAGTCCGCGCTCGCGGCGCGCTGTATCTAGTGACCCCGGGCGGGGTCAGGCCGCCTGCTCTCCGGGGGGAGGTACGCGGGCGGCATCATGCAGGGGCGGACTCGTTCGCACCCCCCGTGGCGGGTCCGCCCCTGCGCAAGCGCCCGGTCGGCCGGCGACCGTATGAGCCGCCGCCGGCGCGCTCCCCGCGGATCGCCTGGTCGTGGCGCTGCCGCGCGGGCCGGGGTGGAGGGCGGCGGACCCTCAGGGCCCCCTTGGCCACGACCGCCCGCCTTCGAGAGGCCGTGGGCGGCCCGGGAGCAAGACGACGGCGCCTGAAGCAACCCGTTCCCCTCCTGCTACCGTCTACCAATCTGTAGACGTTCATCCCTCGGACGGCCCGGCTTCACGAGGGTTCCACATCTGTGTCCGCGTGTGTTCACACGCGTTCCCCGGAGCGCTCACGCACGTGGACCCATGGCCCGGAGATCCACCTGATGACGACTTCCTCCCCGCCCGCCACGGGGCTCGACGGCGCGGCCATCGACGGCGGCCTCTACACCGACGTCACCAACTTCGCTCGGGACACGCACTGGCTGAACGAGCCCGCCGCGCTCTTCTCCGACCTCGGCATGGGCCTGTTCGCGCTCTTCCTGCTGATGGCCTGGTGGCGCGCCCGGCGCCAGGACAACACGGTCATGGCCGCCGTACTGGCCACGCCGTTCGCCGTGGTCCTGTCGTACGTCGTCAACAGCGGGATCAAGAACGTCTTCGAGGAGCCGCGCCCCTGCCGGGCCCTCCCGCACGACTTCCTCATCGAGGCGTGTCCCCCGGTCGACGACTACGCCTTCCCCAGCAACCACACCACGGTCGCCTTCGCGTTCGCGGTGGCCCTGCTCGTCATCAACCGGTGGCTGGGCTCCGTCGCCCTGCTCGCAGCCGTGGCGATGGGGGCCTCGCGCGTCTACGTCGGCGCCCACTACCCGCATGACGTCGGCGTCGGCGCGCTGGTGGGGACCGTCGTCACCCTGGTCGTCGTACTGACCGCACGCCGTTTCGCCCCGCCGCTGGTGGAACGGCTGAGCGCCGGGCCCCTGGGCCCACTGCTCGTCGCACGGACCGCGAAGCGGGCCCGCCCGACGGCACGCTCGGGCCGGGCTGCGGCGCGGGCCCGGCTCTAGCGCCGCGACCGGCTCAGGGGCGGACCGCCCGGCCGGCCTGGGCCCAGTTCTCGTGCAGCTTGTCGAGGTAGGACTGGGCCTGGCTGCCGGGGGTGGCCCCGCGGGCGAAGGCGAGCATGTTGCCCGGCCCGGTGTTGTAGCCGAGGGCCAGCAGGTCGTCCCTGCTGTACGGGGCCGTCCAGTGGGCGGGCAGCACGGCCGCGAGGTCGTGCAGGTACCAGGCCGCGGCCTCGATGGCGAGGTCGCGGTCGTCGGGCAGCTCGTTCCAGGAGCGGTTCGCGAAGTCACGGTCCTTCTTGGTGGCGTCGAAGGTCGCCCGGTGCATGTTGGCGATACCGAAGGCGGCGTCCGGCTTGTACTTCTGCCAGGCCCGTTCGAGGTCGGGCTCGTGGGGTTTGTACGACTCGTTGTAGAGGATCGCCATCAGCAGCTGGGCGCCGACGCCCGCCTGACCGGCCCGCCGGCGCACCTGGGCGGCGTGGTCGGCCGGGTCGTACGGTCCCGCGGTCGCCGTCGCGGAGGGGTGTGCCGGGCCGGTGGGCGGGGCCGAGGCGGAGACCGACGGTGCGGGCCGGGGAGTGGAACCGGCGGGCAGCCCGCCGACCGCGCGCACGGCGACGTAGCAGACGGCGGCCAGCGCCACCACCGCCAGCCAGCGCCGCCGCGACCGGGTACCGGTCATGTCCCACCCTCTCCGCCGTGCTCCCGGGCCCCGCGGGAGCCGCTCACTCCTCGTAGTAGTTGTTGATCACCACGTCCGGCTCGTCGTCGTCGAACGCCTCGTTGAGGAGGGCCCCGCCGACCAGGCCGGCCGCGCCTGCGCCGATGAGCGCGCCGGTGCCGAAGCGGCGGCCGCCCTGCTGCTGGTCGCCCTGGGGAGCCGGGTAGCCCTGCTGCGGGTACCCCTGCTGGGGATAACCCTGTTGCGGATAGCCCTGCTGGGCCTGGGGGTACCCCGGGCTCGGCGGCTGGGGCGGGGTGTAGAACGGCGGCGCGGTGGTCTGGACCCGCTGCGCGCACGCGGCGCACGCCTGGACCGGCCGGGGCACGCCCCACTGCGGGTACCAGCTGACGCTCGTCGTGCCGGGGCCGTGGCCGGGGTCGAAGAAGCAGGTCATGTCGGGACTCCTCGTGGGGTGCGGTGGTACGGCGACGGTCGGCGGCTGGGGGGACACCAGGGTCGGTGTCGGTGTCACCGTGACGGCGGGCGCGGGCGGCACAGGCGGCACAGGGGCCGGTGGGGTCGGGCCGTACGCTCCCGCGCCCAGGGACGGGTCGGACGGGACCGGGCCCGGGTCCGGGTCCGGGGCGGCGGTCTCCTTCAGGACGTCCACGCCGTAGTCGGTGGCGATGCCGGCGAGGCCCGAGGCGTACCCCTGGCCGACCGCCCGGAACTTCCACTCCGCGCCGTGCCGGTACAGCTCGCCGAACACCAGCGCCGTCTCACCGGCCAGTCCGTCGGCCGCCAGGTCGTACCGGGCCAGCTCGGCGCCGCTGTCCTGGTCGAGCACGCGGATGTGGGCGCGCCGCACCTGGCCGAAGGTCTGCCCGCGGGCGGCTCCCTCGTAGAGCGAGACCGGGAAGACGACCTTGGCGACCTCGGCGGGCACGCGCGTCAAGTCGACGTCGATCCGCTGGTCGTCGCCGACGACGGGGCCGCCGCCACCGCTGTGACGGACCGAACCGTCGGGGCTGCTCAGGTTGTTGAAAAAAACGAAGTGCCGGTCGGACAGCACTTTTCCGGACGCGTCGCACAACAGCGCGCTGGCGTCCAGCTCGTATCCGGTACCCGCCTGCCAGCCCAGCCCGACCGTGACCGCCGTCAGGCCGGGAGCCTGCTTGCTCAGCGAGACATTGCCGCCCTTGGCCAAGGGCACACTCATCGAACTCCTCCGCAGCTTTTCCGGTCCCCCGTGTCCATGGGGGTCAACGCGCCTGACCTCCTCGGCAGTTCCGAGGTTGCGCAACAATGAAAGTATGTGGCTGGATGCGGACCTGCCAGGCAACCAAGGGTGCCCTACCTCGCGTCCTGGCCATAGCAGGCGTCCGGAACCATGCGATCCGGCAACCCACACTCCTGGAGGTCAGACGACATGGGCATCATCGGCTGGATCATCCTCGGACTGCTAGCCGGGGCCATCGCCAAGATCCTGCTGCCGGGGCGGGACCCCGGCGGCATCATCGGCACCACTCTCATCGGCATCGCGGGCGCGTTCGTGGGCGGCTGGCTCTCCGCCCGGTTCTTCGACCGGCCCGTGGAGAACAACTTCTTCGACCTCTACACCTGGGGTGCGGCCATCGGCGGCTCGCTCGTGCTGCTCATCGGCTACCGCCTCCTGTTCGGCAACTCGCGCCGCTGATCCGGCGCACCGGCCGAGAGCCGTTCACTCCTCCTCGGCCGGCGACGGGCACCGGTAGGCGTGGGCCCGGCGGCGGTCGCGGCGGACCAGGACGGTCGTGCTGGCCGCCACGATCAGCGTGGCGGTGCTGAGCGGCACCAGGAAGGGCGTCATCACCGCCATCGCCGCGGTGACCGCCGTCATCGTCTCCATCGTCGTCACTCCTCCTTTGCGTGCTCGGCCGCGTGCCGGGCCCGGGAGGTGGTACGGCCGAGGAGGGCGGCCTCGATGGCACCCATCCGGTCGGCCAGCAGGGCCAGGGCCGCGGTCGCGCGTGTGAGGGGGTCCCCGGCCGGGTCGCCGAGGGCCTGGGCACGAGCGTGGGCCGCCTTCAGCTCGGCCCAGCGAGTGGCGCGTTGCGCGGTCAGGGTGCCGCGCAGTTCGGCCAGTTTCAGCAGGTTGGCCTCGGCTCCCGTGGTGAGGGTCTGCGCCTCGGCGGTGAAGTGGTCGTCGAGGACGGCGGACAGTTCGGCGTCGTTCATGACGGGCCGCAGCCGCTGGGCGATCTTGTTCATGGTGCGGTAGGAGCCCTGGAGCCGGAACGGCGGCTCGGTGCGCGTCGCGTCGGACTGGGCGGCGGAGGCGATGTAGGCGGCGTTGACCGCGAGGACCGTCTCGCGCGCGCTGAGCAGATGGCGCAGCACGGACACGATCTGCTCCACCTCGGCCGGCGCGTAGGGGTGCACGAGCCGGTCGGCGCGGGCCGCGGGGTCGTGGCCCGCGAGCCGGAGGAAGAGGTCGAGGTCGCCGCGGTCGCGGCCGGCCAGCGGCGCCAGCGCCGGGTTCGCGGTGAGCGCGTTCTCCAGGAAGCTGAGCGCGAAGACGTCCTCCTTGCCGGTCAGGACGTCGCCGAGGTTCCAGACGTCGGCGCGGTTGGCGAGCATGTCGGGGACGCGGAAGCGCTCGCCCGACTCGGTGTACGGGTTGCCGGTCATGCACACCGCGAACCGCTTGCCGCGCAGGTCGTAGGTGCGCGCCTCGCCGTTCCAGACGCCCTCGACGCGGCGGGTGGCGTCGCACAGCGGGATGAACTTCTGCAGCAGTTCCGGGGACGTGTGCTGGATGTCGTCCAGGAGCAGCAGGGTGTTGTTGCCCGCCGCCAGCGCGAAGTTGATCTTCTCGATCTCCTGGCGGGCGGTGGCGTTCGGGGCCTCGGCGGGGTCCAGCGAGGTGACGTCGTGGCCGAGCGCCGGGCCGCTGATCTTGACCAGCATCAGGCCGAGGCGGTCGGCGACGTACTCCATCAGCGTGGTCTTGCCGTAGCCGGGCGGCGAGACGAGCAGCAGCAGGCCGCCGGTGTCGGTGCGCTTGGTCTCACCCGCGGTGCCGAGCTGGCGGGCGAGGCTGTCGCCGACGAGGGGCAGGTAGACCTCGTCGATGAGCCGGTTGCGGACGAACGCCGCCATGGAGCGCGGACGGTGATCGTCCAGGCGCAGCCGGGCACGCTCGGCGTCGACCAGGGCGGTGCGGCGGCGCTGGTAGGCGCGGAAGGCGGGTGCCTCCCGCGTCTCGAACCGCTCGGTGCGGGCCAGGAACTCGTCGATCCGCAGGGTCAGGGAGCGGCCCTCGATGCGGGGGTGGGCGCCGAGCAAACCCTCGACCGTGGTCACCGGGGAGACCTCGGACTCGTAGCGGGGCAGGTCCGGGCACAGCTCGGCGGCCACCGCCTCGGCCAGGTCCCCGGCGGTGATCTCGGTGCCGGTGGAGGTGACGTACGCCGACAGCCACGCCCCGGCCAGCTGGCGGCGCGCGGCGAGGTCGTCGAGCGCGGCCAGGTCCTCGTCGTAGGCGGAACTGCCCACGGTGCGCCGGAACTTGTCGAGCAGGGTGCGGGTGGCGGCACTGATGACGAACCCGCCGGGACCGCTGGTCAGCTCCTCGAACAGATACACCGCGGCGGCGTGCGCGAGGTCGCCCGCGCCCAGAGGGGCGGGACCGGCGATGGGTGGCGGCCAGGTTTCCAGGGACGTCGCGAGTTCCGTGATGAGTTCGGCGATGGCGGGGGACGGGCCGAAGGTGGCGCGGGCGCGGGCCAGGGAGGCCGCTCGGCGGGACCAGGCCGTGCGGGCCTCGGCGGTGGTGCCGTGCGCCCAGAACAGCTGGGCGGCGGCCCGCGCTGCGGGTTCCTGGCGCAGCGGGCCGGCCTGCTCGTACAGGGGGAGCAGGGCGGTGAGGATCGCCGTCGCGTCGTGGTCGTGGACGCCGCGCTCATAGCCCTCGTCGTACGCCTCCTCCGCGGCCCGACGCACCAGGGCCGGCAGGTCGGCCTCCCCCAGGACGGCCGCGCCGTGCTCGCGCAGCAGCCGGGCGGCGAGGTGTTCGGCGCGGTAGACCTCGGGCGACTCGGACGGCAGCCGCCGGTCCCAGTACGGGCGGGTGTCCGCGAAGTCCGGGTCGGTGACCGGGGCGCGGTAGTCGGTGCCGGACAGGGCGAAGGCGAGGCCGTCGCCGTGCGGGACCAGGGTGACGTCGAGCGGCCGGGTGGTGACGGCGAAGCGGTGGGTGCCCAGGCGGAGGGTACGGCCGCCGTCGGCGTACAGGTCGGTACGGTCGCGCAGCGCGCGGGCCGCCTCCTGGCGGGCGGACTTCAGCCGGCCGTCCAACTCCTCGGCCCGTACCGGGTCGCCGAGTTCGCGCAGCTCCTCGGCGGTGCGGCGGGCCTTGGCGACCAGCGGGTCGGAGGCGAAGAAGGTGCTGACGGCGTCGGTGTCGGCGAGGGTGGCCGCGCGCCGGGCGATCGTCTCCAGCACCCGGCCCGCCGAGGCGGCGAGTTGTTCGGCGCGGCGGGCGCGGGCGTCCAGGAGGCCCTGCCTGCGGCCGGAGAAGGCCTCGTAGATCTCGGTGCGCTTGTCGGCCAGCTCGCCGAGGAAGTCGTCGAACTCCGCGAAGCGGGACTCCAGGTTCTCCAGCCGCACCAGCATGGACGCGAGTTGCTCGTCGCAGGCGTCCGGATCGTCCGCGGCCGCGAGCGCGCCGGTGACGGCCTGGCCGAGCAGCGCGAACTCGGCCGCGAACTCGGCGCGGCCCTCCTGGTCGCGCAGTTCACGGCGGCGGGCGTCGAGCAGGGCGCGGGCACGGTTGACGCCGCCCAGCACCTCGGCGATGCGTTCCAGGACGGAGGTGCGCACGGTGGCGTCGCCGATGTCGAGGCCGGCGACGACCTCGGTGACCGTGCGCAGCGTGCCGGCGAGGTCGTCGAGCCGGTCGGCGACCGGTGCCGCCTCGGCGACGCTGCCGATCGACTCGGCCTCGACGGCGAGGCGTTCGACCTCCTCGTGGTGGTCGGCGAAGGCGTCCTCGCGGGCCAGGAAGGCGACCGCCCGCTGCCCGAACGTGGCGAGGTCAGCCTCCGCCTCGGCGGCGAGTTCGTCGATGCGGGCGGTGTCGGCGTACCGCATCTCCTTCAGGGTCAGCAGGTGGCCCTGGGCCTGCCTCAGTTCGCTCAGGCCGCCGACCCAGGCGGCGGCGCCGCGCGGTGCCTCGCCGCGCAGCCGGCGCACCACCGCTGCGAGCCGGCCCGCGACCGCCTCGAGCGCGTCGGCGGCCTGCCGGGTCAGGGTCTGGACGGTGCGGAACTCCTCCAGCACCTGCTCGGCGGTGGCCCGCACGGCGTCCAGCGGGGTGCGCAGGTCCCCCAGTTCCTCCTCGCCCAGCCAGTGGTGGGTGTCGAGGGCGCGGACGCAGGCGGCGGCCAGTGCCTCGTACACCTCGACGGTCGGCGTGGTCTCGGCGACGGCGCGGCCGATGGACAGGCAGTCGGAGATGCCGCGTACGAGGTCGGCGTTGCCGATCCGCCCGAGGGGCCCGGTGCCCGTGGCGCCGGCGTGGGTGTCGGAGACGTAGGGGGAGCTCCACAGCTGGAGGGGGTGTACGCGGCCCGGCTCGTCGGGCCCGGCCGAGGGGTCCGTGCGCAGCGCCGTCAGCGTGCCGTCGTCGAACAGCGCCCAGCCGTGGCAGGACAGCGGGGTGGCGACCTCCTCGCGGATGGTGTTGTACGACAGCAGCAGGCTGCGTCCCCCGTCCGGCGCGTGGAAGGCGTACAGCACGTCCTCGCCGTAGGGAGAACGCACCTCGCGCTCGAACTCAAGCCCTGAGCTGTCGAGTTCGTAGGTCTTGCGGGCGCCGGTGGCCAGGCAGTAGCCCCCGGGGAACACGATGCCCTGGTCGTCGGGCAGGCGGCGGCAGGCCTGCCCGATGCCGTCGAGGCGGACCACGGTCCTGGTGAGGGTGTGGAAGACGAGGTGGCGGTGGGCCTGTTCCTTGTAGGGGCGGATCCGCAGCAGGATCAGCGGGCCCACGCTCGCGTAGGCGATGTCGGCGTCGGCGAGGGCCTGGAGCGGCTCGTCGACCGGCTCGCTGTGGATGCCCTCGCCGGTCTCGGTGTCGTCCTCCGTCTTGACGGTGAGGTGGCCGCCGACGGTGGACACGAAGATCTCGCCGCGCACGGAGACGTGCGGGTGGCGGCCCGGCACTTGGTCCTCGCGGCCGGTCGCCGTCCACTCGAAGTCGTGGGAGGGCGGCGGCACATGGTCGCGTTCGCCGCGCCCGTCCAGGAACTCGGCCCGGCCGTCGGACGTGATCGTCCAGCGCAGCACCCGGATGTCGCCGGCCTTCTCGCCGGTCCGGAAGACGGCGAGGAGCCGGCCCTCCACGCGGCGCAGGCTCAGCAGCCGGGCCTGCCGGTAGTAGCGGTGCAGGGCCCCGAACTCCCGCACGAAGGCGGGGTCGTCGAGGAGTCCGGGCACCGCGTCCTCGGGCAGCCGGTTCACGTCCCGGTCGTACAGCGCGAGGACGTCGCCGACCTCGCGCTCGGTCCGGTTGCCGTGGTAGCCGAACAGCAGGCGGTCGCCGACGGCCACGACGTCGCACGGCACGCTGGGGTGCTCGGTGCGCAGCCGGCCGGTGCCGGTGAGGTCCAGGCGCGTGGCGCCGAACTCCTCGGCCCGTCGGGCGTTGAGTCGCTCGGCACCGCGGGCGAGCTCGGCGGCCTGCGCGGTCAGCCGGTCGCGCAGCACCTCGTACGTTCCGGTGTCCACGGAGTCGTACGAACCCGTCTCCAGGGCGGTGGCCATGGGTGGTGCGTCCCTTCACGAAGAGGTGCGGGCCCGGGGCCCGGCCGGTCCGGCGGATCGGGCCGGGCCCCGCCGGCGGGGCTTCTCGGCCCGCCGCTGTCGGCGTGGTCCGCGGGACCGGCCCCAACCGTCTTCCTCCGATGGTGGCTTGGGGCCTGTCCCGCGGGTCGTCAGGCCCGGGCGGTGCCGTTGAGGGCGGTGAGCGGGGTGTCGGCGATGCCCAGCTCACCGGCGCGGTCGAGGAGTTGCTGGAGCTGACCGGCGTTCGTGCCGCCCGACTGCATCATCTTCATCAGCAGCGCGGAGACCGTCAGGTTCTTGACGTCGGCCGAGCCCAACTGGCCGAGGATCCGGCCGAGGTCGTCGGTGAAGCTCGACGAGCCGTCCAGCCAGGGCGCGGCCAGGGCCTGCGCGGTACGGGAGTTCTCCACGAACCCGTCGACGCCCTTGCCGAACGAGATCGCGCTCATCAGGCGGTCGAAGAAGACCGACTCGCCGCCGACGATGTCGATGTCGGCGTGCTCCAGGCCGGTCGCGAGGACCGTGGCCTGCGCCTCGGCGACCTGCCGCTGCGTCTCCAGGCCGGCCAGCCGGATCTCCTTCTCCGCCTGGAGCCGCAGCCGGTACTCCTCGTGCTCGCGGGAGGCCTCGTCCAGGGCGGCCATCGCGGCCGCCTTCTCGGTCAGGCCCGCCGCCTCGGCCTTCAGCTTCTCGCCGATCGCGGCGGCCTCGGCCAGCGCCTTGGCCTGAGCGCCCTCGGCCTCCGCACGCAGCAGCGCCTCGGTGCCCTGGGCCTCGGCCAGCGCCTTGGCCTGAGCGCCCTCGGCCTCCGCACGCAGCCGGGCCTGCAGCGCCTCGGCCTCGGCACGGCCGGCCTTCTCGATGACCTCGGCCTCCTGCTCGCGGACCTGGACGGCGGCCAGCCCCTCCGCGGCGGCCTCGGCCTTGACGGCCTCCGCCATGCGCAGCTTGGCGCGGGCGTCGAGGTCGGCGGTCTTCAACCGGGCCTCGGCCAGCGTCAGTTCCTCGGCCGCGCGGTGGGTGGCGGCCTGCTCGGCTGCCTCGGCGGCCTTGATGTCCTTGACCAGCTTCTCCTGCGCCTCCGCCTCGGCGGCGATGATCACGGCCTGGCGCTCGCGCTCCGCCTCCTCCACGGCGCGCAGCTTCTTGATGGACTCCTCCTGCTCGGCGACCGTACGGTCCACCGCGACCCGCTCGCGGACGACCTCGGCGATCTCCCGCTTCTCCGCCTCGACCTCCTTGTCGGCGGAGATCCGGGTGAGCTGGGTCTCCCGCTCCCGGGCGATGACCTCCAGGAGGCGGTCCTTCTCGATGCGCTCGTTCTCGATGGCGATGACCCGCTCGCGGTTCTTCGCGGCGACCGCGACCTCACGGGCCTGGTTCTCGCGCTGGACGCCCAGCTCCTCCTCGGTGCGCAGGAAGGCGCTCTGCGCGCGCAGCCGCTCCTCCTCCACCACGCGGGCGGTCTCGGCCTCCTCGCGGGCGCGGGAGGTCTCGATCTCCCGCTTCTGCTTGATCTCGGCGTCGGCCTGACGGCGCTCCAGCTCCAGGATGGCCTCGCGCGCGTCGACGTTCTGCCGGGTGATCTCCTTCTGCTCGGTGCGCTGCGCCTCGTTGGTACGCACGTGCTCCACGGCCGTCAGCTCGGTGATCTTCCGGATGCCCTGGGCGTCGAGGACGTTGCCCGGGTCGAGCTGGGTCAGCGGCGTCTGCTCCAGGTAGTCGATCGCCGCGTCCTCGAGGTGGTAGCCGTTCAGGTCGACACCGATGACCTCGATGATCTGGAACCGCAGTTCCTCACGCTTGGTGTAGAGGTCGGTGAAGTCCATCTGCTTGCCGACGGTCTTCAGCGCCTCGGAGAACTTGGCGTGGAACAGCTCCTGCAACGTGTCCCGGTCGCTGGCGCGAGTGGTGCCGACGGCCTGGGCGACCCTGACGACGTCCTCGACGGTCTTGTTGACCCGCACGAAGAACGTGATGCGGATGTCGGCGCGGATGTTGTCCCGGCAGATGAGGCCCTCGCGGCCGGTGCGGGTGATCTCGATGGCCTTCACCGAGATGTCCATGACCTCGGCCTTGTGCAGCACCGGCAGGACGACCTGGCCGGTGAAGGTCACGTCGACCTTGCGCATCTTGGAGACGATCAGGGCCTTGCCCTGCTCCACCTTCCGGAACAGCCGGGAGAAGAAGAACAGCATGAGGACCACGACGAGCAGGCAGGCCGCGACGAGTGCGCCGATGAGTTCCATGGCATACGTCCTTGACGGTAAGGAACGGTGAGTAAGGGAGAGACCGGGTGGCCGGGTCCGGCCCCCGCCGTGTCCCGGCGGCTCAGGCGCCGGGCAGCGGGCGGCGGATGCGCCGCAACGTCGTCGAGCCCCCTCTTCCCCCTGCGGCACACCGGGCGGCGGTACGTCCCCCTGCCGGTTCCGGAACCGGACATCTGCCGGTGCCCGGCACCGGAACCGTCCGCGGTGCTCCCCTGGCGACATGATGCCCGATCAGGTCCGCCGCGCACATTGCCGGTTTCCGGCAGCGTTCGATGGGGCTTCCATGCCGGTGACCTGACAGTGCAGCGTCAAGATCGGGAATCCGGGGCCGGACCGTGCCTCCGCCTTCACGGGCCGTACCGGGTACGGGGCGGCGCGGCCCGTAGCCGTCGGCGCCACGGGACCGCGGAGAGATCACGAGGAGGGCGTCCAACGAGGGGCCGTGCGGGCCCAGGCGCTGTCCCAGGCGGCCAGGTTGCGGCGGCGGAGCAGCAGGCAGGCGGCGCCGTACGCTCCGGCGCCGGCGACCGGGACGGTCAGGGCGGCGAGGGCCGCCCAGCCCGTGCTGTGGCCGCGGACCTGAGCGGCGGTCAGGGGCGGCTCGGTGAGCCGCCCGTCGGTGTCGGCCCATACGTCGACGGAGCTGCCCGCGGGCAGACCGGGCTCGACGTGGGTCCTGGCGGTGCGGGCGAGCCCGCCCGGGTCGGTGAAGCGGACCGGTACCGGGTAGCGGGTGTTCCTCGCCTCCGCGGAGCCCGGTTCGGGATGGCGGGGTGCGTCGTGCAGGAGGACCGCGGTGGTCTGACGCCGCGTCCTGTCCTGGTGCTCGGCCGCCCGCGCGTAGTGGCGCAGGGCGGTGTCGCCGACGAGGAACACCGCCACGGGCGTGCCGGCCAGTACCGCCAGCAGGACGCCGAGGCCGATCCACGCCTGGAGCAGGTCGCTCGGGCGGCGCAGCGGGTTGCGCCGCAGGCGCCAGAGCACGCGGCTGGGAAGTTCGTCGGGGAGCGGTTCGTCGGGGGACAGTCCTTCGGGGGGCGGCTGTGCCCGAGGGATGCCGCCGGCCATGCTGCGGCCCTCCTTCCGTGTCCTCGTGGGCCTCGTAGGCCCGTGGGCCCGTGTCCTCGTGGACCCAATGGGCTCGTGGACCCAATGGGCTCGTGGACCCAGTGGGCTCGTGGACCCAGTGGGCTTCGTGGGATCCGTGGCGCTGGTGCGGTGGGGACGGGGGCTGGTCTAGAAGGCGGGCGGCTCGAAGGACTCGCCCGCCGGGCCGTCGGGGTGGTCGTGCGCGTCGCGCAGCAGGGTGGCGGCACCGCGAACGGCAGCGGTGTGCGGCGCCGCCACGGCCTTGAGGGGCGCGTGCAGCCTGCCCGTGAGGTGGTAGGTGATCTCCGGGCGCAGGGCGCCCCCGCCGGCCAGCAGCGCGCCCCGGCGCAGCGCGTCCACGGTGAGCGACGTACGGTCCTGGCGCAGCATCGCGGTCACCATCGTGGCCACCGCCTCGCAGATCTGCACCGGCGAGGCGGAGTCGAGGTCGCTGGTGCCCAGCGCGGTGCGGCGCGCGTCGACGACGGCGCCCTCCGACAGCAGCACCACCTCGGTCAGATGCGCGCCGATGTCCACCACGAGCAGCGGGCGGGACAGGTCCGCGCCCGCGGCCAGGGCGACGGCCCGCGCGCTGGGAACGGTCAGCACCCCGCGCGGCCGCAGCACCTCCACCGCCGTACGGGCCTCGTTCCGGAAGGCCACCCCGTCCAGTACCGGCGCGGTGAGGACGACCAGGGGGCGGGTGAAGCGGGGCAGGCGGTTACCGAGCAGGCGGTCGAGCATCCGGGCCGTGCCCGCGGTGTCGATGATCGTGCCGCGCTGGATCGGATACACCGCCCCGGAGCCGGGGAACGTCACCGTGGGAACGTCCAGGACGAGACCCCGCCCGGCGACCCAGGCGCGGGTACGGGCGCTGCCCATGTCGAGGGCGACGCCCCAGCCCTGCCGACCCAGCGGCCACGACCGGTGCCGTGCGGCCGCGGCCGCACGCGAACGCTGGGTCACGCTCACCGCCCGGCCTCCCTGACCTGCTGGCAGCGCGCGCAGTAGCGGGCCTGCGGCACGATCTCCAGCCGTTCCCGTGCGATGGGACGCCGGCACAGGTGGCAGACGCCGTAGCTGCCGTCGTCCATACGCTCCAGGGCCGCCTCGACGTCGGCGAGGACCATGCGGGCGGAGGCCGCGAGCTTGACGCGGACCTCCACCTGCGAGGCCTGCCGCTGGAGCAGGGCGTCCGCGCGGGACGTCGCGGCGGCCGAGATCTGCTCCAGCTGCTCCTGACGGAACAGCCGCTGCTCGTCGAGGTTCGCGCGGAGCACGGCGAGGTCCTCGACCGTCAGGGACGTGTCGCGGTCGTCGATGATCTGGTGGTTCACCATTTCACCCCTCGGGCAGGGCGGAAGACGAAGGCAGGGCGGACGGGCGGGCGGCGGTCAGGCGCTGCGGCGCCGGCAGCCGACGCAGTGACCCGTGTACGGCAGGATCTCCAAGCGCTCCGCGGGAACCGGCTTGCCACAGCCCAGGCAGGTCCCGTAGGTGCCGTCCTCGATCCGGGCGAACGCCTCATCGATCTCCTTGAGCACCCCCTGGATGGCCTCACGCTGGGAGGACATCAGGTGGTCGTCCGCCGTCTGCCCGGTCTCGCCGAGGGCTTCCAGCTGGACCATCCGGGTCTCGCGGGCGTGTTCAAGGCGCCGGCGGGCCTCCTGAGCAGACTGGCGCTCACGGGGTTCGGTCCGGGCGGCGTCGAGCGACATTTTCAGTGCCCTTCTTTCTGCAACGGGGGTCGGTCACCGCTCAACCCTGGTCGAACCCGCCGCGGTTTCCCATCGGGTCCAGAGCCCATTTGCGGCCGATCGGGGGATCCACTCGACCGGGGCATGGGTAGGGCGCACCCGGCGAAATGGGGAGCGTGCCCCATCGCTCCCGGCGGCCGGCGAACGGCAGACTGGCGGCAGGCCCGGTCGGGACCAGGGGCCGCGGCTCGTCCAGGATGCGCGATGCCCGACAGTAGAGGCAGACCGCATCACGGAAGGAGGCTTGACCCCGGTGTCCCTGTTCTGGCGGATCTTCGGGCTCAACGCGGTGGTGCTGGGCTCGGCCACCGCCCTGCTGCTGTGGGCCCCGGTGACCGTCTCGGTGCCGGTCGTGCTGACCGAGGCCGTCATCCTGGTGGGCGGCCTGGCCGTCATGCTGGTCGCCAACGCCGCCCTGCTGCGCTTCGGGCTGGCCCCGCTGGGCCGGGTGACGAAGCTGATGACCACCGTCGACCTGCTGCGCCCCGGCCAGCGGCTGCCCGAACAGGGCGGCGGTGAGGTCGCCGAGCTGATCCGCACGTTCAACGCCATGCTCGACCGGCTGGAGAACGAGCGCGCGACGAGCAGTGCCCGGGTCCTGCTCGCCCAGGAGGCCGAGCGGCGCCGTATCGCGCAGGAGCTGCACGACGAGGTGGGCCAGAGCATGACCGCGATCCTGCTCGCGCTCAAGCGGGCCGCGGACGAGGCGGCCCCACCGCTGCGCGACGAACTGCACCAGGCGCAGGAGATCACCCGGTCGAGCCTGGACGAGGTCCGCCGGCTGGTGCGCCGGCTGCGGCCCGGCGTCCTGGACGACCTCGGTCTGGTCGCCGCGCTGACCTCGCTGACCCACGACTTCGCCACCCACACCGGGCTTCAGGTGGTGCGCCGCTTCGACGCCGACCTGCCCGCCCTGGAACCGGAGACCGAGCTGGTCCTCTACCGTGTCGCCCAGGAGAGCCTGACCAACGTGGCCCGGCACGCGGACGCCGAACGGATCGAGGTCAGCCTGCGGCGCACCGACGACGCCGTGGTACTGGCCATCACCGACGACGGCCGCGGCATCAAGGCCGCGTGCGAAGGCGCCGGTATACGCGGCATGCGCGAGCGAGCCCTGCTCATCGGGGCCGGACTCGACATCGCCCCCGCCCCCGCGGCCGGAACCGAGGTCCGGCTGACCGCGCCCGTCGTCCCCAGGAAGCAGACCTGATCATGTCCGACCCGACCACGATCCGCATCCTGCTCGCCGACGACCACGCGCTGGTGCGCCGGGGGGTGCGGCTCATCCTCGACCAGGAACCGGACCTGGAGGTGGTCGCCGAGGCCGGCGACGGCGCGGAGGCCATCGAGATGGCCCGCACGCGCGACATCGACCTCGCTGTGCTGGACATCGCGATGCCCCGGCTGACCGGACTCCAGGCCACCCGCGAGCTGGTCGCGCTCAAGCCGGACCTGCGGATCCTGATGCTCACCATGCACGACAACGAGCAGTACTTCTTCCAGGCGCTCAAGGCCGGTGCCAGCGGGTACGTGCTGAAGTCCGTCGCCGACCAGGACCTGGTCGCCGCGTGCCGGGCGGCGATGCGGGACGAGCCGTTCCTGTACCCGGGCGCGGTGACCGCGCTCATCCGCAACTACCTCGACCGGGTCCGCCACGGCGAGGAGACCCCGGACCAGGTCCTGACGCCCCGCGAGGAGGAGGTCCTGAAGCTGGTGGCGGAGGGGCACTCCTCGAAGGAGATCGGCGAGATCCTCTTCATCAGCATCAAGACCGTCCAGCGGCACCGCGCCAACCTGCTGCAGAAGCTCGGTCTGCGCGACCGCCTGGAGCTCACCCGCTACGCCATCCGGGCGGGCCTGATCGAACCCTGACCGCCCGCCCCACGACCCCCCGGGGTCCCGGCTGCCCACTCCCCGGCCGGGAACCCGGGTACGACAGCGTCCGCCACGAGTGCCACCAGGAAAGGGGACGGTGCATGCACCGAGCGTCGAGCACCGTCTCCGCCTCCCGTGTGCCGGCCTTCGTGACGGCCGTCCTGCTCACCCTCCTGGCGGTCTTCACCACCGGCAGCCCCCCGCCACTGCCCGCACCCATCACGCCCACGCCGGCCTCCGCGGCGGCCCTCGCGCCCGCCGGCACCGGAACGCCCGGAAAGCACGAAGAGCACGGAAAGACCCGGGTGCCCGGCTCCGCTCCCAGTACCGGCGCCCCCGGCGCCGGGGGGCGTCCTGCGGACGCGCCGTATGCCGGGCAGGGGTGCACCGTCGTCTGCTCCGCGCAGGACGGCACCCGGCAGGAGTTCCACGGGGACCGGCCCGTCGCGCACGGGCAGTTCGCCACCACCGGGGATGTCACGGACGTCCCCCTCCCCGCACCCGGGCGGACGCGACCGGTCCCGGTGACCGTGGCCGCCCGCACGGTGCACGTGGTGCAGGACGGCGGCCGGGCGCCGCCGCGGGCCTTCGGCATCTGACGTCCCCGTTCGCCCCTCGACCGCCGTGACCGCGTCGGCCGCAGTCGCGGCGTGCCTGCCGGAGGCCCCGTTGAAACGCACGAAACCCACGAAACGCACGAACCGAACCTCCCGGGTGAGAGCGCTGTTCGCCCTCGCCGTGATCGCCCTGTCCGTCTACATCGCCGCCACCGTTCCGGTCCGCCTCGGACTCGACCTGCGCGGCGGCACCCAGATCGTCCTGGAGACCCGCTCCACCCCGACCGCCAAGGCCGACCGCGAGGCCACCGACCGCGCCGTGGAAGTGCTGCGCGGCCGGGTCGACGGACTCGGCGTCTCCGAACCGTCCCTCGTCCGCTCCGGCAGCAACCGGATCATCGTCGAGCTGCCCGGCGTGCAGGACCCCAAGAAGGCGGCCGACGTGCTCGGCCGTACCGCCCAGCTGACCTTCCACCCGGTGACCGGCGTTGTCGACGCCCCCGACGCCACCGAGGACCCCGCCAAGTCCGAGCCCGACGCCTCGAAGGAACCCGAGAAGTCGACGGAACCCGGGAAGCCGGAATCCGGGAAGACGGAACCCGGGGAGCCGAAGGAGCTCGTCCTGCCCGACGAGTCGGGGCAGCGGCTGCGCCTTCAGGACAGCGCCATGACCGGCAAGGACGTCAAGGGCGCCCAAGCCCTCTTCGACCAGGAGACGGGCGCCGGCTGGACCGTCACCGTCGACTTCGACAAGGCGGGCCGGGCCGCGTGGGCCAAGCTGACCAGTGAGGCCGCGTGCCGCCAGGTCGGCGACCCCGCGCGCCGGGTGGCCATCGTGCTCGACGACCGGATCATCTCCTCGCCGCAGGTCTCCCCGTCCGTCGCCTGCGGCACGGGCATCGCCGACGGCTCCACGCAGATCACCGGCTCCTTCGACGACGCCGAGGCCCGCGATCTGGCGCTGCTCATCAACGGCGGCGCCCTGCCCGTGCCGGTCGAGACGGTCGAACAGCACACCATCGGCCCCACCCTCGGCGCCGGCGCCATCAAGGCGACCGCCTGGGCCGCGGTGATCGGCACCGCCCTGACGATCCTGTTCATCATCACCGTCTACCGCCTCACGGGCTTCCTCGCGGCCCTGGCCCTGCTCTGCTACGGAGTGCTCTCCTACGCCGCCCTGGCCGCCCTCGGCGCGACCCTGACCCTGCCGGGCCTGGCCGGTTTCGTCCTGGCGATCGGCATGGCCGTGGACGCCAACGTGCTCGTCTTCGAACGAGCGCGTGAGGAGTACGCCGGCATGCACCGGCCGAGTCCGCGCTCGGCCCTGACCGCCGGATTCCGCAACGCCTTCAGCGCGATCGCCGACTCCAACATCACCACGCTGATCGCGGCCGGGCTGCTGTTCTTCCTGTCCACCGGGCCGGTGCGCGGCTTCGCCGTCACCCTCGCCCTCGGAGTCCTCGCCTCCATGTTCAGCGCCCTGGTGGTCACCCGGGTGCTCGCCGAGTTCGCGGTGTCCCGCGCGTCGGTGCGCCGCCGTCCCCTGCTGACCGGCCTCGCGAACACCGGCTGGATCCGCAACCTCGTCGTGCGCCGCGACCCGCAGCTGATGCGCCACCCGCGCCGCTGGCTGGCCACCGCCGCGGTCGTGCTCGTGCTCGCCGGGTCGGGCATCGTGGCCCGGGGCCTCAACTTCGGCCTGGAGTTCACCGGCGGCCGGCTGATCGAGTACACCACCGCGACCGCCGTGAACCCCGACCGGGCCCGCAGCGCCCTCGCCGACGCGGGCTTCCCCGGCGCGCTCGTGCAGTCCTCCAACGACAACGGCCTGACCGTGCGCACCGAGGACCTGACCGACGCCGAGGCGGCCAAGGTCACCGACACCGTCAGCTCCCTCGGCGGCGAGACGGAGAAGGTCCGCGACGAGCAGATCGGGCCCAGCCTGGGCGAGGAACTGCGCCGCAACGCGCTCATCGCCCTCGCCGTGGCCCTGGGCGCCCAGCTGCTGTACCTCGCCGCCCGCTTCCGCTGGCTGTGGGGCACCGCCGCGGTGACCGCGCTCGCGCACGACGTCGTCATCCTCGTCGGCGTCTTCGCCTGGCTGGGCAAGCCCATCGACGGCGTGTTCCTGGCATCGCTGCTCACCGTCATCGGCTACTCGGTCAACGACTCGGTCGTCCTGTTCGACCGGATCCGGGAGCTGCTCGGACGCGACCGCAAGATGCCGCTGCCACAACTCGCCAACCTGGGGATCCAGCAGACACTGCCCCGAACGATCAACACCGGCATGGGCGCCCTGCTGATCCTCGCCTCCCTGGCGGTGTTCGGCGGAGACTCGCTGACCGACTTCGCGCTCGCGCTGCTCATCGGTCTCGTGGTCGGCACCTACTCCTCGGTGTTCACCGCCACCCCGTTGGCCATCGAGATGCACCGCCGCCACAGCCGCACCTCGGGTCGCACCCCGGGCGGCACCCGGCGCGGCAGCCCCGCCCGCCGGTCCGCACCGGCCGCCCGGTTTTGGGGTGTCCGTTGCGGTGGGCGGTGGTGCACCCCGCCGCCCACCGGAAATGGGTACTGCGACCGATGGCCGCGGTGCGCTCGCGCGGCCACGCTGGAGGGTCAGGAGGGGGGCCGTACGTCACCGCGGCCCCCCTCGTCACCGGCTCCTTTTGCCAGAAGGGCCAGTTCGAAGGGACCGTATCGCCGATGTCGTGGGAGACCACCAGCAGTGCCTCCGCGGCCGAGCGCCTGAGCGCGCACGATGCCCGGCAGCGCCTCGAACACGAGCGCAACTCCCGCCTCGCCCAGCTGCGGGCCGTCCAGGAGAGCGAGGACGGCGGTCAGGAGGCCGACGACCTCCTGACCGCGCAGGAGACCGCCCTGAAACGGGCGCTGAAGGACATCGAGGCAGCCTTCGCGCGGCTGGACGACGGCTCCTACGGCGACTGCGAGGACTGCGCCAAGCCCATCCCGGTGGAGCGTCTGGAGATCCTGCCGTACGCGCGCTGCTGCGTGCCCTGCCAGCAGCGCGCCGGCTGATCCGGTCCCCGCGCCCGACGGCGCCGCCACGCGAGGCGGTGCGCACGCGCGATTCCTGCCCGGCACGCGCGTTTCCTGCCCGAGGTGAAGGAGGCCGACCGGTGATCCTCGGCGACAGCACGGCGACCGCCGCCCCGGGAGGCCGCGGGCCCACCGGGGCGGTCCACGGGCGCGGTCCGGGCATCGCCCTTGATCTGGGCAGTGCGCGGACCCGGGTCTGGGCTCAGGGCATGGGCGACATCCTCGACGTGCCCACCGTCACCCACCAGGGCTCGGCCGCCGCCCGCCCCGTGCGGCGCGGCACCGTCGTCGACCCGGCCGGCGCGACCCGGCTCGTCTCCCGGCTGCTGGCCGACCGCGTCCCGCACGACGTCCGGCCCGTCGTCGTCGTGACCGCCCCCGTCCTGAGCGGGCCGCGGCTCCACACCGCCGCCGTCGGCGTCCTTCAGGTACTGCGGCCGCAGGCCGTGCTGACCATCGACGGTGTCCGGGCCGCCGCCCTGGGCGCCGGCGCCGACCTGTCCGGCGCGATGCTCGTCATCGACGTCGGCGCGCAGCTCAGCGAGGTGGCCCTGCTCACCGACGGCCGGGTGGCCGCCGCCCGCCGGGCCACCATGGGCACCGACGACGTGCGCGCCGGCGCGCTCGCCGAACTGGTCACCGCCGTCACCACGATGGTCACCGGGCTGCTGCGCGACGACCCCCGGCCCGCATACGCCGACGCCCTCGACCGCGGCCCCCTGCTCGTCGGCGGCGGCGCCCTGCGGCCCGAGGTCGCCTACCGGCTCTCCGCGCGGCTGCGCAGCCACGTCCGGGCGGTGCCGCGGCCGCAGACCGCGGCGGTGCGCGGTGCCGTGGCGGCCCTGCACTCCGTCCTGCGCCATCCCGCCCTGAACCCGACGCGGCCGCTGTCGCCCCTGCCGCCCCTGCCGCCCCCGCCACCGCTGCCCCCGCTGTGAGGCCGTCTGTGGGAACGCGGCGAACTGGATTACGGTCCATACGGTTGTGCGCACGGTGGGGTGGGGGGAACTGCTAAGGAGCCGGACAGCGGTGCAGCAGTACAGCGGTACGAGGGAGCGGCTGGGGCGGCCGGGGGGACCAGGGAGTTCGGCGGGTCCGGGGGGACCTGCGGACGACGAGTGGCGGGGCCGCGGGGAGCGGAACGACCGGCCGCCGGACGGCGGCACGGGGGCGGACGACGCATCGGTGCGGGTGCGTGAGGTGGCCGCGCGATGCGCCCGGTTCGCCGTGCGGACACTGCGCGCCGAGTGGCACGGCATCGTCGTCGACCCGGTACGGCGACTGGCCCGCCGGGGGCTGTCCGGGCTGGTGCTGGCCTTCGTGGCCGCCTTCGGCGTGATCTTCTTCCACGCGGTGGCGCAGCGGCCGGCCGGGGAGGCGGTGGTACGGGTCCTCGGCGGAGTCCAGGCCGATCTGCCGCTGTGGCTGGCCCTGCTGCGCACCCCGGTGTCGCTGTACGTCCCGGCGCTCGACCTGCCGGTGTGGGCCGGCATCACCCAGTTGTTCCTCGCGTTCGCGCTGGCCGAACTCACCCTGGGCAGGGGCCGCACGCTGTTCGTCTCGTACGCGACCACCCTGGCCGGCACCCTCACCGTGCGGGTGATGATCGCGGTCGGGCCCGGCTGGTGGGGGCTGGGGCTGCCGCCCGGGGCCGGCCGGATCCTCGACACCGGGCCGTCCGCCGCCGTGGTGGGCCTGTTCACCTATCTGTCCGTGGTGCGGCGCGCCCCGGTCGTGTTCTTCCTCACCGGCGGCTCGATGGTGCTGGAGTCGGTGGTCAAGCCGAACCTGGCCGGCCGCGAGCACCTGATCGCGGTGGCCACGGCGATCGTCCTCGCGCTCTTCCACGGCCGCGCCCCGAGATGGCTGCCCGGCCCGGCGGCGGTACTGGCCCGGTGGCGGCGGACCCCGGCCCCGGCGGGTGCCCCGACGGGCCCGCACCCGCTCCACCGGCCGCCGCGTCCGCGCCACCGGCCGCCGGTCCGCGAGGCCGCCCGGCCCTGCCCGACGCAAACACCGGGGATACCTCCTAAAATCACAGTGGACTCCGCGGGGGAAGGGTGAGGGCCGATGGGCTGGATCTGGGTTGTACTGATCGTCTTCTGGACGGGCGGTTTCGCCTGGCTCGCGGACAACGTCCGCGGCGCGCTGCGCAACCGGCACGAGCGCAAGCTCGAACTGCTGGAGGCGGCCAAGGCCGAGCGGCTGGCCGTCGAGGCGGCGCACAAGACGCCGGAGCCGATCTGCGGATGCACCCACCATCTGGCCAAGCACGACAAGAACGGCCGGTGCCACGAGCGCGTCGAGGTGCCGACGGCCTGGGACGAGAACAAGAAGCCGCTGCGCTTCGAGCCGGGGCAGTGCAACTGCCAGCAGTACGTGGGTCCTCAGCCGCTGTCGCAGGTGTACGCCGACGAGCTGACCGACCGCGCCTGACCGAGCGTGTCTGACCGGGCGCCCGACGACCGGCCCGGATCCGAGCGGCGGCACGCCCGGACCGGGTGCCGGGAATCCGTGCAGGAGCGTCACACAGGCTGCACACAGTCCCTCGCGCGCCTTGTTAGCGTGACTGGCCGCTCGGCAGGCCTAGTCAGGAAGACCGGATGGACTACTGCTCCACGTGCCGTAGGCACCTCAACGGCGCCCTGGTGTGCCCCGGTTGCGGTGCGTACGCGCCGGACATAGCACCGGACGTCACGGCGCCCTTCACGACCGATACCGCGACCGATTCCGCGACGGCCTTCACGACGGGCCTCGCGGCGGGCGGGGCCGCGGGCCTCGCCCCGGACGTCGCACCCGCCGGGGTCCCCGGCGACAGCACCACCGACCTCCCCGCGGACGCGGCGGACGCACCGCCACCGCGGCAGCGGCCGGGGCGGGCGGCTCGGCGCCGTCAGCTGGCCCGCTGGAAGAAAACCCAGCGCAGGGCGCTGGTGGCGACCGCCGTTGCTCTCGTCGGGGGAGGCCTGACCGTCGCCTCGATGGACCGGCACTCCACCGACCGCACGCAGGCGGCCCCGGCACCGGAGGCACCGCACACGGGCACCGTGGGGGACAGCCGGCCGGCGCAGCACGACGACCCGGCCTCGGCGCCCTCCGACGCCGGACAGTCCCCGTCCACGGGCGGTGCCCGGCACCAGTGGTCGGCGCCGCAGGGCACCACTCCGCAGGACGTACGCCCGGACGCCGCCGCTCCCCGTACGGCGCAGGCCCCGTCGGCGCCCTCCCGCGCACACGTGGCGCCGGCGCGGACGGTGCGGACCGCCCCGCTGCCGGACACCGCGGCACCGGCGGCCGACGGCTCCGCCTCCGCCGCCGCGTCGAGTCAGGCGGCCCAGTCCACCCCGTCGGTTCCGTCGGGCCAGTCGGGCCGCTCGGGTCAGTCGGCCACCTCCCCGTCGTCCCCGGCGGCGCCCCAGGGGTCCGGGTCCACCGCATCCGACGGCACCGCCCAGCAGCCCCCGCAGACGAGCCCCACCGACACGCCCACGTCGCCGTCCCACCTGTGCCTGCTGGTGATCTGCCTCAGCTGACCGGTCCGGCCCGCGCGGACACGGGCGAGCAGAGGCGGCGGAACGGCTAGCTAGGACTTGCCGGGACCGCCGGAGTCGTCGGAGAAGCTGGCGAAGTACGCCGCGGCCATGTCCTCGTCGGCGTGGCCCCGCGCGGCGGCACGGGCGAAGCGTTCGGCGCTCGCGGCGGCCACGTCGAGGCGGACGCCGTGGGCCTCGCCGGCCTGGACGATCAGGCGGGCGTCCTTCTCCGCGGTGGCCACGGCGAAGCTCGGGGGCAGGTACGCGCCGTCGAGGATGACGCCGGCCTTGGCATGCAGGTAGCCCATGTCGAGCGGTCCGTCGGCGATGAGGTCGAAGAAGCCCTGGGGGTCCACGCCGAGCCCCTTGGCCAGGGCCAGGGCCTCCCCGGTCGCCGCGGTGGCCGCGATGACCCAGCTGTTGGCCACCAGCTTCAGCCGCGTGGCGGTGGCCGCCGCGGCGTCCTCACCGGTCCACACCGTGCGGGCGCCGACCGCCTCGAACACCGGCGTCACCGTCTCCCGGCCCTCGGCCGGCCCCGCCGCCAGCACGGTCAGCCGGCCCGCCTCGGCGGGCTGCCGGGTACCGAGCACCGGGGCGTCGTAGAGGACCAGGCCGTGCTCGCGGGCGAGGGCGGCCAGCTCACCGGCCGCCTCCAGGCCGACCGTGGTCGACTGCGCCCAGACCGTGCCCGGGCGGAGCACGGGTGCGGCCTCGCGCATGACCTCCAGCACCGTCCCGCCGTCGTAGAGCATCGTCAGGACCACGTCGGCGTCGCGCACCGCCTCGGCGGGGGTTTCGGCGACCTGCGCGCCATGGGCGGCCAGGGGCTCGGCCTTGGCCCGGGTGCGGTTCCACACCCGGACGGTGTGTCCGGCCTTCGCCAGGTTGCGGGCCATCGCGGCGCCCATGATCCCGGTGCCCAGAACGCCGACGGTACGGGTGTCGGTCATCTCGTCCTCCTCCTGGTCGATGCGGCGAGTATCACCCGACCCCCGGGCCCGACGTCCGCCCAGGCGGCCCGGCCACGGGGCCGTTCGGGTGACACGACCATGCGGCCGGGTCAGGCCATCCAGAAGAAGACCGCGGTCATGCGCTTGTCCTCCAGGCTCTGCCCGCAGTAACCGGTCGCGCTGTGGACGAGGTTGGCGTGGTAG
The DNA here is from genome assembly GCF_052663305.1 of Streptomyces cyslabdanicus. Taxonomy (NCBI): domain Bacteria; kingdom Bacillati; phylum Actinomycetota; class Actinomycetes; order Kitasatosporales; family Streptomycetaceae; genus Streptomyces; species Streptomyces cyslabdanicus. The sequence goes on from NZ_JBQRUW010000007.1 coordinate 68,357, forward strand.
AGGAGGAGCCGGTTGGCCTTGTGCGGCACGCGGACGTCCTCCTCGAAGGCGTCCGGCGCGACGAACCGCGTACCGAGGGCCTCGACGAGGTTGTGGTGCGGGGGCTGCACCACGTTGCCGCCGAGCCGGCCGCCGGGCAGACGCTGGCGGTAGAAGCTGGTCCCGCAGTCCTTGGGCACCGAGGGGTTGAGGTAGAGCACGGCCGCGTACCGGCACAGCGCCCGCGAGTCGGTGTGCGGCCTCGGCTCGCTCTCGCCGGCGCCCACCACCTGGACGCAGTTGTGGTTGAGGGTTCCGCCGTCGGGCGCCTGCTGCACCCACAGTTCCTTCGCCCCGGTCGCCTTCTTCACCAGCCGCTCGACGCGGGCGAGTTCGGACGGCTCCAGGCCCGGCATGGTCCGCAGTCCGGGCCAGGTCTGGGAGGTGTACGGGTAGCCCTTCACCCAGTCGTCCTTGGCCAGGCAGCGCTGCCGTACGGCGTCCGCGTCGGGCAGGACGTCGTCCAGCACCCAGTAGTCACGGCCTTTGGTGGGCTTGCGGTAGGGCAGGACGGGGAGCGCGGTCGGCACACCGCGGGGCTGTGGGGGCATGCGGCCGAATGTAGGGCGGGCCTCCCCCAGGGCTCTCCCCAGAGCTGGTCAACATTGTGTCAACCTTGCTGCGAGCCGGGCGACTTGAGTGCCGCGACCGACGCGGGGACCGAACCAGCCGCGAACGTGACCAGCCTCACCTTCCGTTCGGTGTTCTTTACCGAATCAAAAGGTTCTCGGCGCTTCCCGGCCCGTACATGTGGGTGTCCGAACCGCCGGCGGCGGGACCATGACCGGGCAGGAGGCACGGTGCGCTTTTCGCGGAACGCGACGGGAACTCTCTTCGTGGGCGGTGCCCTCGGCCTGACCCTGGTCGCGCTCGCCTACCCGGGCATGCTCGGCCTCGAGAAGGTCTCCAGCGACGGCTCCCGGATCATCGCGCAGACCCAGTGGGGGCCGCTGACGGAGGACGACCGGGACTTCGTGGTCAAGGTGCGCGCGGCCGGGCTGTGGGAGTACCCGGTCGGCGAGATGGCGGTGAAGAAGGGGACCACCAAGGAGGTCGTCACGGCGGGCGAGCACCTGATCGACGGTCACGCGCAACTGGACGCGAGCTGCCGCAGGATCGCGCCCATGCTCAACATCACGCTGCCGAACGCCGCCAGCCCCCAGCAGCAGGGCTTCGTCACCCAGCTCGCCGGGGACGACGGCAAGCAGTTCGACTCCGACCTGGCCAACATCCTCCGCATGACCCACGGTTCGATCTTCAACACCGTCGCGAAGATCCGCTCCACCACCAAGAACAGCCTGGTCCGCGAGCTCGCCAACCAGGCCAACGCCACCGTCCTGGACCACATCACGGTTCTGGAGGAGACCGGCCTGGTGAACTTCGACCAGGTGCTCTTCATGCAGACGACCCCGCCCAAGCTGCCCCAGTCGGACCTGACCCCGCCGCCCCCCTCCGGCGGACAGCCCGAGGTCGTGCTCACCCCGCCGCCGAGCGCCACGTCGAGCCCCCTGGTCCTGCCCGGCGACCCGAGCCCCGGCCCGGCGGCGGGCTGAGGCGGCACCCACGCTCGACTCAGGACCCGTCCGAGGCGCCCTCGACGGTGTTCAGGTACAGCCGGACGTACCGCTCGGCGTCGATGTCCAACGCCACGTCCACCAGGGCCTGTTCGCGGGCCTCGCCGTGCAGTTCCGCCTCGCCCGGACGCGGGCGGCGGTCGACGACCGTCTGCCCGCGGGCCGGTCCCGGCGCGAGGTTCACCTCCACCGGCAGCCGGTGGGTGGTCAGCCCCTCCGGGTCCGCGACCGAGCACACCGTGCCCGCGTCACCGAGGCCGCCGTGCGGGACGTCGTGGCCGGTGGCCGGGTCGGGGTGGGCCAGCAGCCGTCCGGCCAGCCGGGCACCGGGCTCGTCGGACCGGCACAGCCGCCGTACGTCCGCCTCCGGCACGAGCACCCGCAGGAACACGTCGAGCCCGTACATCGTGATCGGCACCCCCGCGGTGAGCAGGACCGCCGCGGCCTCCGGGTCGTGCCAGACGTTGAACTCGGCGACGGACGTGGCGTTTCCGGTGGCCACCGCGCCGCCCATGAACACGATCCGCTCGATGTCGCGGGTGACCCCGGGGTGGGTGCGCAGCAGCAGGGCGATGTTCGTCAGCGGCGCCGTGGGAATCAGGGTGACCCGGCGGTCGCAGGCCGCGATCTCGTGGTGGAGCAGCGTCACCGCGTCCACGTCGACGGGCCGGCGGGCCGGCGCGGGCAGGCCGAGGTCGCCCATGCCGTCCCCGCCGTGCACGTGATGGGCGGTGCGCAGCGGTTCGAGCAGCGGCCGCTCGGCACCCCGCGCGACCGGGACGGCGGGAGCACGGGCCTGCTCCAGGACGGTCAGCGTGTTCCGTACCACCTGGTCCACGTCCGTGTTCCCGGCCACGCAGGAGACCGCGCGCAGCTCGAGGCCCGGGTGGCGGACGGCGAACAGCAGGGCGAGCGCGTCGTCGACGCCGGTGTCGCAGTCGATGATCACAGGTGTGGGCCGCGAGGTCACAGCGCGCTCCTTCCGTCGTACGGGTCCCGCCGGACAGGTCGGCGTACGGGTCCCGCCGTAGGGGGCCGGTTCCATCGTCACGTGCCCGGTCCGGTACCGCGCGCCCGTCCCCTTCCCGCCCCCCGCTTCCCCGCCCGCAGCTTCGTTCCCACCCCGGCGGTGCTCACCCGGACGGACCGGCGCGCTGGTGGGCGGAGCCGCCCGGTGGTGCCGTGGGAGGAGCGCCGCCGCCCGGACGCCACGTCCGCGGCGTGTGTTCCGTCCGTCTGGAGGCATCCATGTCCCGTACCCCGGCCCGTGTCCTGGCCGCCTTCGCGCTCTGCGCGGCCGCCCTGCTGACCGAGGCCGCCTGCACCGCCGGGCAGTCCGGCCGGGTCGTCCACGTCCCCGCACCGGTGGACACCCGTCCGCACGACCCCGCGGGCACGCTCACGCAGGACCAGGCGCGGGCCGCGTTGCTGACCGAGGCGGACCTCGGAACGGCGTGGGCGCCGACCGGAGGCGCGGCGACCTGGCGGGACAGCATCCTCAAGGCGCAGGCCGACACGTCCGAGTGCGGGCGCCTCCTCGACGCCCTCTACACCGAGGAGCCGTTCGGCGCCCCCTCGGGCGCGCACGCGGTGGCCGCCTACGACGACGGCTACGACGAGGCCCAACTGCGCCACCAGGTGCTCGCGCTGCACGCCGCGGCCGTGGACCGCACCCTCGCCTGGCTCAGGACCATGCCGCGGACCTGTGCGGACTTCACCGCCAGGAGCACGAACTACGACGATCTGTACGTACGGGTCGCCGACCTCGCCCTGCCGGACGTCGGCGACGCCCGCCAGGGCCTGCGCCTCACGCTCACCGCCGAGTCGTACGAGCAGGACACCTACACCACCCTCACCGTGGACCTCGCCACGGTACGCGTCGGCGACGACGCGATCGTCCTCACCACCGGGGCCCTGGGAGGCACCCCGTCGAAGGACAGCACCGCTCTGGCGGTCGAGCGCGGCGTGGACCGCCTGACGGCGGTGCAGCGCGAGGCACGGACCCGGGCCTGACCCCCGGCCGGTCACGGCACCGGCCAGTCACTGCACCGGCCGGTCGGAGCACCAGCCGGTCAGGACACCAGCCGGTCAGGGCACCAGCTAGTCGCGGTCGAGTCTCCTGCCGTGGGTGATCACCTCGTGGGCCATGTCGAGTGCCGTACGGCCGTCGGCGAAGGCGTGGGCGCGCAGCAGGGCCAGCGCTGGGCGTCGCCGTACAGGTCGAGCGTGCCCACGCAGACGGCGTCGTCGCCCAGCGGAACGGAGTACACGGCCCGGACGCCGGCCTCGGCCGCCTGCTGGGCGAACACCGGCCAGCGCCGGGCGGCGCGGTCCGCCGTCAGGTCGGAGGCCAGCACGGGCGCACCGGCCTGCGCCGCGTACAGCGACGGCCCGTCGCCCAGGGTGGCCTGGATCTCGGCCAGGCGGGCGGCCGCCGCGTCGCTGGCGCCCATCCGCACGGGCATGCCGTCGCCGCGCGGCGAGACGCTGGCACCGGTCACCGGAGAGCCGCATGCGGGTCCCCGGCCCGGGCGCGCGGCGGGTACCCCCGGCGCACCCCCGGAAACCGCCCCGGAAACCACCTCGGGAACCACCCACGGAAACCACGGACTACGGCCTCGGGGGCAGCCGCCGACCGCCATCGCGGCGGCGCGCGGCCGTCACAGCGGCGGCTGCGCCGGGGCCGGGCCCAGGGTCGTGGTGCCGGGCGCGGTGCGGTGCCCCAGGCCGGTGCGGTAGGCGTCCAGGGCCGCCTCCACGCGGCCGGTGCGGCGCAGCAGATCCCCGAGGAGGCGGCACAGGTCGGCCAGGTCGCCGGCCGCGCCCGCCCGCTCCAGCAGGCTCAGCGCCCGCACGTAGTGCTCCTCGGCGGCCTCCGTGTCGCGGGCGTCCTCGGCGATGATGCCGAGCAGCCGGTGCGCGGCGGCGGCGTGCACGGCGCCCCGCTCGGGGGAGAGGTCGCCCAGGACGTTCCGCAGCAGGTCGGCCGCCTCCGCCGACTTGCCACGCCGGTGCAGGACGTCGGCCAGCTCGACCACGACCTGGCTGGTGTAGAGCGCGGCCCGCTTGGCGGACAGCATGGCCTGGGCGGCCCGCAACTCCTCCTCGGCACGCTCCAGTTCGCCGTTCTGCGCGCAGACGTAGCCGCGCATCCAGTGGCAGTTGGCGAGTTCGGTGCGCAGCTGGAGGGCGCGGTAGAGCTCCGCGGCCTTGGCGAGCGAGGCGTCGGCCTCGGCGATCCGTCCCTCGGCGAGCAGGGTGCGGGCCACCGACCGGTGCATCCGGGCCACCAGCGCGGGATCGCCCGCCTGCGGGGCCAGCGCGAGCGCGAACTCGGCCGCCTGGGCCGCCCGCGCGTGCGCCCCCATGTCCATGTACGGCCCGATGACGCCGGCGTAGAGCAGCAGCAGAGCGTCCGGGTCGTGCAGTCCGCCCCGGTTGAGCTCGTCGAGGGTGGACTCCAGCAGGTAGACGGCGTAGCGCAGCTCGCCCGCCAGGTAGTGGGAGACGGCGCGGCCGCGCAGCGCGGGGACCCGGGCGGGCAGCGGCGCGTCGGCGAGGGCCTGCTCGGACCGTTCGAAGAACTGCCGGCCGCTCTCCAGTTCGCCGGTCTCCAGGGCGCATTCGCCGAGCCCCAGCAGCGCCTCGGCCTGGACGGCCACGAGTTCGTGCTCCTCGGCCTCCGCCAGCAGCCGGGTGTACTGCTCGGCCGCCTTCACGGCCTCCCCGGTGGCGAGCGTGCGCCGGGCCTCGGTCAGCCTCAGGCGCAGGTCGGTGGCGAGATGGGCGGGACGCCCGGTGGCGAGCTCGTCGAAGGCGATCCCGAGCCGCTCGGCGACGTGCCGGAGCGCCTCGTCGGAGGGCCGGACCCGGCCCGCCTCGAGCGTGGAGATGTACGCGGGGGTGTACGCCGGCTCGGCCAGCTGCCGCTGGGTCAGGCCCCGTTCCCGTCGTAGCCGCTGCACCCTGCGCCCGATGGTCTCCGGGTCGTCCCGCTTCGCCATGCGGTTCATCATGCCAGTAAGTCGACTTGCGCAGGGACTTGTCCGCCTGACCGGATTTCAGTACCGGACCTTCCGCCCACCGAACCCCAACTCGCCCTGGCGCTCTTTTCGTTCGGCCTTCCCACCCCCTACGTTGGAGAGACTGTTAAACCCGCTTAATCCATCACTGTCGTTGCGAGGTCGGTAGCCGTGCTCGGACGCACTGTCGCGCGCCAAGGACACTTCTCCGCACGTTGCGTCAGAGGATTCGGCGCGGCCGTCATCGCCGTGGCCGCCCTGATCGCGGCGGCCAACGCCGGACCGGTGGTCTCGGCCGATCCGGTCCCCGCCCCGCAGGCCGTGCAGAGCCGCTAGCGACCCGCGGCGCCGCCTCTGTCCCGTTCGCGCCTGTCCCGTTCGCTGTCTGTCCCGTTCGCCGTCTGTCCCGTTCGCCGTCTGCCGCGTTCGCGCTCAGCCCGGCAGCGCTCGGCGCAGCGCCTCGTCCAGCCGGCCGGCCAGCACCGCGTCACTGGGCGGGTCGTCGGTGAACAGGGCACCCAGTTGAGCGATGAAGGTCTGGGTGAACGCCCCGTAGAGCGGGGTGCGCGGGCGGGAGACCGCCCGCTGGAGGGCGGGCAGCAGGATGCCGCGGGCGTAGCCGGGCCGGCCGGCCGCGTCGCGGGGCATGTGGTCGGTGCTCTCGCCGGTGGGCGACGCCGACGGCGAGCCGCCGGAGCCGGACGCGGACGCGCAGCGGACGCCGTCGTCGGTGTACGCCGACGTACGGGTCGCGGCGAAGCCGGCGTCCAGCAGGCAGCGTTCGCTCTGGGCGCTGGTGAGGTACGTGATCAGCTCGGCCGCCTTCCCGGCCCGCTGCGAGGACATCGTCACCGCCAGGTTCTGCCCGCCGAGCACCGCCCGGCCGGGCAGCGGGGCCACGCCCAGCTGCTGCTCGGTGAAGCTCTGGTGCAGCGTTCCGTAGGCGTACGGCCACTGCCGCAGGAAGGCGGTGCGGCCGTCCTCGAAGGCGCTGAGCGAGGAGGCCTCGTCGGAACTGACGGCGCTGTCCAGGGTGTACGGCTTGGCGGTGCGCTTACGCAGCTCCGCGATGCCGTCGGTCAGCTCCCGCGGGCTGCCGTCGTAGCGGCCGGAGTCGTCGGTGAGCGCGAAGTCGTCGGTCGCCGAGGCGAACGCCTCCACGGCGTTGACCGTACGGCCCTCGTAGGCGGCCAGCTGCGTGGTCCAGAGCTTCTGGTACCCCTTGGGCGGGTGCGCGTCGAGGGTGTCGCCGAGGCCGAGCAGGTCGCGCCAGGTGCGGACCGCGTCCGGGCCGGTGCGCTGGACGCCCGCCCGGCTCAGATAGTCGCGCCGGTAGTAGAGCAGGCCGACGTCGCTGTTGAACGGCACCGCGTACACCTTGCCCTTCCAGCGGGCGGTGCCGGCCACGGACGGGATGACGTCGTGGTCGACGGCCCCGTCGGACAGCCGCCTGACCAGGCCCGCCTCGGCGAACTCCGGCACCCAGGTGACGTCCAGGTTGACCACGTCGTAGTGGGCGCTGCCGGACTGGAGCGCGCCCAGCAGCTGGCTGCGCTGCTCGTCGGCGGAGCCCGGCAGCTCCACCAGGCGGGCGTGGTAGCCGGAGTTCTGCTGCTCCTGCCGCTGGTTCCAGGCGTCGATGAGCTGCTGGCGGACGCCGTTCTTGCCGGTCACGTCCCGGCCGCTGGCCACCACGATGTCGCCGGGCACGTCGGCGGCGGGCGTCTGCCCGTCCCCGGGTCCGCCCCCGGTGCAGGCGGTGGCCGCGAGCAGCGGCAGCACCAGCAGGCGGGCGAGTGTCGCGGCCGGTCGTCGTGCCAGTCGTGCCATCAGTGGGCCCCCGTTCCCACCCGGGCGACCTCGTCCCGCAGGCCCCTGCCGGGGTCGTCGCCGCCGTCCAGGCAACGGCCGCCGCTCGCCTCGGCGATCCGGGCGTCCGGCCGGTCCGGGGCGCAGGAGCCGCTGATCAGGGACACCATGTCCACCGGCACCTTCGTCTTCCGCGCCCGGGCCAGCACCTCGTCCAGGTTCCTGCCGGTCAGCCGGTTGTTGTCCTCGTCGTCGGTGATGTAGACGATCAGCTGCGGCCGCTGGTCGTCGGTGCCGCGGCCGGCCATGTCGTCCAGCGCGGCGAGCAGCGCCGCGTGCGGGTCGGCCTCGGCGTCGCGCACCTGTGCCTCGGTGTCGATGACGTGCTCGGCGTCGGCGCGGCGGTGGTGCCCGAAGGGGAGCAGCGGCTGGTAGGGCCCGTCGCCGGAGAGGCCGTAGACCGCCCACACCCCGTAGTCGTCCTGGGCGCCGAGCCCGCCCAGGGACTGCTTCAGGATGCCGGGGCCACCGCTCGGCCCGGGCCACCGCGTGTTCATCGAACCGGAGCTGTCGAGGAGGTAGAGGACCCGGCCGGCGCCGTGGGCGCTGCGGTACCGCGTGAGGGCCGATTCCATCGCCGTGCGCCAGGCCGCGCCCGGCAGCGGGCTGGGGGCGCGCAGGACGCCCACGCCGACGTGGTCCGCGTCGAGCAGCCGGTGGCCGGATCCCGTCGCGGACCGGAAGCCGGCGGCCGCGAACGCGGCCAGCCCCTCCTCTCCGGTCAGCCAGGTGCGGAAGCGGTCGACGGCGTCGTCCCGCGCCGCCGCGTCCCGGTCGCCGCCCTCCCAGCGGACCCGCACGAAGGTGGGCGTCAGCGCCGGCACGTCGACGGGGTACTCGGCGATCCGCGGCACCCGTGTCGTCCGCGCGCAGCCCACCCCACTCCTGAGCAGGAACTCCGGGACGAGCGCGGCGGTGCGACCGTCCGCGGCGCGGTCGGCGGGCAGCGCGCACAGCAGCTCGGCGGCGGTCGGGGAGGGCGGTCCCGCGGGCCGTACGCCCTGCTCGGCGGCGCGTGAGTCGGCGGTGCCGGCGTACAGGCCGACGGTCGCCAGCAGGGCGGAGTCGGTGAACTCCGGGTCGGGCCGCAGCACTCCGGCGTTCGCGTCCTGCCGCTTCAGGTGCTCCGTCAGCCGGGACAGCGACAGCCCTACGCGCTCGTCCAGTCCGGCCCCGGCGAGGTTCTGCGGGACGGCCAGCACGACAGGCGAGTACACGAACGGCTCTTCGTCCGGGTGGAGTTCGACGTAACTGCGGGTGGTCCAGTCGGTGGTGACCCGGGCCGCGTCGGTGCCGGAGGCGGGGATCCAGACGTCCGGCTGCGGTCCGACGTCCCGCTGCGGGTTGGTGTCCTCCACACGGGGTTCCTGCCAGGCGTCGTTCTGCCGGCGCAGCGCGGTGACCGCGGCGGTCGCGCCCGCGCTGTAGACGGTGATGCCGCTGCGACGGCAGCCGTGCGCGGTGGTGTTGGCCCGCGAGGTGAGATACGCGTCGGCGGCGTCCCGGACCGTGGGCTCCAGGTCGGGGTCGGTCAGCAGGCGCAGTTCGAGCGGCGGCGCGCAGGAGTGGCCGCCGCCGAGGCCGGCCAGCTCGTAGCCGCCGGCACCGAGTGCGGCGAGCGCGAGCACCAGCAGCGCGCTCACCACGCCCCGGGCCCAGCCGCGCAGCCCGCGGAACCAGCGGATCACGGCGCGCGCCCGGGTAGGCACCACGGCGAACAGGACTGTCAGGAGCCGGACCAGGCCCCCGGTGTCGCCCTGACCACCCGGCGGCTCGACAGGCGGCGGCGCGGGGGGCGGCGGTACAGGGGGCGGGCCCGGTGGGGGCCCACCGTCCCGCGCCGCCAGCAGCACGTCCGTACCCGGCTCACCGGCGAACTGCGGCTCCCACAGATCCCCGAACGGAGTACTGCGGCCCGCCGCGACCATCCGCCCGTGCAGCCCGTCGAAGAGCTCCAGAAAGGACAACTCCCCGCGTGAGTCGAGGAGTTGTACGAGTTCTTCGGTGAACGGAGTGGCTCTCGTGCCGTCGCCGGAGTCGATGAGCCGATTGGCCTGCACGCTCATCAGCAGCAGGACCCGCTGCCGGCGGTCGGCGGAGCCGTTCCACACCTTGGCGGCGTTGCCCGCGTAGCAGCAGTCGAGGATCACCACGATCCGCTCGGCCTGGCTCCCGGCGAGCACGGTGAGCATCCCGGTGAACGCCTCCGCGCCCGGGAAAACGGCCTGGCCGCCGGCCACCACGTGCGCGTTGCGCATCTGGAGGAACAGCTCGTCGCCCGCGCTCGGCACGGCGCCGTGCCCGGCGAAGTAGCACAGCAGCAGCCCCTCGGCCTCATGGGCGGCGGTGCGCAGCGCCTCGCTGAACTCGTCCAGGGACGGCGAGCGCAGGACGGTGATCTCCTCCTGCCCACCGGTGACCTCCTGCCCACCGGTGACCTCCCGTCCGCCGGTGGCCTCCTGCTCTGCGGTCTCCTCGGGCCCGCCGAAGATCCCGCCCCGGCGCAGCACGGCCTCCAGCCGCTCCAGGTTGTGCCGGACGGCGGGCAGGTGGCCGGGCACGCCCTCCGGGTCGTCCGGTTGCGTGTACTCGTACTCCCACACACCGACCAGCAGCGCCCGGTTCACCCGCCCCCGCGGGTCGAAGCGGTCCACGGGGCTACCCCTCGTCGCGGTGCACCGGATCGACGTGGGGCTCGGGTGAGTCGCCGGACTCCACTCGGCGGCGGTTCTCCAGCCAGGCCGCCACCGCCCGCTTGGTCTGCGTCACCAGCTCGTCGAACACGGCTTCGGCACCCGCGCCGAGCAGGAGCAACAGGATCTCCATGCCGGCGCCCATGCGACCGGGCGGCACGTCCGAACGCGGCTGCTCGACAATCCGCAGCTGCCCGTCGCGGACCAGATCATCCAGCGGTTTCTCGCGCTCCAGCCACGCCTTCAGCGCGCCGATGTCCTTGCTGCTCGCACTTCCGTCCAGCCGGACCCGGACACCTCGGCCGGCCACGCCCTCCCCCTCAGCCATGACTCACCATCCTGGCACCAGGACACGACTCCCCGGGAGGGTGCGTTTCAGCCACACCGGGCCCCGTACCTGCCACGGCGAACCGGGAGCGGCCCTGCACCGGACCCGCACCGGGCCTGCACCGGACCCGCCTCAGACCCACACCGGATCCGCCCTGGATCCGCACCAGGTCTGCGCCCGGCCTACCCCGGACCCGCACCGGGCCTGCGCAGGACCTCCCCCGGCCCCGCGTCGGCCCCGTGTCAGCCCTGTGTCTGCAACTGGCTCAACTGGCGGCGCACGTGGTCCAGTGCGCCCTGCCGCCGGCCCGGCACGCGGCCGCGCACCTCCGCGAGCAGCGAACCGAGTTCGCGGGCCCGTTCGGGATCGCGGATGAGCCCCCACTGGTGGTGGGCGCGGTCGACGGCGGTCTCGACCTCCACGGCGTCGGCGGCCTGGCCCATGGCCAGACGGGTGGCGGCCACGGTCAGCCAGGCCCGGCAGCTGCGGGCGGCGTCGCCCGCGAACATCGCCAGGTCGGCACGGACCTCGGCCCAGTGCAGCGCGTCCTCGGAGGCGGCTCCGTGGGCGAGGGCGGCGGCCCGCTCCCAGCGGGCCGCGAGCGCGTCGGCGTCGCCGTGTCGGCCGGCCTGCACGCAGGCGGCGATAGCCGGGTGCGGGTCGGCCGGCGCCGACCCGGGCGCGGTGAGCACGAGACCGGTGCCGCCGTCCTCCTCGGCCAGCCGCGACAGCGCCTGCTCGTGCAGGTCCGCCGGTGCCGGCCGGTGCCCGCTGCGCAGGATCGTCGCCACCGCCCTCATGTACGCCGGTGCCGCCACCGTGCGCCGGGACGGCGGCGGTGCGACCCGGCCGTACAGGGCGATGTTGCGCCCGCAGTCCAAGGGGCGCCCGCGCAGCAGTTCCCAGCTCTCCGCGTCCGCGTGCAGATCGGCCACGACCGTGGTCGTGCCGTCCGGGCGCAGCCGGAGTTCCTCGCGCAGCCAGTGCCAGGGCAGGGCCGTGTAGCGGACGGTCGCCGGTGTGGTGCGGGCGAGCGCCAGGTGGGGCAGGCGCTGGCGGCGGTCCAGCTGGAGCTGGCCGGCGAGGAACACCGTCAGCGGGCCGGACGCCGCCGCGGCCGCGCGCAGCCGGGTGAGCACGGCCTGCGGCTCCAGCGGGTCGGCGAGCTCCACCACGGTCGCGGTGTCCGTGCCGGACAGCACGGAGGGCGCCACGGCGGCCAGCACCGGCAGCACGGACGCGGCGTCCACCAGACGTCCCCTGCCCATGGGCGCGGCCGCGAGCAGCAGCACGGTTCCGGGCATCGTCCCCCCGTGTCGTGATCCAGTCGGTCGCGTACGTCAGCACGTTAACCGGTCCACCGACTTGCCAGGGCCCCTTCCCCGGTGTGCTCTGGTAGGCGGGGGCGAGGAGAGAGAGGAGCGCTCTCATGGCTCACGCGGCACCCGTATCCGGTATCAGCACCCGCACCACTCGCCCACCCAACCTGTTCAGCCGCCGGGCCCATACCATCGGCCGGTGGGCGGGACCGCTCGCGCTGGGGCTCGTGTACGGCTACTGGGCCGCGGCCGACCGGCGCCACGGTGGACCGATCACGGGCTGGAACGTCCTGTTCGGCTTCGTGACCACGATCGTGTTCATGGCGCTCCTGGCCGGCGTCCTCGTCCTGGGCCCCCGGCTGCGGCGAGAGCGGCACGCCTTCCTGTGGTTCGCCTTCATCGGCGCGGCGTTCGGCTTCCTCTACAGCCAGAGCGGCCATGCGATCCTGTCGACGGCCGCCCTGGCCCTGGGGATCGCCATCGTCGCGGGCCTCTTCTGCTTCTACTGGTTCTACACGCACGAGGACGCCGTGGGCCATCGCGTCCGTTGACCCGCGTCGGTCGGCCCACGTCGGTCGACCGAACCGGCCGACCCACCCTCCCGTCACCCGAATGCCGCCTCTCCGCTCGCCAAAGAGCGGGCGACGGCCTTCGCTGAGAACGTGCCCCGACGTATGCGAAGCGGCCTGTCGGCCGCGCTCATCGCACTCTCGTGCCTGCTCGTGCCGCTCGGCGCGCTGTCGGCCTGGGCGGCGTACGGGCTCTCCGACACCGGCCGCTACGTCACCACGATGGCGCCGCTCGCCGACGACCCGGACGTGCGCGACGCGGTCGCGGACACCCTCGGGGACGGGATCGTGCAGGAGATCGGTCCCGCGTTGGACGCCCGGGTGCGACGCGGCACCATCACCCCCTACGTGCACGACGCGGTCCGCTCGTTCACCCGGACCGAGGCGTTCCGCACGGCGTGGAACGAGGGCAACCGGGCCGCCCACGACGCCGTCCTGCGGGCCCTGCGCGACGAGCGCGACCCCCGCGCACGCCCGGTCACCGTCGATCTCGCGCCCGTCACCGCCCAGGTCAAGGCCCAGCTCGCCCAGGACCACGTACCGCTCGCGAACCGCATCCCCGTCCAGCACACCGAGGTCGACCTGCTTCCGGCCCAGCAACTGGGCCGCCTGCGGAAGGGGTTCCACGTGCTCGAAGTCGCCGGTTTCTGGCTGCCGATCACGGCCGTCGCGTTCGCCGTCGCGGGCCTCGCCCTGGCCGTCCGCCGCCGCCGGGCGCTGACCGCCACCGCGCTCGGCACCGCCCTCGGCGGCGCGCTGCTCGCCCTCGCCGTCGCCATCGGCCGCAACCTGACCCTCGCCGACCTGCCCGCCGACGTCTCCCAGCCGGCCGTCGCTGCCGTCTACGACGCCCTCACGGCCACCCTGCGCACCGCCTCGTGGATCCTGGTCGCCCTCGGTCTGACGGTGGCCGCCCTGACCTGGCTCGTCCGCCACCCGCGCCTGCCGTTCCGCCGCCGGGCGTCCGTCGCCCCCACCACCCGGACCCGCCCCGAGCAGCCGCCGCCCCGCGTACGCGTCTGATCCCACGACGCGTCTGATCCCGCGCGAAGGAGGCCCGGGGTCCGTGCAGAACCCGTAGGCTCGTCGTCGTGACCAAGCAGGGGGGACGGTTCACGGTCTGGTGCGCCGGGCTGATGTTCGCCGGGGTGAGCGTCGTCGTCGGGTGCCGGCTGGCCGACAGCGACGGCATCACGCCCGTGCCGCAGTTCCTCGCCTTCCTGCCGTGGCTGCTCGTGCCCACCGGGCTGGGCCTGGCGCTCACGCTGCGCGGACGCTGGTGGGTGGGTGCGGTGTGGGGCGTGGCGCTGCTGGGGCTGCTGGCCTGGTACATCGAGCCGTACGGCAGGGTCTCCGAGCCGGCCGGCCATGCCGTGGCCGGGGTGCGGGTGCTGACCTCGAACGTGCAGTTCGGGCGCGGCGCCCCGGCCCTCGTCCCCGTCATCCGCCGCGAGCGGCCGGACATCGTCTTCGTCGAGGAGTGCGAGTACACCTGCCAGGCGACCCTGGACCGGGAGGTCGGCGGCGACTACCCGTACCGGCGCGCGGTCCGGGCGGGCGGTTCGGAGGGGTCCCTGATCCTCAGCCGCTACCCCCTGCGCGGCACCGCCGGGGTCCGCGGCACGATGGGCATGCCGGGCGCGGTCGCCGACGTGCGCGGGCACGCCGTACGTCTCCAGCTCGCGCACCCCATGCCGCCGCTGCCCGGCCAGGTCGCGCTCTGGCACCGGGAACTCGCCCGGCTGCGTGCCTTCGCCGCGGCGGACCGTACGACCCCGACCGTGCTGGCCGGGGACTTCAACGCCTCCCAGGACCACGCGGCCTTCCGCCGCATCATCGACACCGGCCTGCGCGACGCCGCCCGCCTGGCCGGCGCCGAGCGCTCCCCCAGTTGGCCGGCCCGCACCGCGCCCACGCTCGGCGCGCAGATCGACCACGTGCTCGTCTCGCCGGACTTCTCCGCGACGGGCGCCCGCTTCCTCGCCGTGGCCGACACCGACCACCGCGCGCTGCTCGTCGACGTCACGCTGCACGACGGCCGAGGATCGCATTGACACGGCCCGCTTCTCGGTACTCGCCCCTGCCCAAGATCACCACTCGGGGCCGCTAACCTTACGTGTCCGTCCTGGCCAGGGATTGACGGGCATCAACTCACGAAGGGTTGCGCACATGGGCATTCTCACTCTCCTGCGGAACGCGTTCGGCCGATCGCGCAAGGGGCGTACGGCCGAGGCAGAGGGTGCGGAACAGGCTCCAGCCCAGGAGCCGGCACCCACCGCTGCCCAGCAGCCGGAGCCGAAGGTCCCCGCCCCGGCGACCGAGTCCGCCCCCACCGTCCACGTCCCCGACCCCCGTCCCTCCGACGGCGACGAACACGAACTGGTCTCAGCCGCCTTCGGCAACGTCACGGTCCCCAAGCCGTCCGACCCCGTGGACCCGACCGCCCCGGCAGCCGAGACCCCGACCCCCACGGAACCCGAAACGGCGGCCGCGGAAGAGAAGTCGGAACCTGAGCCGACCCAGGAACCGGCAGCCGAAAACCCGACCCCGACGGCCGAACCGGCAGCCGCAGAACCGAAGTCGGAGCCGACCCCCGAGCCGACGGCCGCGGAGCCGGAGGCCGAGCCCGAGCCGGCGGCCGCGCAGGCGGAGCCGGAGGCCGAGCCCGAGCCGACCCCGGAACCGGTGGCCGAAGCAACTCCGGAGTTCGAGCCGACGCCCGAACCGCAGGCTGAGGCCACGCCGGAGCCAGAGACCGAGGCCACCCCCGAGCCGGCGCCCAAGCCCCAGGCCGAGGCCACGCCGGAGCCGGAGACCGAGGCGGAGCCGCAGACCGAGCCCGAGCCGACGCCCGCACCGCAGGCCGAGGCCAAGCCGGAGGCTGAGGCGGAGCCGCAGGCCGAGCCCGAGCCGAAGTCGGAGTCGGAGCCGCAGGCCGAGGCCGGCGACCCGCAAGCCGCCGACGGCGAGGAAGCCCCACAGGGGCCACCGGCACTCGACGACGAGAGCCGCACGGGTGGTGCGGGTGGGAACGACCTGGCCGAAGGCGAAGCCGAGGCCGAACCGACGACCGATCAGCCGCCCTCGGAGCAGGAACCGGCGGCGACGGAGCCGACCCCCGAGCCCGCGGCGGCCACGCCGCAGACCGAGGCCGGCGACCCGCAGGCCGCCGACGGCGAGGAAGCCCCACAGGGGCCACCGGCACTCGACGACGAGAGCCGCACGGGTGGTGCGGGTGGGAACGACCCGGCCGAAGGCGAAGCCGAGACCGAGACCGAGGCCGAGACCGAACCGGCGGCCGAACAGCCCGCGCCGGACACGGACCCCACCCCCGCCACCCCCCTCACCCACATCGACTCGCACGCCCCCGCCCTCACCACCGCCTACCAATCCGCCGCGTCCGCCCTGGCGAAGTTCGACCTCACCGGCACCCGCGCCAAGGTCTACCTCGTCCTCGACCGCTCCGCCTCCATGCGCCCGTACTACAAGGACGGCTCCGCCCAGGCCCTCGGCGAGCAGACCCTCGCCCTCGCGTCCCACCTCGACCCCGAGGCGACGGTCCAGGTCGTGTTCTTCTCCACGGAGGTGGACGGCACCGGCGAGCTGACCCTCGCCGAGCACGAGAACCGGATCGACGACCTGCACGGCTCCCTCGGCCGCATGGGCCGCACCAGCTACCACGCGGCCGTGGACGCCGTACTGGGCCACCGCGCGGAGTCGGCCGACGACCCGGCGACCCCCACCCTGGTGATCTTCCAGACGGACGGCGCCCCGGACGCCAAGACCCCGGCCACCAAGTCCCTCACCGACGCGTCGAAGAAGCACCCCACCGTCTTCTTCTCCTTCGTCGCCTTCGGCGAGCACGACAACAAGGCCTTCGACTACCTCCGCAAACTGAAGACCGACACCACGTCCTTCTTCCACGCGGGACCGACCCCCCGCGAGCTCACGGACCAGGAGCTCTACGAGGGCGTACTGGCCAACTGGCGCCCGTAACCGACGGGACCCACCACCGCACCAGGGCCGCCCCTTCCCACCCCTCAAAACGGGAAGCGGGCGGCCCAGTCATGTCGGCTACGATTTCAAGGTTCCGCAGACGACCCGCACCTGACGAGATCGTCACCCCACGTAGCGACTTGGGAGCAGCCCGCAATGGCTCGACACCTCATCACCAGCGCCCTTCCGTACATCAACGGGATCAAGCACCTGGGCAACATGGTGGGGTCCATGCTCCCGGCCGACGTGTACTCCCGCTACCTCCGCCAGCGCGGCCACGAGGTCCTGTACATCTGCGCGACCGACGAGCACGGCACCCCCGCCGAACTTGCCGCCAAGGAGCAGGGCATCCCGGTCGACGAGTTCTGCGCGCAGGCGCACGACGCGCAGAAGGCGGTCTACGACGGCTTCTCACTCGCGTTCGACTACTTCGGCCGCAGCTCGTCCCCGCAGAACCACGAGATCACGCAGGAGATCGCCCGCGAGCTGAAGGCGAACGGGTTCATCGAGGAGCGGGCCATCCGCCAGGTGTACTCCAACACCGACGGCCGCTTCCTGCCCGACCGGTACATCATCGGCACCTGCCCGCACTGCGGCTACGACAAGGCCCGCGGCGACCAGTGCGAGAACTGCACGCGAGTCCTGGACCCGACCGACCTGATCGAGCCGCGTTCCGCGATCAGTGGCAGCAGCGACCTGGAGGTCCGCGAGACCAAGCACCTCTTCCTGCTCCAGTCCGTGCTGGCCGGCGAGGTCGAGGCCTGGGTCGACGAGCGCGCCGACAACTGGCCGGTGCTGGCCTCCTCGATCGCCCGCAAGTGGCTCACCGAGGGCCTGCACGACCGTGCGATCACCCGTGACCTGGACTGGGGCGTGCCGGTCCCGGCCGACACCTGGCCGGACCTGGCCGCCGAGGGCAAGGTCTTCTACGTCTGGTTCGACGCCCCGATCGAGTACATCGGCGCCACGAAGGAGTGGGCGGACCAGGACCCGGAGAACCGGGACTGGCGTGCGTGGTGGTGGGAGTCGGACGCGGACGTCCACTACACGCAGTTCATGGGCAAGGACAACGTGCCCTTCCACAGCGTGATGTTCCCGGCGACCCTGCTGGGCACCCGCTCGCCGTGGAAGAAGGTCGACGTCATCAAGGCCTTCAACTGGCTCAACTACTACGGCGGCAAGTTCTCCACCTCGCAGCGGCGCGGCGTCTTCACGCACGACGCGCTGGAGATCCTCCCGGCCGACTACTGGCGCTACTTCATGATGGCGAACGCGCCGGAGTCCGACGACTCGTCCTTCACCTGGGAGCACTTCACGGCCACGGTGAACAAGGACCTGGCGGACACGCTGGGCAACTTCGTCAACCGGGTGCTGTCCTTCTCCCGCAAGCGCTTCGGCGACGCCGTCCCGGAGGGCGGTGAGCCGGGCGAGGCCGAGGCGCGGCTCGGGGAGGAGATCGCCCGCCTCCTCGCCGAGTACGAGGAGCACATGGAGGCCATCCAGTTCCGCAAGGCGGCGGCCTCCCTGCGCGCCCTGTGGTCGGCGGGCAACTCCTACCTGGAGGAGAAGTCCCCCTGGCTGGAGATCAAGACCGACAAGGACGGCGCGGCCCTCACCCTGCGCACCGCGATGAACCTGATCCACCTCTACTCGGTGGTCTCGGAGCCGTTCATCCCCACCTCGTCGGCGGCCATGCGCGCGGCGTTCTCCCTGGACGACGACACGGCGACCTGGGTGACCCCCACCGAGGCGGCCGCCCTGACCACCGTCCCCGCCGGCACCCCGTTCACGGTCCCGCCGGTCCTCTTCGCCAAGCTCACCGACGACGACCTGGAGACCTACAAGAACCGCTTCGGCGGCTCGGACGAATAGGCCTCACCGCGTGCGCACAGGGGCCCGGGAGCGACTTGTTCCCGGGCCCCTTCGCACTCCCTCGCGGGGTCAGCGTTGCGAGGCGTAGCCGACGAAGTCCGCCCAGGCGCCAGGAGCCAGGGCGAGCTGCGGGCCTTCGGTGTTCTTGGAGTCGCGGACATGGATGGTGCGGGGCGCTATCGCGATCTCGACGCAGGAGTTGCCATCGGGGCCATCGCTGTAACTGCTCTTGAACCAGACCAGTTCGGAAGCATCCCCGGCACAGGCCTTGCGGATCATGTTTCTCCCAGCACTCGCTCGATAAAGGCCAGCGACTCCCGCGGCGTGAGAGCCTGCGCACGGATGGTCCCATACCGCAGCTCAAGGATCCGCAGCTGCTTCGGATCCGAAGTCGGTCGGCCATTGAAGGCACCGTCGGAACGACCCGTCGCCGTACCGTCGGCGAACTTCAGCACCTCGATCCTGCCGTCCAGCCCAGGGTGGGCCCCTGCACTCGTCGGCATCACCTGAAGCGTGACGTTGCGCAACCGCCCTGCCTCCAGCATGTGTTCGAGCTGCTGACGCCACACCATTGTGCTCCCAACCCGTCGGCGTAGCGTCGCCTCTTCCAGGACGAAGCTGAGAGCCGGAGCAGGTGACCGCTCGAAGATCGACTTTCGGGCCATCCGGGCCGCGACCAAGCGCTCCACTTCCTCTTCCGCATACGGTGGCTGCCAGGCCTCGAACAAGGCTCGCGCATGACCCGGCGTCTGCAACAGGCCGTGGATGCTGAGCCCGACGTACACCCCGATCTCAACCGCTTTGGCCTCAAGAACCGCCAGCGCCCGCACGCTCTTCGGGTACCGGACCTTCTTCACGTCCTCCCAGGTCGCCGAGATGAGCCCACCCGCGCGCAACACCTCGTCGGCCTTGTCCAGGTACTCCTCCCGCGGGATCCTCTTCCCGCCCTCGATCTTGTAGACCAGGTCCTCCCCGTACCCCATCGCCGCCCCGAACTCGGAAGCCCGCATCCCCACCGCCTCTCGCCGCAGCCTCAACTGCCGCCCCACGGTGGCGATCACCGCGACTCCCCACTCGTCGTCCGGGTCCACCTCCCACCCCGGCTCGTCCGCCTCTGCCCCGAGCCGTACCGCCTCGCCGTCCACCGACATCCCGCACCCCTCCGTAGTCCCGCGCCGTACGGCGACGCCCTACCCCTACGAACGGTGCCGACGGCCCGGACAGCACCGGACAAGCCGCCGACAGTCACCGTACGCAACCCTTCAGTCACTCCTCACGGTAGGCGGGCTCGGCCACGCTGAGTGACGTGAATCAGGAAATCGCCGACCTCACGGCCAAACCCGCCGCCGAGATCCACAACTTCAGCGTGCTGCTGTCGTCCACACGGCGCGGTGCCCGTCTCGCCCGTCTGCTCACCGAGGCGCAGTTGCGCCGCTGGGGGCTGCCCACGGAACCCGCGAACCATCTCGTGGCCGAGCTGGCGGCCAACGCCATCACCCACGGCCGCGTCCCCGGGCGTGACTTCCGGCTGACGCTCTACGCGATCGGCGACACGCTCCGCATCGAGGTCACCGACACGCGCGGCGACCGGCATCCCGCACCTCAACACCCCGCTGGCGACGCCGAGTCGGGGCGAGGCCTGCTCATCGTGGACGCGCTCGCCGACCGCTGGGGTGTGAGCGAGGACCGGTTCCCGCGCAAGCGGGTGTGGGCCGAACTGCGCTGCTCACCACCGGAACCCACCCCCACGGGTTCCGGTGCCACAGGCGGTGTCCCCTCAAAGAACTCGAGGGAGAAAGGACCTCACCAAGCCCCACCCCTCCCGCCCACGGCACACGCTCACTCGGGCGGGTGAACATCACCGGCTCGGCTGGATTTCTGCTCCCCCAACGGCCCTACGCTCAGCGCAAACAACCCCACACATGCATCGGCCCCCGGCCGGGACTAGCGATCCCGATCGAGGGCCTGACCACCGAGGAAGAACGGACCTTCCTGATGGGTACCCACGACCCTAGCGTGCCCCCGCACGCCCAGTCAGCCGTTGCCGCGAACGAAGCGAACGAACCCCACTCCCGGGCGAATCCACGCACCCACGCCCGCCCGCGCGGCTACGGCGTCACCCACGACAACACCCGCCACACCACCCGCTTCACGGTGATCGGCAACCACCTCGCCCAGCACCCCGAGCTGTCGGGGCTCGCCATCGGCCTGGCGGTGCACATCCAGTCCCTCCCCACCGGCGCCCCCGTCGACATCAAGACCCTCGCGGCCCGTTTCCCGGAGGGCCCGACCCGGATCGCCGCCGCCCTGCGCGAGCTGGAGACCCATGGTTACCTGCGCCGCACCCGCGAACGCACCGAGACCGGCCGCATCGTCACCCGCACCGTCTCCTGCAACCAGCCGGGCCGACACCGCGACCGCGACGCGTCCGAAGCGGCACCGCCAAGGCCCCCGGCCCGCCGCGCGGCCACCGCCCCGCAGCAGAACCCTCCGCGCCGCGCAGCCCTCCCCGCCGTACCGAAGCCCGCGTACAGCTCCCCCGCCCTGCTCCAGGCAGCCACTGAGGTCCTCGCCGGCCTGCGCCGCAAGGACCCCCGCCTGCTCCTCTCCGCCACCGACGCCGAGCACCTCGCACCCGGTGTCGCCGCCTGGCTGGAGCGGGACCTCACTCCCACCGCCGTACGCCACGCCCTGACCGCCGACCTGCCACCGGAGCCCCTGCGCCGTCCGGCCGCCCTCCTGGCTCACCGCCTCGCCGCCCAGCTCCCGCCCCTGCCGCCGTTCCACGCCTCCGAGCCACCCCCGCCTGTCGGGCACCCACTCCGCAACTGCGACACCTGCGACCGCGGCTATCGCGGCCCCGACCCGCACAACTGCCGGGGATGCGCGTCAACGAAGCAATTGCCCGAAACCGTCGGCGCCCCCGAAGCCACCCCGGCAGGATGACCCGTACCGCTCCGACCTGACCGCTGTACAACTTTCTCCGACACCGACAGGACCTCACGTGCCGCCCACCTTCGCCGCGAACGGATTCCTCCCCCTGGGCCGGTACTCCGTCTCCCTCGACGAAGCGGAGTCCATGCTGGTCAGCGCCCCGGAATTTCAGGAATCCGCGACGCGCACGGCACTGTGGGACGGCTTACTCGACTATGTCGACCGCTTCCTCGCACTCGAGGACGCGTACGCGGACGTCCTTGCAGGCCTCCGGCTCATTCACCGGGTGTGGCTCGGTGGCAGCTTCGTCAGTACGAAACCCGACCCCAGGAACATCGACGCGACGCTTCTGATCGACACCCGGGCCGAACGTGCGGTGCGCGGCAAACCCGGGTCCAAATGGCTGACCACCGCTTTCCAGAGCCGGGACAGAATGAGGGAGAAGTTCGGCGTCTCCCCCCTCCGCATCGGGTACCAGCCGGTTGCCCATATCTTCGAGCCGGAGCGCTTCACACCTGAAGAGCGGACATACTTCATACAACGGGGTGTGTGGGACGACTGGTGGCAGCGCTGCAGGCTGCCCGGCCAGGTCGACCGCTCACCATCCGAACAGAGTGCCGCCCCGGCGCGCGGATATCTGGAGGTGCGACTGTGAACGGCGACAGCTGGCGCGAGCGCAGGCGCGCGCTCCTGGGCGACGATCCGACCGCGGAGGACAAGGCAGCACGGCTTCTGGACGAAATGGGCGTCGAGGACAGGGACGACGAGGAGATCGAGGCCGAACACCGGGCCAGTCGTCTCGCCGCGGCACGCGAATACGCACCGGAGGCGCGGCTCGACGAGGAGCTTCAGCTGCGCCTGACCGGCCCGGACACCGAAGCAGGTGCCCTCCGCTTCCAATGGGGGGACGCCCTCCTCCACCCGGTGGAGGCAGCGATCTCCGCTGCCGCGGGCACGCCCGTCCTTCTGGAACTCACCGGCGTCTCGGCAGGCAGCACTGTGGTGCACGCCCGGCCCGTGGCCACCTGTGCCTCCCCGGAGCCGTACGCTCTTGACGCCCCCACCACCTCCGCGGCAAGCACAGGCATGCGCACACTCACCGAGTTGCTGACCGCGCTGGAATCGGAGAGTGATGTCCGCGAGTGGGCCCGGCTCTTCGACGCCGTGGACTCGCTGTCCCGCGCCTTGAGCAGGTACAGCCTCGGCCTGGGGATGACCTGGTACGCCGCCGACGGGGGCATGCGCCGCGCGCAGCTGACTGAACGAGGCAGGCGCTATGTGGAACGGTTGCGGGAGACCCGGGACCGCGACCAGGAGATCACGATCTCCGGCCGTATCACCGAACTGCGCGAAAGCGGCTGGGTGAAAGTCAAGACCGGGACCGCCAAGAACGCGTATGCCTACGACGTCCGATTCGAAGAGCCGGAAGAGTTGCTGCGCATGCGCCCGGGTCTCGGGGACAACGTCCATTTCCGCGTCCGCTTCCGCCAGCGGCTGGACTCTGTGGGCATCGCACAGTCGACCGAGTACACCTACCTCGGCCCAGCGGCTGAACAGACATCCCTTCCGCTCGATCCGTAGACGCGCCCCGCCCGCCCCACAGTGTCCACAACCGCTTCCCGGAGGCCACGGCCATGAGCCACACCCGTTGGGACCCAGCTCGCCGGGCGAGCCGACATGCCCCGTGAGCTGATCGTCCGGCCGCAGCAGACCCCGGACGCCCTCCGCGCCGCCCTCGCCGTCGTCGCCCCAGCAGGTGAGCACGACCGGGGCGCCCGGAACTCGATCACCGGTCTCCGGAACCCCCAGTCAAACCGGCTGCAACGTGAACGTTTCTCCGGCCCTCGAAAGAGTGAGCGCACACTGATTCCCCGGCAGATCAGCCTTTGATCCACCTACGTTGCGCACATGGTCACATCGACACACGAGGCCGCACACCGGATCTTCCAGGGGCATCCGGAGGTCCTCGCCCCCGTCTTCGAGGCGGCGGGGCGCATGGGAAAAGGGCTCGAAACCGGTTCGGTTCCGAGCCCTTCGAAGTCCGTGCCCGCCGTGGCGGGCAACAGACCGTGTCCGGGGACTACTTCGGCTGCGGCTTGCGCACCGACAGGTGGAGTTCCCGCAGGCGGGACTCGTCCAGCTCGGTCGGGGCGCCCATCATCAGGTCCTGGGCGTTGCCGTTGAGCGGGAAGGCGATGGTCTCGCGGATGTTGGGCTCGTCCGCGAGGAGCATGACGATGCGGTCGACGCCGGGGGCGATGCCGCCGTGCGGCGGGGCGCCGAAGCGGAACGCGCGGAGCATGCCGGCGAACTTCTCCTCGACGGTCTCACGGTCGTAGCCGGCGATCTCGAAGGCCTTGAGCATGATGTCCGGCTCGTGGTTGCGGATGGCGCCGGAGGACAGCTCGACACCGTTGCAGACGATGTCGTACTGCCAGCCCAGGATGTCCAGCGGGTCCTGGGTCTCCAGGGCCTCCAGGCCGCCCTGCGGCATGGAGAACGGGTTGTGGGAGAAGTCGATCCCGCCGGTCTCCTCGTCCTTCTCGTACATGGGGAAGTCGACGATCCAGCAGAAGCGGAACACGCCGTCCTCGAAGTGACCGGCGCGCTTGGCGGCCTCCACCCGCACCGCGCCCATGATCTTCGAGACCTCGTCGAACTCGCCCGCGCCGAAGAACACCGCGTGGCCGGGGGCCAGCGACAGCCGCTTGGTCAGCTCGGCGACGTTCTCCTCGGTCAGGAACTTCGCGATCGGGCCGGTCAGCCCGCCGTCCTCGCCGACCCGCACCCACGCCAGGCCCTTCGCGCCCTGCTCCACCGCGTAGTCGCCGAGCTGGTCGAAGAACTTGCGGGGCTGGCCCGCGGTGTCCGGCACCGGCAGCGCGCGGACGTGCTTGCCCGCGAACGCCTTGAACTCCGAGCCCGCGAAGACATCGGTGATGTCGACGAGCTCCAGCTTGGCGCGCAGGTCCGGCTTGTCGGAGCCGTACTTCAGCATCGCCTCGCGGAACGGGATCCGCGGGAAGGGGGAGGTGACGTGGCGGCCGCCGCCGAACTCCTCGAAGAGCTCCGTCATGAGCTTCTCGATCGGCTGGAAGACGTCCTCCTGCTCGACGAAGCTCATCTCGACGTCGAGCTGGTAGAACTCGCCCGGCGAGCGGTCCGCGCGGGCGTCCTCGTCGCGGAAGCAGGGCGCGATCTGGAAGTAGCGGTCGAAGCCCGAGATCATCAGCAGCTGCTTGAACTGCTGGGGGGCCTGCGGGAGGGCGTAGAACCGGCCCGGGTGGACCCGGGAGGGGACCACGTAGTCGCGGGCGCCCTCGGGGGAGGTGGCGGACAGGATCGGCGTCGCCATCTCGTTGAAGCCCATCGCGGACATCTTCTGGCGGATGGCGGAGACGACCGCCGTGCGCAGCAGGATGTTGCGGTGCATGCGCTCGCGGCGCAGGTCCAGGAAGCGGTACTCCAGGCGCCGCTCCTCGTTGACCCCGTCCTCGGCGTTGATGGTGAAGGGGAGCGGGGCCGCCGCGCCCAGCACCTCGACCTCGCCGACCTCGATCTCGATCTCGCCGGTGGGCAGCTCGGGGTTGACGTTGTCGGCGCCGCGGGAGACGACCTTGCCGTCGACGCGGACGACGGTCTCCTTCGAGAGCTTGTCGAGGGCCTCGTACGCGGGCGTGCCGGGGCGGGCGACGAGCTGCGTGATGCCGTAGTGGTCGCGCAGATCGATGAAGAGGATGCCGCCCAGGTCGCGCCGATTGTGCAGCCAGCCACTGAGCCGGACGTCGGTGCCGACGTCAGAGGCGCGGAGCTCGCCGCAGGTGTGGGACCTGTACCGATGCATCGTCGTTCATCCAGCCTTCGCGGATTGGGGATCACCGGGCGGGCACGGCCCGGACCTACCAAGCGTACCGGGCAGCTCAAGGTCGGCTCCCCACTTTATGGAGCGGTCCCGGGCGGCTCCGGGACCGGACGGCCGTACGCCATCGGTGGCAGTGTCCGATCGCCTCTTCTTACAGTGGGGCAATGCGTACTGGTGAGCCCCTGCCCGCCGTGGGGGACGTGCTCGCCTCTCTCGCGACCGGGATGTGGCACTGGGACACGGCCACCGGCCTGGTCTCGGTGGACGCCGAGGCGGCCCGGCTGCTAGGGCTGCCTCCCGAGAAGGCCACGCTCAGGGAGGCCCAGGTGCGCGCCCGCCTCCACCCGGTCGACTGGAACGAGATCACCGGCGTCGTGCAGCTTGCCGTCGCCGAGGGCACCCTCGCCGAGGTCCGCATCCGCATCATGGACGAGCGCAACCGGATCGTCCGCGTCGTGCGCAGCCGCTCCAAGCCGACCTTCGACGCCCGCAAGAAGGCGTACCGGCTGATCGGCACCCTCCAGGAGGTCGCCGAGCCGACGCCCGGTTCGCCCGCCGGGCGACGAGCGGTCACCGGTGACTGGCGGCGCTCGCGGGAGGCCTTCCTGCTCGACGCCGGCCGGGCGCTGGCCGAGGCCCGCTCCACGGCGGAGGTGCTGCGGGTCGCCGCCGGCCTGTCGATGCCCGGCTTCTCGCCGGACGGGCTGGCGGTCTTCGGCGTCCAGGGCGACCGGCTGACGATCATCGGCCACCACGGGCAGCGGCCCGGCGACGAGGGCCCCTTCGTGCACATGGGTCTGGAGACGGACTATCCGGCGGCCGAGGTGGTCCGCACCGGGCGGGCCGTCTACCTCTCCTCGCCGGGGCAGTACAAGTCCCGCTATCCGCTCACCTGGCCGCTCGCCGAGCGCTTCCACCGCCACTCCTGGGCGTTCCTGCCGCTGACCGTCGCGGGCCGCACGATGGGCGCCTGGATGGCCGCCTTCACCTACCCGGTGGCCTTCACTCCCGACGAGCGCTCGGTGCTGACCACGGTGGCCCGCATGCTCGCGCAGGCCCTGTCCCGGGCCGGGACCGCCGAGACCGAGCGGGAGCTGAGCGAGGGCCTTCAGCGTTCGATGATGCCCACGCTGGGCCCCGAGGTCCCCGGGATGGACGTGGCCGCCCGCTACGTCCCCACCGGCGGCGGCCTCCAGATCGGCGGCGACTGGTACGACATGATCCCGCTGCCCGGTGCCGCCTCGCGATCCCGCACGTCCTCCGGGTCGGGCCGCTTCGCCCTGGTGATGGGGGACGTCCAGGGCCACGACGTGCGCGCGGCGGGGCTGATGGGCCAGCTGCGCGTCGCCCTGCGCGCCTACGCCTGCGAGGGGCACCGCCCGGACGCGGTGCTCTCCCGCGCCTCCCGCTTCCTGCACGGCATGCTCGCCGCCGGTGCCGAAGGCGAGAACGGCGAGAACGGCGAGGATGCCGACGAGGCCGCCGACCTGCGCTTCGCGACCTGCCTGTACGCCGAGGTCGACCCGCGTACCGGGGTCCTGGAGGTGGCCCGTGCGGGGCATCCGGACCCGGTGATCCGGATGGCGGACGGCACGGTGCTGCAACGGGCGACCGCGGGCGGGCTGCCGCTCGGCGTCGACCCGGACGCCGACTACCCGACCACCCGGTTCATCCTGGAGCCGGGCGAGACGATGATGCTCTGCACGGACGGCCTGATCGAGACCGGCGGCCACGACCTGGAGACCGGCTGGCAGCGGATCCGCACGATCCTGGAGCGGCACGGCGGCGACGCCGAGGAACTCGCCGACGCGCTGGTGCAGGCCGTGCACGGGCCCTCCTCCCACCACACCACCGGGCCCTTGGCCGACCGTCGCGAGGACGACATCGCGGTGCTGCTGCTGAGCCGGCGCCGCGACGGCCGGGCGGCCCGCCCCCGGCTGCGGCACACCCTGATGACGGTCGCCCAGGCCGAGCCCGAGCGGGTCTCCGTGGCCCGCCGGCAGCTGCGGGAGCTGCTGCACGACTGGTCGAACGAGGAGCATGTGGACTCGGCGGTGCTGCTGCTGTCGGAGACCCTCGCCAACGTCCTGCTGCACACCGACGTCGACGCGCTGGTGCTGGCCGAGGTCAGCGGGGAGAAGGGTGAGCGGCGGCTGCGGGTGGAGGTCACCGACGGCGGCGACGACCTGCCGCACAAGCGCCGGCCCGGCGAGCTCGCCTCCTCCGGGCGCGGGCTGATGCTGATCGAACTGCTCGCGGACGCGTGGGGCGTCGTGCCGCGGGGCCAGGGCAAGAGCATCTGGTTCGAGCTGTACGAGTCCTCGGCGGCCAGGTGAGCCGTTCCGGCGGGTGCGTCCTACGGCGAGGCCGCGTAGCGTTCCCGCAGCTCGTGCGCGGTTCCGAAGGCCGCCGCCGTCAGCGGCACCGCCAGCAGCATCCCCACGATGCCGGCGACCGACGCGCCCCCCGTGATCGCCAGCAGCACCACCGCCGGGTGCATCTGCACGGTCCGGCTCTGGATCACCGGCTGGAGCACGTGCCCCTCCAGCACCTGCACCGCCAGCACCACGCCGAGCGCCCACAGTCCGATGACGAATCCGCGGTCGGCGAGCGCGACCAGCACGGACACCGTGCCGGAGAGGAAGGCGCCCAGGTAGGGGAGGTAGCCGCCGATGAAGACCAGCGCGCCGAGGCCGAGCGCACCGGGCACCCTCAGCACCAGCAGGCCGACGGTGATGCAGGCGGCGTCGATCAGCGCGATGAGTGTCGTGCCGCGCATGAAGCCCTCCACGGCCGCGAAGGCCCGCCGGGCCATGGCCTCCGCCGTGTCGCCGGTCCCGCGCGGGGCGAGGGTGCGCAGGACGGCGGCGGCCCGGTGCGCGTCGCGCAGGAAGAAGAACACGAGCAGCAGGGCCAGTACGGCCATGGCGAGCCACTCGCCGACCGCGCTGACCCCGCTGATGACGTTGGAGGCGGCCGTCCCGCCGAACTTCTCCAGCAGCCGCCCGCCGTGGGAGGCGAGGTCGTCCAGCGAGGTGCCGGCCGCCCCGAGGGGCCTGGCGAGCGAGTGCGCGGCCTTCTTGAGCGAGGCGACGATCTGGTCCCCGCTGTCGATCAGCGCGGCCACCACGATGTAGACCACCCCGCCGACGACCACGACGACCGCCACACAGGTGATCCCGGCGGCGAACGACCGGTTCACCCCCACCCCCACCAGCCGCCGGAAGAGCGGCCGCAGCAGGGCCGTGCCCAGCAGCGCCAGCAGCACCGGGATCACCGCGGTCCGGAACACCACGCACAGCTCGATCCCGATCCACACCACCCCGGACACCAGCAGGAGGGCGGCGCACCAGGCGGCGAGACGCCGGACGGGCTCGGGCAGCAGCGGGGCGGGGGCCTGCACACCTCCAGACGATCACACGCCGGACGGGCTGTCCCGCACGGACGCCCCACACGGGTGACACGGCGTCAGCTGCCGGGGCTCCGCCCGCCGGTGACGCGCCCCGCGCCGGGCACCGGGGCCCGGCAGGAACGCGAAAGGCCCCGTCCGTGAAGGACGGGGCCTTTCGCGCCCAACGACCGGGAAGGGTCTACAGCCCGCCCTCACTCATCCCGTGGACCGCCGGGACGGTGCCGAGGCGGCCCTTCTTGAAGTCCTCGAAGGCCTGCACGAGCTCGTCCCGGGTGTTCATGACGAACGGGCCGTAGTGGGCCATCGGCTCGCGGATCGGCTGCCCGCCGAGGAGCACGACCTCCAGGTCGGGCGTGTGCGCGTCCTGCTTCTCGTCCGCGCGGACGGTCAGCGAGGAGCCGGCGCCGAAGACCGCGGTCTGGCCGAGGTGGATCGGCCGGCGCTCGGCACCCACGGAGCCGCGCCCGGCCAGCACGTACGCCAGGCCGTTGAAGTCCTCCCGCCAGGGCAGGGTGACCTCCGCGCCCGGGGCCACCGTCGCGTGGATCATCGTGATCGGCGTGTGCGTGATGCCGGGGCCGGCGTGGCCGTCCAGCTCACCGGCGATGACCCGCAGCAGCGCGCCGCCGTCGGGGGAGGTGAGCAGCTGGACGCTGCCGCCGCGGATGTCCTGGTAGCGCGGCGCCATCATCTTGTCCTTGGCCGGCAGGTTCACCCACAGCTGGAGGCCGTGGAAGAGACCGCCGGACACCACCAGCGACTCCGGCGGGGCCTCGATGTGCAGCAGGCCGCTGCCCGCCGTCATCCACTGGGTGTCGCCGTTGGTGATGGTGCCGCCACCGCCGTTGGAGTCCTGGTGGTCGAAGACGCCGTCGATGACGTACGTGACGGTCTCGAAGCCGCGGTGCGGGTGCCAGGGAGTGCCCTTGGGCTCGCCCGGCGCGTACTCCACCTCACCCATCTGGTCCATCATGATGAACGGGTCGAGGTGGCGGTAGTTGATTCCGGCGAACGCGCGGCGCACCGGGAAGCCCTCGCCCTCGAAGCCGCTCGGGGCGGTCGTGACGGTGAGCACGGGACGTGCCACGGCATCGGCGGGTGCGGCCACACGAGGCAGCGTCAGCGGGTTCTCGACGGTCACTGCAGGCATGTCGGTTCCTCCTTGTGCGACCACTTTAGTTGATTGTTGAACTTTCTGCCAGCCTCAACAGAAGAAGCCCGGAGGGAATTCCCTCCGGGCTCCGTACACACTTCCAGCCGCCTGCTAGCCGTACATCCGGCGCATGGCGAAGTCGACCATCTGCTCGACCGCCTTGGCGTCGAACACCATCCGGTGCTCGCCCTCCATGTCGAGCACGAAGCCGTAGCCGGTCGGCAGCAGGTCGATCACCTCGGCACCGGTGATCACGAAGTACTTGGACTCCTTGCCCGCATACCGGCGCAGCTCCTTCAGCGAGGTGAACATCGGGATCACCGGCTGCTGGGTGTTGTGCAGCGCCAGGAACCCGGGGTTGTCGCCGCGCGGGCAGTACACCTTGGAGGTCGCGAAGACCTGCTGGAAGTCCTCGGCGGCCAACTGCCCCGTGGTGAAGGCGCGCACCGCGTCCGCGAGCGAGGGCGGCGAGGGCTCGGGGTAGGCCGGAGCCTGCTGACCGTACCCGCCGACACCGCCGGGCATCTGCTGCTGCGGAGGGACGTACCCCTGCTGTGCCGCCCCACTGTCCATCGGCTGGCCGTATCCGTACATGAGCCACAGCGTACTGACCCGCACGAGGGCTCGGTCACACATGGCGGGATCGGGGTTGCTTCTTATTACCGACGGGTAGCATCATCGGAGCTACTAGTTGGTACGTGAACCAGATGCGAGGAGTCAGTGCCTCGCCGAGTCCTCGACGGGAGCCGTGGCCATGGGGCACTACAAGTCGAACCTCCGCGACATCGAGTTCAACCTCTTCGAAGTGCTCGGGCGCGACAAGCTGTACGGCACCGGTCCGTTCGAGGAGATGGACGCCGACACCGCCAGGAGCGTCCTGGCGGAGCTGACCCGCCTGGCGGAGAACGAGCTGGCGGAGTCCTTCGTGGACGCCGACCGCAACCCGCCGGTGTTCGACCCCGAGACGAACACCGCGCCGGTGCCGGCGAGCTTCAAGAAGAGCTACCGGGCCTTCATGGACTCCGAGTACTGGCGCCTGGGCCTGCCCGAGCAGATCGGCGGCACCACCGCTCCGCCGTCCCTGATCTGGGCCTACGCGGAGCTGGTCCTCGGCGCCAACCCGGCACTGTGGATGTACTCCTCCGGCCCGGCCTTCGCCCGCATCCTCTTCGAGGAGGGCACCGAGGAGCAGCAGCGGATCGCGAAGATCGCGGTCGAGAAGACCTGGGGCTCCACCATGGTGCTCACCGAGCCCGACGCCGGCTCCGACGTCGGCGCCGGCCGCACCAGGGCGGTCCAGCAGGAGGACGGCTCCTGGCACATCGAGGGCGTGAAGCGCTTCATCACCTCCGGTGAGCACGACATGGAGGAGAACATCCTCCACTACGTCCTCGCCCGCCCCGAGGGCGCGGGCCCCGGCACCAAGGGCCTGTCCCTCTTCCTCGTCCCGAAGTACCTCTTCGACTTCGAGACCGGCGAGCTCGGCGAGCGCAACGGCGTCTACGCCACCAACGTCGAGCACAAGATGGGCCTGAAGGCCTCCAACACCTGCGAGATGACCTTCGGCGACCGCCACCCCGCCAAGGGCTGGCTGATCGGCGACCGGCACGACGGCATCCGCCAGATGTTCCGCATCATCGAGTTCGCCCGCATGATGGTCGGCACGAAGGCGATCTCCACGCTGTCCACCGGCTACCTGAACGCGCTGGAGTACGCCAAGGAGCGCGTCCAGGGCCCCGACCTGGCGAACTTCATGGACAAGTCCGCGCCCAAGGTCACCATCACGCACCACCCCGACGTGCGCCGCTCGCTGATGACGCAGAAGGCGTACGCGGAGGGCATGCGCGCCCTCGTCCTGCACACCGCCGCGGTCCAGGACACGATCGCGGTCAAGGAGGCCGAGGGCGAGGACGCCTCGGCCGAGCACGCGCTCAACGACCTGCTCCTGCCCATCGTCAAGGGCTACGGCTCGGAGAAGGGGTACGAGCAGCTCGCCCAGTCGCTCCAGACCTTCGGCGGCTCCGGCTTCCTCCAGGAGTACCCGATCGAGCAGTACATCCGGGACGCCAAGATCGACACCCTGTACGAGGGCACCACGGCCATCCAGGGCCAGGACTTCTTCTTCCGGAAGATCGTCCGCAACCAGGGCGCCGCGCTGAACTCGATCGCCGAGGACATCAAGGAGTTCCTGGCCCTCGGCACCGGCGGGGAGGAGCTGGCCGGCGCCCGCGAGCACCTCGCCAGGGCCGCCGCCGAGCTGGAGGCCCTCGTCGGCCACATGCTGACCGACCTCGCGGCCACCGAGAAGGACGTCAAGAGCATCTACAAGGTGGGCCTGAACACCACCCGTCTGCTGCTCGCCTCCGGTGACGTGATCGTCGGCCACCTGCTGCTCAAGGGCGCCGCGATCGCCGCCGAGAAGCTGGAGACGGCCTCCGTCAAGGCTGTGTCCTCCAAAGACGTGGCGTTCTACCAGGGCAAGATCGCGGCGGCGAAGTTCTTCGCGGCCAACGTCCTGCCGGGCGTCACCCTGGCCCGCAAGGTCGCCCAGAACGTGGACCTGGACCTGATGGAGCTGGACGAGGCCGCCTTCTAGGACGGGCACCGGCCCTGCCGCCCGTCCTCACCCCCCACACACGAGGGTCCGCTCCCGGCGCCGGGAGCGGACCCTCGTGACGTCGTTAAGGTGAACCCATGAGTACAAGCCAGCGCTTCGACCGCGGCCACACCGACGACCTGATGTCCTTCCTGGCGGCGAGCCCGTCGCCGTACCACGCCGTGGCGAACACGGCCGAGCGGCTGGAGAAGGCCGGCTTCCGCCAGGTCTGCGAGACGGACGCGTGGGACGGCACGACGGGCGGAAAGTACGTGCTGCGCGGCGGGGCGATCGTGGCCTGGTACGTCCCCGAGGGTGCCGCACCGCACACCCCCTTCCGTATCGTCGGCGCGCACACCGACTCCCCCAACCTGCGGGTCAAGCCGCTGCCCGACACCGGGGCGCACGGCTGGCGCCAGGTCGCCGTGGAGATCTACGGCGGCCCGCTGATGAACTCCTGGCTCGACCGCGACCTGGGCCTGGCCGGCCGGCTCACGCTGCGCGACGGCTCCACCCGCCTGGTCAACGTCGACCGCCCGCTGCTGCGCGTCCCCCAGCTGGCGATCCACCTGGACCGCCAGGTCTCGGCGGAGGGACTCAAGCTGGACAAGCAGCGGCACCTGCAACCGGTGTGGGGCCTGGGCGACGACGTCCGCGACGGCGACCTGATCGCCTTCCTCGAGGCGGAGGCGGGGCTCACTGCGGGCGAGGTGACCGGCTGGGACCTGATGACCCACTCCGTGGAGCCCCCCGCCTACCTGGGCCGGGACCGGGAGCTGATGGCCGGCCCCCGCATGGACAACCTGCTGTCGGTGCACGCCGCCGCCGCGGCGCTGACGGCCGTCACGGCGGGGACGCCGGAACTGCCGTACATCCCGGTGCTGGCCGCCTTCGACCACGAGGAGAACGGCTCCCAGTCGGACACCGGCGCGGACGGCCCGCTGCTCGGAGGCGTGCTGGAGCGTTCGGTGTTCGCACGCGGAGGGTCCTACGAGGACCGGGCGCGCGCCTTCGCCGGCACGGTCTGCCTGTCCTCCGACACCGGCCACGCCGTCCACCCCAACTACGCCGAGCGGCACGACCCGACCCACCACCCGCGCGCGGGCGGGGGTCCGATCCTCAAGGTCAACGTCAACAACCGCTACGCGACGGACGGTTCGGGACGCGCGGTGTGGGTGGCGGCCTGCGAGAAGGCCGGTGTCCCCTTCCAGTCCTTCGTCTCCAACAACTCCATGCCGTGCGGCACGACCATCGGCCCGATCACCGCGGCCCGGCACGGCATCCGGACCGTCGACATCGGCGTGGCCATCCTGTCGATGCACAGCGCCCGCGAACTGTGCGCCGCCGACGACCCGTTCCTGCTGGCGAACGCGCTGGTGGCGTTCCTGGAGGGCTGAGCGCCCCCGCCCCCGCGCCGCCGGGGCCTGTCCGGCGAACCGATCCGCCGGACAGGCCCTGGGTCTACTGGCCTACTGGCCCGCCGCGGTCTCGTCCATCCCGGCCAGGACGAGCGGCAGCCGGTCCGTCGCGCCCTCGGTGAGCCGGACCGGAACACCCCAGTCCTGCTGGTGCACATGGCAGGCGGGGTACTCGTTCGCGGGGTCGTCGTCGCACGAGGCCGCCATCGCGGAGACGTGCAGGACACCCTCCGGGACGGCGGGATCCAGCTCCAGTTCGCGGCACAGGTCGGTGTCCGCGCCCTCGCCCTTCAACAGCAGCTCGGGCGGGGTCGAGGACACCAGCAGCCGGGTCGACGGCCCGTAGCGGGTGTCGAGCTTCTGCCCGGCCGGGGCCTGGAAGATCACGTCCAGGCGGAGGCGGCCGGGGGCGACCTCCGTCGCCGCGCGCCGGGTGCGGTGGGCGACCGCCTCCACCCGTACCGCCTCCTCCGGCAGCCGCAGCCGGGTCAGCCGGTGCCGGGCCGACTCCACCACCACGATGTCGTCCCCCACGAGCACCGCGTCGCTGGGCTCGCGCAGGTCGGTGGCGAGCGTGGTGACCTCGCCGGTCGCCGGGTCGTAGCGGCGCAGGGCGTGGTTGTAGGTGTCGCTGACGGCGACCGAGCCGTCCGGCAGGGCGGTCACGCCCAACGGGTGCTGGAGCAGCGCCTGTCCGGCGGCTCCGTCCCGGTGCCCGAAGTCGAACAGCCCGGTGCCGACCGCCGTGTGGACGGCTCCGTCGAGATCCACCCAGCGCAGGGCGGACGTCTCGGAGTCGGCGAGCCACAGCCGGTCGGGCGTGGCCGCGAGCCCGGAGGGCTGCGCGAACCAGGCCTGTGCGCCGGGCCCGTCGACGAGCCCCTCGTTCGTGGTGCCGGCGGTGACGGCGACGGTCCGGTCCTGCGGGTCGTAGACCCACAGCTGGTGCACGCCCGCCATGGCGATCCACACCTTGCCGTTCCACCACGCCACGTCCCAGGGCGAGGACAGGTTCACGTCCCGGGCGGGACCGGACGTGGCCTCGCCCTGCATCCACTGGTGTCCGGTGCCGGCCAGCGTCGTGGTCTCGCCCGTCTCCGGGTCGAAGCGCCGCAGGGCGTGGTTGACCGTGTCGGCGACCACGACGGCGCCGTCCGGCAGGAGGGCGAGTCCCTGCGGCTCCTGGAACCGGGCCAGGTCCGGGTCGCCGTCGGCCATCCCCCGGCCGCCCTGGCCGATCCGCCGCACCACGGTCTCGCCGTCCTCCGCCAGCTCCACCAGCTGGTGCCGGGTGGTGTCGCTGACCAGGAAGTTCCCGGACGGCAGCAGCACCGCCTTGCCCGGGAAGCGCAGCGTGGTCGACTCCGGCTCCGGCGGCACGTACGGCCCGTCCCCGCGCCGCAACGTGCCCTTCGCCTCGTGCTCGGCCTCCAGCTCCTCCACCAGCCGCTCGATGGCGTGCGCGTGTCCCTCGCCGGCGTGCTGCGCGACGACGTAGCCCTCCGGGTCGATGACCACGAGCGTCGGCCAGGCCCGTACCGCGTACTGCTTCCAGGTGGCGAGCTCCGGGTCGTCGAGCACCGGGTGCTCCACCCCGTACCGCTCCACCGCGTCGACCACCGCCTGGTGCTCCGCCTCGTGAACGAACTTCGGCGAGTGCACCCCGACGACCACGACGGTGTCGCGGTGCTTCTCCTCCAGCTCCCTGAGCTCGTCCAGGACGTGCAGGCAGTTCACGCAGCAGAAGGTCCAGAAATCCACCACGACGCATTTGCCGCGCAGGTCGGCGAGGGTGAGGTTCTTCCCGCCCGTGTTGAGCCAGCCGCCCTTGCCGATCAGCTCAGGGGCGCGTACGCGGGCGCGTCGGGGTGCCGTGTCGTTCATGGGACCAAGGGTGCCACCCGTGCGGGGCGGCCCGTCCGGCGCGGTGCCGTACGGGGCCCGTCGGACCACCGGCCGCGTCGCCGGGGCGGAGGCGGGGAAGCGGTGAGGACATGAGATTCCTCGTACGCGACCGGATTTTCGGCATCGGTGACGACTACTGGATCGAGGACGAGCACGGCCGCAAGGCCTTCCTCGTCGACGGCAAGGCGATGCGGCTGCGGGACACCTTCGAGCTGAAGGACGCCCACGGCCGGGTCCTGATCAACATCCACCAGAAGATGTTCGCGCTGCGGGACACGATGGTGATCGAGCGGGACGGGGAGGGGCTGGCGAAGATCAGGCGCAAGCGGCTGTCGCTGCTGCGCCACCACTACCGGGTGTCCCTGGTCGACGGGACCGAGCTCGACGTCAGCGGCAGGATCCTCGACCGGGAGTTCGCCGTCGAGTACGACGGCGAACTGCTCGCGGTGATCTCCCGGCGTTGGCTGAGCGTCGTGGAGACCTACGGCGTCGACGTCGTGCGCGAGGACGCCGACCCCGCGCTGGTGATCGCGGTGGCGGTGTGCGTGATCCACCTGGCGGAGAAGGAACGCGAGGAGCGGTAGGGGGAGAGGAGCCTCAAGACCCTAGGAGACGTCCTGACGGTGCGGCGGCTCCAGGCCGAGGACCCGGTCCTTCAGGGCCGGGAACTGGTCCCGGGTGGCCGGCACCCTCGCCGGGTCGAAGTCGACCGTGAGGACCTCCTCACCGGGGCCGGCCTCGGCCAGCACCTCGCCCCAGGGGTCCACCACGATCGAGTGACCCGCCTGCGGAACTCCGGCGTGCGTCCCGGCCGTTCCACAGGCGAGCACGAACGCCTGGTCCTCCACCGCCCGCGCCCGGGCCAGCAGCGTCCAGTGCGCACGCCGGCGCTCGGGCCAGCCCGCCGGGACCACCAGGGTCTGCGCCCCGGCGTCGACGAGCCCGCGGAAGAGTTCGGGGAAGCGGAGGTCGTAACAGGTCGCGAGGCCGAGGGTGGTGTCCGGCAGAGGGACCGTCACCAGTTCCCGCCCCGCGCTCATCAGCACGGCCTCGCCCTTGTCGAAGCCGAAGCGGTGGATCTTGCGGTAGACGGCGGCCAGATCGCCGGAGGGGGAGAAGACCAGGGAGGTGTTGTACAGGGAGCCCGTACCCGTACTGGTGCCCGGACCCGTGGCCGGGCCGCCGTCGGACGCGGCGCGTTCGGGGATCGAGCCGGCGTGCAGCCACACGCCCGCGTCGCTCGCCGCCTCGGCCATCGCCTCGTAGGTGGGACCCTCCAGCGGTTCGGCCCCGCGTTCGAACTCCGCGAAGGCGAAGGCTCCGGTGGTCCACAGCTCCGGCAGCACCACGAGATCGGCCCCGGCCTGCTCGCGCACCAGCGCGGCCGCTCGCCGACGCCGCGAATCGGCACATTCGCCGTCGTCCACGGCAATCTGGATCAACGAGGCGCGCACACTACCACCGTCCTGGCACTCGAGTCGTCCGGACAGGCCTACGATCGTCACACGAAAGCACTGCCGGGCTGCCGCACAGCAGCGTAACTTGGGGGTACCCCCTGCTCGTAGCGGAGCGAGAAGCCGGGGGAGTTCCAAGACACCCGCCGACCGCAGCCACCTCCCACTGGCAATGCCATCACAACCTGCCCGTGTACCGACCGCCGAGGGGTCCCGTTCCGTGAGTCTGCATCCCACCCTCCAGCCCTACGCCGATGCCTGGACCCACTCCGTCGAGGCGATATCGGAGCTGATGCAGCCCCTGGTGGAGGCCGATTGGAACCGGCGCACCCCGTGCCCGGGCTGGTCGGTCCGCGACGTCGTCTCGCACATCATCGGCATGGACTGCGAGTTGCTGGGAGACCCGCGACCCATCCACGCCCTCCCGCGCGACCTGTTCCACGTCACCAACGAGCACCAGCGCTACATGGAGATGCAGGTCGACGTCCGCCGCCACCACACGTCGCCGGAGATGACCTCCGAGCTGGAGTACACGATCATCCGCCGCAACCGCCAGCTGCGGAACGAGTCCCGCGACCCCGACACCAAGGTGCGCGGCCCGCTCAGCGCGGAGATCACCCTCGAAGAGGCCATGCGCTACCGCGCCTTCGACATCTGGGTGCACGAGCAGGACCTGCGCGCGGCCCTCGGCCGCCCCGGCAACATCGACTCGCCCGGCGCCCACGTCGCCCGGGACTACCTGCTGGCCGCCCTCCCCGACGTGGTCGCGGTCAAGGCGGACGCCCCGCGCAGCTCGGCGGTCGTCTTCGACGTGCACGGCCCGCTGGAGTTCCTGCGGACGATCCGCGTCGACATCCAGGGCCGCGGCACCCTGGAGACGGCCCCGGCCCTCGGCCCGGCGGCGACCCTCGCGCTCGACTGGGAGACCTACGTCCTCCTGGCCTGCGGCCGGGTCACCCCGGAAGCGGTCGCCGACCAGGTGAAGACGGAGGGCGACCTGGACCTGGCGGCGGCGATCCTGCGGAACTTCGTGGTGACGGCCTAGGCCCTGTCGTCAAACTCCCGTCTGCCCCGCGACGCCATGCACGCACTCTCGCCGCACCGGGCCCTGACCCAAGTACATCCAGTACGAGGGCCAGGGCCCGGCACGCCGAGAGCACGCACCTGACGCCGCGAGGCCCGCCCTCCGGGCGGACGACGGGAGTTTGACGACAGGACCTAGCACCGTGGCCGCGGACGGACGCGCCTCCGCAGTCCCAGCCGGATCCCCCCTGCTCCCTGAGAGCCGGGGGGAGGCGCCCCTCGGCCGGGCGAGCGCGCCGGGCCCCGCCGCCACCCCGCCCCGCGGCGGCGGCGCCGAGCACCGTCACGCCGGCACGTGCACCGTCTCCACCCGGCTGGCGACCAGCCGCTCCCGCTCCCGCCGGGCCGCCCGCTTCCGCAGCCGCAGGATCTGGCTCACGCCCAGCGCCTGGAGCACGAACACCGCGGAGAAGGCGATCCGGTAGTCGTCCCCGGTCGCGTCCAGCAGCACCCCGATCGCGAACAACGTCGTCATCGAGGCCACGAAGCCACCCATATTGGTGATGCCCGACGCCGTCCCCTGGCGCTCCGCCGGATTCGCCGGCCGCGCGAAGTCGAACCCGATCATCGAGGCCGGCCCGCACGCGCCGAGCACCAGGCACAGCACGACCAGCAGCCACATCGGCGCCCGCCCGCCCGGATACGCCAGCGTCACCGCCCAGACGCCCGCGGTCGCCGCCACCGTGCCGAGCGCGAGCGGCAGCCGCGCCGCGTGGTGCCGGGCGATGATCTGCCCGTAGACGAGCCCGACGGCCATGTTGGACACCACGACGAGCGTGAGCAGTTCACCCGCGTCCGCCCGTGACAGGCCCTGGGCCTCGACCAGGAACGGCAGCCCCCACAGCAGCAGGAACACCATCGCCGGGAACTGCGTGGTGAAGTGCACCCACAGCCCGAGCCGCGTCCCGGGCTCCCGCCAGGCCGCGGTGATCTGCCGGCGTACGTACGCGGCGCCCCGGTGGGGCAGCGGCTCCGGTTCGTGGCCTTCCGGGTGGTCCTTGAGGAACAGCACCAGCAGCACCAGCACCACCGCTCCGGCCAGCGCGCTGCCCGCGAAGGCCGCCGTCCAGCCCACCCCGTGCAGCAGCCGGGCCAGCACCAGCGTGGACACCAGGTTGCCGGCCATTCCGGCCAGCGCGGCCAGCTGGGCGACCAGCGGCCCGCGCCGGGCGGGGAACCACCGGGTGCCCAGCCGCAGCACGCTGATGAACGTCATGGCGTCCCCGCAGCCGAGCAGCGCGCGCGAGGCGAGCGCGGTGCCGTACGACGGGGAGAACGCGAAGCCGAGCTGGCCGGCCGTGAAGAGCACCGCGCCGATGGCCAGCACCTTCTTGGTGCCGAGCTGGTCGACGAGCAGGCCGACCGGTATCTGCATGCCCGCGTAGACGAGGAGTTGGAGGATCGAGAACGTCGACAGCGCCGAGGCGCCCACGTGGAAGCGGTCGGCGGCGTCGAGGCCGGCGACGCCCAGGGACGTGCGGAAGATGACCGCGACGAAGTAGACGGCGACGCCGATGCCCCAGACGGCGACGGCGCGCCGGCCGCCGGGCGGGTCGCCGGGCAGGGAGACCGGCGACGAGGACGACGAGGACGACGAGCTCACCGGACCTCACCCCGGGCGAGGTGGGAGAACCAGTTGACGTGCCGGTGCACGACGTCGACGGCCGCCTCCGCGTCCCCCGAGCGCAGCGCGTCCAGGATCTGCTCGTGCTCGGCGAGCGTCTTGGCGAGCCGGTCGGGGTGGGAGTGCATGACGGCGACGCCCATGCGCAGCTGCCGGTCGCGCAACTGGTCGTACAGCCGGGACAGGATCTCGTTGCCACCGCTGCGGACGATCTCGGCGTGGAAGCAGCGGTCGGTGACGGCGGCCGCGGCGAAGTCGCCGGCGGCCGCCTGCTTCTTCTGCTTCCGGAGCAGTTCCTCGAGCCGCTCGATGAGCCCTGGCCGGGCGGGTACGGCCTTCCTGGCCGCGTGCACCTCGACCAGTTGCCGGGTCTCGACCACGTCGGCGATCTCCTGCGCGGAGACCGGCAGGACGAGGGCCCCCTTCTTCGGGTAGAGCTTGATGAGCCCCTCGACCTCCAGCCGCAGCAGCGCCTCGCGCACGGGTGTGCGCGAGACCCCGACGGCCTCGGCCAGCTCACCTTCGGTCAGCAGGGTGCCGCCCTCGTAACTGCGGTCCAGGACTGCCTGCTTGACGTGCGCGTACACGCGATCGGCGGCGGGGGGCTGTTTCACGGCCAGGCTCATGTCCACAGCATAGATACAACACGTACGCAAGGCCCGCCCCATCCAGCATGCGGACCATAGGGACGCGACGGGAAATCCACCCCGGAAGCCGCACAACCTTCTGCCCCACCCGTGCGTCAGACAGGCGCGGTCCCACTTTGTGGGCTTTCAACTCCGCCGCACCGCAGAGGAATTCAATACAATCGGGGTACTTCACTTGAAAACCGGCATCCAGGGCATCCGTATCCGCAGAGCCGCCGCAGTCGCCGTGACCGCGAGCGCCGTGCTCGCCACCGGGGCCCTCACCACGGCCCCCGCGCAGGCCGCGACCGCACCGTCGATCGTGGCCAAGGGCGGCTACGTGATGGACAGCGCGACCGGCAAGTCCCTCTACAGCAAGGCCGCGGACACCAGGCGCTCGACGGGCTCCACCACGAAGATCATGACCGCGAGGGTCGTGCTGGCCCAGCCGAAATTGAACCTCGACGCCAAGGTCACCATCCAGAAGGCGTACAGCGACTACGTCGTCAAGAACAACGCCTCCCAGGCGCACCTGATCGTCGGCGACAAGGTGACCGTCCGCCAGCTGCTGTACGGCCTGATGCTGCCCTCGGGCTGCGACGCCGCGTACGCGCTGGCCGACAAGTACGGTTCGGGCTCGACGCGGGACGCGCGGGTGAAGTCGTTCATCGGCAAGATGAACAGCACCGCCAAGAGCCTCGGCATGACGAACACGCACTTCGACTCGTTCGACGGCATCGGCAAGGGCAGCAACTACTCGACGCCGCGCGACCTGACGAAGCTGGCCCGCGACGCGATGAAGAACTCCACGTTCCGCACGGTCGTGAAGACGAAGTCGTACACGGCCAAGACCGTCACCAAGACGGGCAGCACCCGCACGATGGCGAAGTGGACGAACACGAACACGCTGCTCAGCAGCTACAGCGGCACCATCGGCCTGAAGACCGGATCCGGCGCGCAGGCCAAGTACTGCCTGGTCTTCGCCGCCACCCGCAACGGCAGGACGGTCATCGGCACCGTCCTCGCCTCCTCGTCCGCCTCCCAGCGGGCCACGGACGCCACGAAGCTCCTGAACTACGGGTTCTCCAAGAAGGTCTGACACCCGCCCACCGGGCCGGAGGAACCGGCCCGGACGCCGGGGCGGCGCACCCTTGCGAGAGGTGCGCCGCCCCGTTCGCCGTGGGCCACTAGGCCCAGGTGATCAGTCGCTTCGGCTGTTCCAGGATCGCGGCCACGTCGGCCAGGACCTTGGAGCCGAGTTCGCCGTCGACCAGGCGGTGGTCGAAGCTGAGCGCCAGCGTGGTGACCTGGCGGGGCTTGACCTTGCCCTTGTGGACCCACGGCTGGAGCTTGATCGCGCCGACCGCGAGGATCGCGGACTCGCCGGGGTTGAGGATCGGCGTGCCGGTGTCGACGCCGAAGACGCCGACGTTGGTGATCGTCACCGTGCCGCCCTGCATGGCCGCCGGGGACGTCCTGCCCTCGCGGGCCGTGGACACCAGCTCGCCGAGGGCCTCGGCGAGCTGCGGCAGCGTCTTGGCGTGGGCGTCCTTGATGTTCGGGACGATCAGGCCGCGCGGGGTCGCCGCCGCGATGCCCAGGTTGACGTAGTGCTTCCGGACGATCTCCTGAGCGGCCTCGTCCCAGGACGCGTTGACCTCCGGGTTGCGCCGGATGGCGACCAGCAGGGCCTTGGCGATCAGCAGCAGCGGGTTGACCCGCAGGCCCTGCATCTCCTTGTCCTGCTTGAGCTCCTCGACCAGCTTCATCGTGCGCGTCACGTCGACCGTCACGAACTCCGTGACGTGCGGGGCCGTGAACGCCGAGCCGACCATCGCCGCCGCCGTCGCCTTGCGGACGCCCTTGACGGGGACGCGGGTCTCGCGCACCCCGTCATAGCTCACGGCCGGAGCCGGGGCGGCGGCCACCGGAGTCGGCGCCGTCGGCGCTTCGGGGGCCTGGGGTGCGGCCGGTGCCGCCGGCACCGCCGCGTGCACGTCCTCGCGCGTGATGATGCCGTCCGGGCCGGACGGCACGACCGTGGCGAGGTCCACGCCCAGGTCCTTGGCCAGCTTGCGCACCGGGGGCTTGGCCAGCGGGCGGGGCCCGGCGGCAGCCGCGGCGGCCGCGGTGCCGTGGCCGTTCAGCTCCGGCCGGGGTGCCGTCGCCGCCGGGGCGGCCGCGGCCTCCGGGCCCTTGCGCGGGCGGCGCTTGGTGGAGGACACCGAGACGCCGTAGCCCACGAGCACCGGCTGGCGGCCCTGCGGCTTCTCCTCCCCGTCCGCGCCCGGCTCGGCCACCGGAGCGGCCTGCGCCGGGACCTCGGCCGGCGCCGCGCCCGCCACCTCCACCGCGATGATGGACGTGCCCACGTCCACCGTGGTGCCCTCGGCGAAGTGCAGCTCGCGCACCACCCCGTCGTAGGGGATGGGCAGCTCGACGGCCGCCTTGGCGGTCTCGACCTCGCAGACCACCTGGCCGTCGGTGACCGTGTCACCGGGCTGGACGTACCACTTGAGGATCTCCGCCTCGGTCAGACCCTCGCCGACATCCGGCATCTTGAACTCGCGCACGGACGCATCGGTCATCGTCGTCACGAACCTCTCCCTCAGTACGCCAGCGAGCGGTCGACGGCGTCGAGCACGCGGTCCAGGTCCGGCAGGTAGGACTCCTCCAGGCGGGCCGGCGGGTACGGGGCGTGATAGCCGCCGACCCGCAGCACCGGAGCCTCCAGGTGGTAGAAGCACCGCTCGGTGATCCGGGCGGCGATCTCCGCGCCGGAGCCGAAGAACACCGGGGCCTCGTGGACCACGACCAGGCGGCGGGTCTTCTCCACCGAGGTCTGGATGGCGTCGAAGTCGATCGGGGAGACCGAGCGCAGGTCCAGGACCTCCAGGGACCTGCCCTCCTCGGCGGCCGCGGCGGCGACCTCCTGGCAGAGCTTCACCATCGGGCCGTAGGCCGCCAGGGTCAGGTCGGTGCCCTCGCGGACGACCTGCGCCTTGTGCAGCGGGTTCGGGATGGCCTCCGTGTTGACCTCGGACTTGTCCCAGTAGCGCCGCTTGGGCTCGAAGTAGATCACCGGGTCGTCGCTCTGGATGGCCTGCTGCATCATCCAGTACGCGTCCGACGCGTTGGAGGGGCTGACGATCTTCAGGCCCGCCACATGGGCGAACAGCGCCTCGGGGGACTCCGAGTGGTGCTCGACCGCGCCGATGCCGCCGCCGTAGGGGATGCGGACGACGACCGGCAGCTTGACCTTGCCCAGCGAACGGGCGTGCATCTTCGCGAGCTGCGTGACGATCTGGTCGTACGCCGGGAAGACGAAGCCGTCGAACTGGATCTCGACCACCGGGCGGTAGCCGCGCAGGGCGAGGCCGATCGCGGTGCCGACGATGCCGGACTCGGCGAGCGGGGTGTCGATGACGCGGCTCTCGCCGAAGTCCTTCTGGAGGCCGTCCGTCACCCGGAACACGCCGCCGAGCTTGCCGACGTCCTCGCCCATGACGAGGACCTTGGGGTCGGTGTCCAGGGCACGGCGCAGCGACTCGTTGATCGCCTTGGCCAGGGCCATCTTCTCCGCAGCCATGATCAGACCCCCTCTACGTCCGCGAACGACGCCTGGTAGGCGGCGAACTGGGCGCGCTCCTCGTCGACGAGCGCATGCCCGTCCGCGTACACGTTCTCGAAGATGGCGAAGAGGTCCGGGTCGGGCATGGCACGGACCGCTTCGCGCACTCGTCTGCCCAACGCCTCACTCTCGGTCTCGAGTTCCGCGAAGAATCCCTCGTCCGCGTGGTTTGCGGCCTCCAGGTGGCGGCGAAGGCGCAGGATCGGGTCCTTCGCCTCCCAGGCCAGGCGCTCCTCGTCCCCCCGGTACCGGGTGGGGTCGTCGGAGGTGGTGTGGGCGCCCATGCGGTAGGTGAACGCCTCGACCAGGGTGGGGCCCTCGCCGCTGCGGGCGCGCTCCAGCGCCCACTTGGTGACCGCGAGGCAGGCCAGTACGTCGTTGCCGTCGACGCGGACGCCGGGGAAGCCGAAGCCGGCCGCGCGCTGGTAGAGCGGGACCCGCATCTGCTTCTCGGTCGGCTCGGAGATCGCCCACTGGTTGTTCTGGCAGAAGAACACCACGGGGGCGTTGTAGACGGCGGAGAAGGTGAAGGCCTCGGCCACGTCGCCCTGGCTGGAGGCGCCGTCGCCGAAGTAG
The DNA here is from genome assembly GCF_052663305.1 of Streptomyces cyslabdanicus. NCBI lineage: Bacteria > Bacillati > Actinomycetota > Actinomycetes > Kitasatosporales > Streptomycetaceae > Streptomyces > Streptomyces cyslabdanicus. The sequence goes on from NZ_JBQRUW010000007.1 coordinate 112,912, forward strand.
GCGATGACCGCGGAGTCGGCGCCGTCCTTGGCGACGCCCATCGCGTAGCCGGTGGCGTGCAGCGCCTGGGAGCCGATGACGATCGTGTAGAGGTGGAAGTTGTTGCCGTTGGGGTCCCAGCCGCCGTTGTTCACCCCGCGGAACATGCCGAGCAGGTTGGTCGGGTCCACCCCACGGCACCAGGCGACGCCGTGCTCGCGGTAGGTCGGGAAGACGTAGTCGTCCTCGCGGGTGGCGCGGCCGGAGCCGATCTGGGCGGCCTCCTGGCCGAGCAGGGAGGCCCACAGCCCCAGTTCGCCCTGGCGCTGGAGGGCGGTGGCCTCGGCGTCGAAGCGGCGGGTGAGCACCATGTCGCGGTACAGGCCGCGAAGCTCCTCGGCGGTGATGCCGGCGACGTACTTGTCGTACTCGGCGTTCTTGACGCGCTTGCCCTCGGGCGTCAGCAACTGCACGAGTTCGGGGTCGGCGCTCTTCTTGGCGCCGGTACGCCGCCTGGTGCCGGCGGCTGTCGTGCCGGTCGCGCCGGCCTTGCTTGCGGCGCTGCGTCGCGATGTGCGCGCGGCAGTGCTCTCCACGGTCACGTGTGCTCCTCCGTCGGTCCGGCCCCGGGGTTGCCGGTAGCTGGGGGTCCCCCCTGCTCGTCAGAGCTCGGGGGAGGCTCACCTGTTTCCGAACCACCGGGCACGGGGTGGGTGCCACTCGGCCGGGAACAGGCGTGACAGGTGCCCCGGCGAGCGCCCTGCAACAGTCACGTTACCCAGTGCTCCACATTTCTGGGAAACCCCTCCTGACCTGCGCGTTTCCTTGGATTTCCAAGTATTTCCACTTGGACGTCCAAGTACCTCGCCAGGCAGTCGGAGCAGCCGCTGGTCACAGCCGTGCAGGGGGGCCGGAACACCGGCACGTTATCCCGGCCACCCCCGCGTCGGGAAGAGTCGATGAATGGCCGGAACTGCTCTTGATGGGCGACCCCGCACGGGGCCACGGCTCAACGGGACCCCTGGGGCGGCGGACAGGGACGCGGACCAGGGCGAGGCCGAGGGTGCACCGGCGCGCGGCGGGCGGCAGTGGACGGCACCGCGACCCCATGTGACCGAAAGCGACCATTCATGACTTTCTGCGACAAGCCCCAGCTCACAGCCCTCCGCTGGTGCCCTAGCATCTGGCGCGTGCCGCGCCCATGTGTACCACCCCCTGTGCCTCACGCGCCCCCTCTGAGCGCCTTGCTGCGCCAGTACTCCGCCGGTTCCGCCCTCGCCTGCGAGCCGGTCGACCAGGGCCTGCTCAACCGCGGCTACCGGCTCCGCACGACCCGCGGCCGCTATTTCCTCAAGCACCACTTCGATCCGGACACCGCCGACCCCGCCGCCATCGCGCGCCAGCACCGGGCCACCCAGCGCCTGGCCGACCTCGGCGTCCCGGTGGCCCCGCCGCTCACCGGCCGCGACGGGCGCACGGTCGCCGTCGTCGGCGGCCACGCCTACGCCCTGCACCCCTGGATCGACGGCCGGCACCGGCACGGCGGCCAGCTCACCACCGGGCAGTGCGCCCGCCTGGGGGCGCTGCTGGGAGCCGTGCACGCCTGCCTGGAGCGCGTGATGCCGCCCAAGGGCCGCACCCGCCCCGCCGCGAGTCCCCACCCCGTGGAGAGCGCCGATCCCGCCGACACCTTCGCCCTGATCGACGACCTGCTCGCGCACGTCCGCCGTCACCGGCCCCCGGACGCCTTCGACGAACTGGCCCGGCACCGGCTCCTGGAGCGGCGCGCGCTCCTGGAACGGCACGCGGACCGGCGGCCGCCGCCCGGCGGGCCCGTCGGCTGGGTGCACGGCGACTTCCACCCCTTCAACCTGCTCTACCAGGGGGACGCGCCCGCCGCGATCGTCGACTGGGACCGGCTCGGCGTGCAGCCCCGGGCGGAGGAGGCGGTGCGCGCCGCCGCGATCTTCTTCGTCCGGTCCACCGGCACCCTGGACCTGCCGAAGGTCAGGGCGTACGCACGCGCGTACCGGCTGGCGGCCGACGCCACCCCGGCGGAACTCGCGGCGGCCGTACACCGCGTGTGGTGGGAGCGCCTGAACGACTTCTGGATGTTGCGCTGGCACTACGAGCGCGAGGACACCCGCGCCGACCCCCAGTTCCCGGCCGCCTCGGCGCTCGCGGTGTGGTGGACGCGGGAGTACGGCGCGGTGTGCGGCGCGTTCGCGGAATGACGCGCGGAATGACGCGCGGGGTGACGCGCGGGGTGACGCGGGGGGGCGCCGGGCAAGCCGGAGAAGCACCACGCGCGCGTGAGGCCCGTACGGCCTCACGCGCGCGTGAAGGATGGTCGGTCCGCGGCAGGGCTCAAGGGCCTCCGCCGGGGTTCCCCGCCGCCCCCGCGGCGGTACCGGTGGCGTCGCCGCCACCGCCGCCGTCCCCCGTGCCGTCGCCCGAACCGCCGCTGGTGTCCGGGGGCGGCGACGCGGCCGGGGGATCAGCCTGCTCGCTGGTGGGCTGCGGGTCGGGCTGCTGGTCGGAGGGCTGTTCGTCGGACGGCTCGGACGGGGTCCACGACGGCTGGTACGACGGCGTGTTCCGCCAGCCGCCGCCTCCGCCCGAACTGTAGCCCCGGTCCGTCGACGTGTCCGACGGCTGCTCGTCCGACGGGTCGCTCGGGGTGCTGCTGGGCTGCTCGTCCTTGGTGGACTGCGTGATCGACGGCGATTCGGTGGGGTCGAGGGTGCCGCCCTTGTCGCCGCCGGTGTTCTGCACCGCCAGCGCGACGCCCGCGGCGATGGCGATCACCGCGAGGACGGCCAGGATCCACAGCTTGCCGCGGCCGCTGCCCTTGTTGCCGTGTCCCTCGAAGCCGCCGTCGTCGGGGTTGCCGTACCCGGCGGGCAGGATCGGCTGGGGGATCTGCGTGGTGCCGGAGCCGAGGTCGGCCGGGTGCGGCATCGCGGTCGTGCCCGCGAAGCCCGCCGCCGGGGTGTGCCGGCCGTCGTGCGCGTCGACCGGGCCGGTGTTCCAGGTGCCGGTGTGGCCGCCCTGGTCGTACAGCATCTGCAAGCCGTACTGGACCAGCCCGCGCATCTCCTCGGCCGTCTGGAAACGGTCGTCGGGCTCCTTGGCCAGCGAGCGCATGACCAGGCCGTCGAGCTCCGGCGGGCAGACCCCGTCGGTGACCTGGGACGGCGGCACCGGCATGTCCTGGACGTGCTGGTAGACCACCGACAGCGGGGTCTCGCCGGTGAACGGGGGCCGCAGCGCGAGGAGTTCGTACAGCAGGCAGCCGGTCGCGTACAGGTCGGAGCGGTAGTCGACGGCCTTGCCGAGGGCCTGTTCCGGGGAGAGGTACTGCGGGGTGCCCATGACCATGCCGGTCTGCGTCATCGTCGACTGCGCGCCGTGCAGGGCGCGGGCGATGCCGAAGTCCATCACCTTCACGGCGCCGTTGTCGGTGATGATGACGTTGGCCGGCTTGATGTCGCGGTGCACGATGCCGTGCTGGTGCGAGTAGGCCAGCGCCTCCAGGACACCCGAGACGATGATCAGCGCCTGCTCCGGGCCGGGCGCCTCGGCGTTGAGCAGCAGATCGCGGATGGTGCGGCCCTCGACCAGCTCCATCACGATGTACGGCACGGCCTGGCCGCCCGCCTGGTCCTCGCCGGAGTCGTACACGGCGACGATCGCGTGGTGGTTGAGTCCGGCCACCGACTGGGCCTCACGCGTGAACCGCGCCTTGGACACGGGGTCCTCGGCCAGATCGGCGCGGAGCAGCTTGACGGCCACGGTCCGGCCGAGACGCACGTCCTCGGCCGCGAACACCTCGGCCATACCGCCCCGGCCGAGTCTGTGCGTCAACCGGTACCGGCCGTCACCGACCAGTCCGTTGTTGCCCCACATCTCCGGCGCGTCTGACATACCGCCGCCCGTCGCCTCGGGGTCGGACGGGCCCTGGGCGCGATGCTGCTGTGCCATCAGTCCTCGCCGTCGTTTCTGCCCGCGGTGCGCGCGGTGTTGTCACGGTCTCCGTCGGCCACGCTACAGGCTCCGCGGGGGCCGCCGGTCCAGGATCCTCGCGGCGAGCACCGTCGGGACCGGACCCGAGACGGACCGGCCATGAAACCCCGTGCGGGGGCCGCGGCGCAAATTCCACGCACCGGCCGTGTGCCTGCTGTAACGCTTCCGCGACGCTTCTTTCGCGTACGGTCACGGAACGGGCACCGAGCTTGACGTGTCAGGGCCCTGGGGCAGACTTGGCCGGGAATGACTCATTCGATCAACGAGGGCGCCGGACGGCCTAGTGGGGGACGCGGAGACATGAGCCAGGACGCCGCACACGGCCAGTACGCGGGACGGGCACTGGCCGGCGGCCGGTACCAGCTGCGCGACCTGCTCGGCGAAGGCGGCATGGCCTCGGTACACCTCGCCTACGACTCCGTACTCGACCGCCAGGTCGCGATCAAGACACTCCACACCGAACTCGGCCGTGAACAGGCCTTCCGCGAGCGGTTCCGCCGCGAGGCCCAGGCAGTGGCGAAGCTCACGCACACCAACATCGTCTCGGTCTTCGACACCGGCGAGGACGATGTGGACGGCATGACGACGCCGTACATCGTCATGGAGTACATCGAGGGCCGCCCCCTCGGCTCGGTGCTGGACGAGGACATCCGGCAGTACGGCGCGATGCCCGCCGACAAGGCCCTGAAGATCACCGCGGACGTGCTCGCCGCGCTGGAGATCAGCCACGAGATGGGCCTGGTCCACCGCGACATCAAGCCGGGCAACGTGATGATGACCAAGCGCGGCGTGGTCAAGGTCATGGACTTCGGCATCGCCCGCGCCATGCAGTCCGGCGTGACGTCGATGACGCAGACCGGCATGGTCGTCGGCACCCCGCAGTACCTCTCGCCGGAGCAGGCGCTCGGCCGGGGCGTCGACGCGCGGTCCGACCTGTACTCGGTCGGCATCATGCTGTTCCAACTGGTCACCGGGCGGCTGCCGTTCGAGGCGGACTCGCCCCTGGCCATCGCGTACGCGCATGTGCAGGAGGAGCCGGTGGCGCCCTCCTCGATCAACCGCTCGCTCCCCCCGGCGGTGGACGCGCTGGTCGCCCGCGCGCTGAAGAAGAACCCCAACGAGCGTTTCCCCAGCTCCGAGTCCATGCGCGACGAGTGCCTGCGCGTGGCGGCCTCGTTCCAGGCGGCCGCGCCGAGCATCGTCCCCGGCGCCCAGACCTCGAGCGGCGCGGGCGTCGGCTCGGCCGTCTTCCCGCCCGTCGACCAGGCGTCCCCGATGCCCCAGGGCCATGTGCAGATGCCGTACCAGCCGACTCCGACGCCCAACCCCTACAGCACCGGCGCCCCCACGCCCGCGGGCTACGGCTACCCGCAGCAGCCCGGCTACCAGACGCCCGTCGCGTCGCCCTACGCGCAGCAGCAGGCGCCGACCCCGCCGCCGTACGTCATCCAGCCCCAGCACACGCCCCCGCCGGGCGGCGGCAGGAGCACCAGGCCCGTGGTCATCGGGTCGATCGTCGTCGCCGCGCTCGCGGTGGTCGGCCTGCTCGTCGCGCTGGGCCTGAACAGCGGCGGCGGAGACGAGGCCAAGGGCGGGGACGGCAGCGCGAGCGCGGCCACCTCGGCGGTCGAGGGCCACCGCGGGCCGGACCCCTCGAGGACGATCGACGCCGACGAGTGCAAGGAGCCGCGGGAGTCGTACAACGACGAAAACAAGGTCAGGCTGCCGGACTTCCGGTACAAGAACCTCGGGTCGGTCAAGGCGTGCTTCCAGGCCGCGGGCTGGAAGCTGAAGAAGAACTACGTCGACGAGAACACGTACGGCCAGGACACGGTCCTCAAGCAGTTCCCGGCGGCCGACACGGACGTCGACCCGAACGACATGCCGGTGATCCAGCTCGACGTCTCGACCGGCAACCCCGCGTCCTGACGGAGCCGTCCCGGCCGGAGCCGTCCCGGCCGGAGTCGTCCGGACCGGAGTCGTCGGACCGAAAAATGTCGAGGGCCCCGGCAGTGTGGCTGCCGGGGCCTTGTCATATCCGCCTACAGGTACGGCCACACGTACGGCCTACAGATACGGTCCGCCCGAGCGGCCGCCCGTGTGGGGGTCGTCGCCGCCGTCGTGCCCGATGCCCGGCGGGAGGGCACGGCGCATCTGCTCCAGCTGGGCGCGGGCGGCCATCTGCTGGGCGAACAGGGTCGTCTGGATCCCGTGGAAGAGACCCTCCAGCCAGCCCACCAACTGCGCCTGCGCGATCCGCAGTTCGGCGTCGCTGGGGGTTCCCTCGTCGGTGAACGGCAGGGAGAGCCGCTCCAGCTCCTCGACGAGTTCCGGCGCCAGGCCGTCCTCCAGCTCCTTGACCGAGCTCGCGTGGATCTCCTTCAGCCGGACCCGGCTGGCCTCGTCCAGGGGAGCCGCACGCACCTCTTCGAGAAGCTGCTTGATCATGCTGCCGATCCGCATGACCTTCGCGGGCTGCTCCACCTGCTCCGTCACCGGGGTCTCACGGGAGTCGTCGTCGCCGCCTCCGCCGAGCGCCATACCGTCCTGGCCCACGACCAGGATCTGCGGATTCTCCGGCGACCGTTCGTTCCTCGGCATCTCCATGCCCCCCATTGTCTCGCACCCGTACATGCCACTTCCGTGGCGCCCCCCACACACGAACGGTTCGCCTCGTCATCGGGTCATTCCCCCGCCTCCCCGGCCCGGTGGAGGTCCAGACGGAGCAGCCGGGCCTCGCAGTGGTCCAGCCAGCGGGCCTCCGCCTCGGCACGGCAGATCAGCTGCTCCACGACCAGCAGCCGGGCCACCTCGACCGGCGTCCCGAGCGGGCCGGCCAGCACCTGGGCCCGCCGGCGCACGTGGTCGTGCAGCGCCTCGGACACATGCCGGCGCTGCGTGTCGACGACCTCACGCGCATCGACGCCGGGCGTCCCCACCGCCAGCGCCAGCTTGATCGCCAGCTCGTCGCGCGGCGGCCCCGTCCGCTCCACCGGCCGCGCGTACCAGGCCCGCACCTCGACGCGGCCCGCCTCCGCCAGGGCGTAGACCACCCGGCCGGCCTCGTCCACGCCCTCCCGGGTGACCAGGCCGTCGTGCTCCAGGCGGCCGAGCGCGGCACGGACCTGGCCGAGGTCCAGCGGCCAGGCCGCCCCCGTGCGCGCCTCGAACCCCGCACGCAGCCGGGAGGCGGGGCAGGGGCCGTCCGCCAGGAGCGCCAGCAGTCCGTGACGTATCGACATAACCGGATTGTGCGGCCGGTTCGACCCGGCGGCCGATCCTGGAATGCCGGATTGGTCCAGTGATGTGACTGTTGTTGAAGAAATGATCTGATCCGCTGCCCGGGCACCATGAGGGGACCCCCGACGTGACTCCAAGGCTGCGCGCTCGGCTGCGCGCGACGGGACTGCTGATCGCGCTGGGAACGGCGGTCCCGCTCGGTGGCTCCGCCTCGGCGTACGGCGCTGTGCGGACGCCCTCGGCCTCCGCCACGCCGCACGATCTCGCGTCCGCGGCTGCCCGGGCCGGCGCCTCGGCCGCCGACGCGCCGCGCGACCTCACCTCCGCGGACGCCGCGGACGCCGCGGACGCCGCCGCCGCGGGCATCGCCGCCCCCTGGATGGCCATCGGCTCCCACCCCGCACCGCTCCACGGGCCCTCGCCGTCCTCCGCGCCACCGCCTCCGGCGTCACCCCGGGACTCGACCCTTTCCTCCTCCGCTTCCTCTTCTTCCTCCTCTTCCTCGGTCTCGTCCTCGTCGGCCTCCGGCCCGTCGCGGACCGGGAGCCGCGGTGACAGGAGGTGGCCGCCGTGGCCGCCGCGCCGGTGGGAGAGGTGGCGCGACGACCGCGATGAGGACTTCAGGACCGCGAGCGCGACCCCGGAGGCGACGAGCACCTCACCGTCGGACCAGGAGGCCGCTCCCGTGCCGTCCGGGCCGCCGGACAGCCCCGGCGCCCTGCCCGTCGCGCAGAACGAGACCGGGACCGGGACCGTGCTGCGGTCCATGTCCCTGGGCAGCGGACTCGTCCTGATCGGCCTCGGCCTCGGCCTGGCGTTCATCGCCCTGCGGTTGCGCCGGAGCCACTGACTGCCGGAGCTAGTGCCGCGGCGGGCAACGTTTGCCCGTCAAGGAGCGGCGTCCGGTGCGTGCTCTCGGTGTGCCGGCCGGAAGTCCTCGTACTGGACGTACTCGGGCTTTCGGCCGGTGCGGCGAGAGGGCGTGCCGGGCGTCGCGAGGGAGCAAACGTTGCCTGTCGCGGCACTAGCGCCGCGGCGGGCAGTGGCTCCGGCGCTCCGCGTACGGCGGTGGGGGTCAGGGCGCCACCAGGAGCACCTTGCCGATGTGGCCGCTCTCCTCCACGATCCGGTGGGCGGCCGCGGCGTCGCTCATCGGGAGCTCCTGGTCGACCACCGGCCGGACGTGCCCGTCGGCGAACAGCGGCCAGACGTGTTCGCGGACGGCGGCGACGATGGCCGCCTTCTCGCCGAGCGGGCGGGCCCGCAGCGAGGTCGCGCTGATCGCCGCCCGCTTGCCGAGCAGGGTGCCGATGTTCAGCTCGCCCTTGATCCCGCCCTGCATGCCGATGATCGCGAGCCGGCCGTTGACGGCGAGGGCCTGGACGTTGCGGTCCAGGTACTTGGCCCCCATGTTGTCGAGGATCACGTCGGCGCCGGACCCGTCCGTGGCCCGCCGGATCTCCTCGACGAAGTCCTGCTCCCGGTAGTTGATCAGGATCTCGGCGCCCAGTTCGGCGCAGCGCTCGAGCTTCTCCTTGGTGCCCGCGGTCACGGCGACCTTCGCGCCCACGGCCCGGGCGAGCTGGATCGCCATCGTGCCGATGCCGCTGGAGCCGCCGTGCACGAGCAGCGTCTCGCCGGGACGCAGCTGGGCGACCATGAAGACGTTGGACCAGACGGTGCAGGTCACCTCCGGCAGCGCCGCGGCCTGCCGCAGGTCGACGCCGTCGGGCACGGGCAGCAGCTGACCGGCCGGAACGGCGACCTTCTCGGCGTAACCGCCGCCCGCGAGCAGCGCGCACACCTCGTCGCCGACGGCCCAGCCGGACACCCCGGGGCCGAGCGCCGCGATCCGCCCGGAGCACTCCAGGCCGGGGTACGGGGAGGCGCCGGGCGGCGGGTTGTAGAAGCCCTGCCGTTGCAGGATGTCGGCCCGGTTGACGGCGCTCGCCGCCACCTCGACCAGCACCTCCCCCTCGCCGGGTACGGGATCCGGTACCTCGTCCCACACCAACGCCTCGGGCCCACCGGGTTCGGGAATCGTGATCGCATACATGGGCCCGACGCTACTGCTTCTGCCGCACAGCCCGCCCTCAGTCGTGCGGGAGCGGGCGTATGTCCGGGGTGACCTTCGTGATCGGTGTGGTCCGGACGATGGTGATCAGACGGTCGGTCAACTCCAGTTCCCGTACGGACGGGTCGTCGTAGCCCAGCACCCGGTGTCCGCGCAGGACGCTCACGACCAGCTCGTCGATGTCCCGCGGGTCCCGGCCGACCTCGGCCTTTATGACGGGCCGTTCGACGATGTCCAGGCCGCTGCCCTGGTGGATGAGGTCCTCCAGGATCAAGCTCGCGGCCGGGCTGAGCACGGACAGCCCGAGCAGCCGTCCCGCGGCGCTCGCGCTGGTGATCACAGCGTCGGCCCCGGACTGTTTGAGCAGGGGCGCGTTCTCCACCTCACGCACCGCCGCCACGATCTTCGCCGCCCGGTTGAGCTGCCGGGCCGTCAGCGTCACCAGGACGGCCGTGTCGTCCCGCTGCGTCGCGATGATGATCTGCCGCGCACGCTGCACCTCGGCCCGCTTGAGCACCTCGCTGCGGGTGGCGTCCCCGACCACGCCCGCGTAGCCCTCCGCCGTGGCCGCCTCGATCGCCTTGGCGCTGGGGTCGACCACGACGACCTGCTGCTTCTTCAGCCCTGCCGCGCAGACGGTCTGGAGCGCCGACCTCCCCTTCGTGCCGAATCCGACGACGATGGTGTGATCGCGCAAAGTGGACCTCCAGCGATTCTGACGCCATTCCTCACGGGTGCGTTCGGTGAGGACTTCGAGCGTGGTGCCGACCAGGATGATCAGGAACAGCACACGCAACGGCGTGAAGACGAAAATGTTGGTGAGGCGGGCACTGTCGCTGACGGGCGTGATGTCCCCGTATCCGGTGGTGGAAAGAGTCACCGTCGCGTAGTACGCCGAGGAGATGAGGCCCATGGGGGCCTCTTTCGCGCTGTCCAGGTATCCGTCGCGGTCGACGTAGACGATCACGATGGTCACGAGCAGCACCAGCAGCGCGAGGGACAGTCGTTTGCCGACCTGCCGTATCGGGCGATCCACCACCTTTCGTGGGAGCTTCACCCGATGGGTCACGAGATGTTCGTCCGCCTGACGGGCGATCGCATCATGGCCCGGAAGTTTCACGTGAAACACACCCCGATTCCGGCGGCGGCCCAGGGCAGGTCGAGGAGTTCGGCCTCCTGACCCGGCCGGTTACCACCCGGTGGTACGACAGCGAGGGCATCGGCCGCCGCGACACCGCGCAGCATGGCGGGGCCGTTGTAGTGCAGAGGGACGGCGCGGTCGCCGCGCAGCACCACCGGCACGAGCCGGGTGTCGTCCGGGTGCCCGTGCACCGCGTCCGTCAGCGGCAGCGTGTACGGCTCCGGGGCCGGGCGCGCGGCGAGCGTGCGCAGCAGCGGCTCGGCGAGCGTCAGCAGACCCGAGACGGCCGCGAGCGGATTGCCGGGCAAGCCGACGAGGTGCTGGTTCTCCTTGGTGCGCGCCAGGAGCATGGGGTGGCCGGGGCGTACCCGCACGCCGTCCACCAGCAGTTCGGCGCCGATGCGGCGCAGGGTGGGGTGGACGTGGTCGACCGGTCCGGCGGCGGTTCCCCCGGTGGTGACGATCACGTCGGCCCGCGACCCGGTGACGGCCTTGTGCAGGGCCTTGGCGTCGTCGCCGATCCGGCGCACGCCGGTGACCTCGGCGCCCAGCGCCCGCAGCCAGGGCGGCAGCATCGGGCCGAGCGCGTCCCGGATCCGTCCGTCGCACGGCAGGCCCTCGGTGAGCAGTTCGTCGCCGAGCACGAGGACGTCGACGCGGGGGCGGGGGATCGCGGTGAGGGTGTCGTACCCGGCGGCCGCTGCCAGACCGAGCACCACCGGGGTCACCAGCGTGCCGACGGGCAGCAGTTGGTCCCCGCCGCGGCACTCCTGCCCGCGCGGGCGGATGTCCCTGCCGTGCCCGGACCCCTCGGTGGCGTGCAGCCGGCCCTTGGCGTCGGTGCGGCCGTGTTCGCTGCGCAGCACCGCCGTGGTGTCCTGCGGGACGCGGGCGCCGGTCGCGACGCGTACCGCCTCGCCGTCGGTCAGCGGTTCGGGCTCGTCGTGCCCGGCCAGGACGCTCTCCGCGCGGACGTCCCAGGGGCCGGGGCCGGCGACCGCCCAGCCGTCCATGGCGGAGGTGTCGAACGGGGGCAGGTCGCACAGAGCGGTCAGAGGCGCGGCCAGGACCAGCCCCAGGGCGGCGTCGAGAGGCACGGAGACAGGGGCGCGGCGGCCGCCGGCGCGGGCCGCGCGGGCGGCCGCCTCGCGCGCCTGCGGCCAGGTGATGGCCTGGTGACGGGCCTCCTGGGAGTGCGCGGAGTGCGGGGTGCCGTGACCGGCCGCGGCGTTCCCGTGGTCCGGGAAGGAGCCGGAAGCGGGCACGGGTGTGCCACCGCGTCCCGCCGCACCCCGGCCGGGCTCGTGAGCGCGCCGGCCGCCGCCTTCGTTCACCAGGGCGAGCGCCTCCTCCACGTCGAGATCCTCGGCGTCCTCGCCGACCCGCGCGCCACGGGCGGCCATCAGGCGTCCGGGCGGTTGTCGGGCGTGGCGTCGGACGCCACGTCGGGCCTGCCGGTGTCGTCGGTGGCCTCGTCCGCCCAGCGCTGGGCGAGCGCGACGGCCTTGCGGGCGGCCTCGGCGACGGCTTCGGGGCCGCCCTTGCCCTGCGCGGCCGCGTACCCCACGAGGAAGGTGGTCAGGGGTGCCGCGGGCCGAGCCACGCCGTGGGCGGCGTCGCGGGCGAGGTCGAGCAGGGCGCGGGTGTCGACGTCCAGCTCGATGCCCAACTCGTCCTTGACTGCGGAAATCCATTCATCCAACACGTGCCCATGCTCCCTGATACGTGCTCTGGCGATGGCGATGTCGTCCCAGGTGTCGCAGTCGAAGGACGCGATGTCGTCGGAGACGCGGGTGAGGTCGAGCGCGGCGGTCAGCCGGCGCAGCGGCAGCCCGGTGAGGGCGCCGGCCCGGGGAGAGCCGTCGTCGGCCGCGGTGCGGGCGAGCGCGGCCAGTGCGCGGCGCAGCGCCCGCACGCGGTAGGCGGCCACGAGCGGCTGGTCGCGGCCGTCGGCGTCGGTGAGCAGCACGCCGTCGGCTCGGCCGGCCTCCAGGGCCGTCAGCAGCCGTCGTACTGTGCCCTGTTCGAGGAACGGCAGGTCGGCGGAGAGCACGACGACGTGGTCCGCCGTGGTGTGGCGCAGCCCGGCGTCGAGCGCGGCGACCGGTCCGGCGCCGGCCGGTTCCTCCCGTGCCCAGCGCACGGGCCGCGCGGTGGGGCGGGGGTCGGCGACCACCACCGTGGTGTGCGCGTCGGCGCAGGCGGCGAGCACGCGGTCGAGCAGCGCGCGGCCGCCGACGCGCAGACCGGGCTTGTCCGCGCCGCCGAGCCGCCGGGCGGCTCCTCCGGCGAGCACGACGGCGTCGTGGGTGAGGGGCTCGTAGGAGGTCACCCCCCGAGTATGCGTCCCGCCCGCGATCAAGGGGAACGCGGGCGGGACACTGCCGTCACAGCGTACGCAGCAGCACCGCCGGCTGTTCCACGCAGTCGGCCACATACCGCAGGAAACCGCCCGCCGTGCCGCCGTCGCACACCCGGTGGTCGAAGGTGAGCGAGAGCTGGACGACCTGCCTCACCGCCAGCTCGCCCTCGTGCACCCACGGCTTGGGGACGATGCGGCCGACGCCGAGCATGGCGGCCTCGGGGTGGTTGATGATCGGTGTGGAGCCGTCGACGCCGAACACTCCGTAGTTGTTCAACGTGAAGGTCCCGCCGGTGAGTTCGGCCGGGGTGAGGGTGCCGGCGCGGGCCGCCTCGGTCAGCCGGGCGAACTCGGCGGTCAGCGACTCAGCGTCCCGCGCGTGCGCGTCCCGTACGACCGGGACGACGAGCCCGCGTTCGGTCTGCGCGGCGAAGCCGAGGTGCACGGCGTCCAGCCGGACGATCTCCCTGGCCTCCATGTCGACCCGCGAGTTGAGCTCGGGGTAGCGGGCGAGGGCGGCCGTGCAGATCCGGGCCAGCAGCGCGAGCAGGGAGATCTTCTGACCCCCGGCGCCGTTCATTGCCTTCCGGGCGCGCATCAGCTCCGTGGCGTCGGCGTCCACCCAGCAGGTCGCGTCCGGGATCTCGCGGCGGCTGCGGGACAGCTTGTCGGCCACGGCGCCGCGCACCCCCTTGAGCGGAACGCGGGAGCCGGAGCCCTGCGCCGGCCCGGCCACGGAAGCGGGAGCAACCGGTGCGCCGGCGCTCGGGCCCGCTGCCGCGCCGGCCCTGAGCACGTCCTCGACGTCCGCGCGCAGGATCAGCCCCTCGGGCCCGGAGCCCGACAGCTGCCGCAGGTCCACGCCGTTCTCCCGCGCCAGGCGGCGCACGAGCGGCGAGATCACCGGGACGGGACCGTCGGCGGGCCGCTCGACCACCGCGGCGGCCTGGGCCGCCGGGGTCGCCAGGGCACCCGTCGTACGCGCCGTCCCGTTGGCGGCCGGTGCCGCGGGCACCGAAGACACCTTGGCGGCGTTCGCACCCGGGCGCGAGCCCCGCGTCATCGGTGCCGGGCGCACCCTGCGGCGGCGGGCCGGGGGCGCCCCCGTGCCGTAGCCGACCAGGACGTTGCCGGAGCCCTCGGTGCCGTCACCTGTGCCGTCACCGGCGTCCTGCTCCCCGACCGCCACCGTCAGCAGGGGTGCTCCCACGGGCAGTTCCGCGCCCTCCTCGCCGAAGCGGGCGGTGACCACCCCGGCGTAGGGGCAGGGCACCTCGACCATCGCCTTGGCCGTCTCGACCTCGACGACCGGCTGGTCGACGGCGACCACGTCGCCCACCTCGACCAGCCAGCGGACGACCTCCGCCTCGGTGAGCCCCTCCCCGAGGTCGGGCAGCCTGAACTCCAGCACCTGTGCCATCAGCCCTCCGCCTCCCACTGCAGACGCGCCACGGCGTCCAGGATCCGGTCGACGCCGGGCAGGTGGTGCCGCTCCAGCATCGGCGGCGGGTAGGGGAGGTCGAACCCGGCCACGCGCAGCACCGGCGCCTCCAGGTGGTGGAAGCAGCGCTCGGTGACCCGGGCGGCGATCTCCCCGCCCGGGCCGCCGAACCCGCTCGACTCGTGCACGACGACCGCGCGCCCGGTGCGCCGCACCGACGCGCACACCGTCTCGTCGTCGAACGGCACCAGCGAGCGCAGGTCGACGACCTCCAGCTCCCAGCCCTCGGCCCGCGCCGCCTCGGCGGCTTCGAGGCAGACGGGCACGGACGGGCCGTACGTGATCAGCGTGGCGCTCCTGCCGGTGCGCCGCACCACCGCGCGGCCGATCGGCTCGACGGCCTGCGGCTCGTCCGGGTTCCAGGTGTCCTTCGACCAGTACAGCCGCTTGGGCTCCAGGAAGACGACCGGGTCGTCGGAGGCGATGGCGGCCCGCAGCAGCCCATAGGCGTCGGCGACGGTCGCGGGCGTGACGACATGGAGGCCAGGAGTCGCCATGTAGTACGCCTCGGAGGCGTCGCTGTGGTGCTCCACGCCGCCGATGCCGCCGCCGTAGGGGATGCGGATGGTGATCGGCAGGGGCATCTTGCCGCGGGTGCGGTTGCGCATCTTGGCGACATGGCTGGCCAGCTGCTCGAACGCCGGGTAGGCGAAGGCGTCGAACTGCATCTCGACCACCGGGCGCAGCCCGTACATGGCCATGCCGACGGCGGCGCCGAGGATGCCGGCCTCGGCCAGCGGGGTGTCCGTGCAGCGGTCCTCGCCGAACTCCTTGGCGAGGCCGTCGGTGATGCGGAAGACACCACCGAGGGTGCCGACGTCCTCGCCCATGACGTGCACGGAAGGGTCGGCGGCCATCGCGTCGCGCAGCGCGCGCGTGAGGGCCTGGGCCATGGTGGCCGGCTTGAGCGCGACGGTGGTCATCGGGCCGTACCCTCCTCCGACTCGGCCTGGAGCTCGGCGGCCAGCTGGTCGCGCTGCTCTCGCAGTTGCGGGGTCGGCTCCGCGTACACGTGGGCGAACAGGTCCATGGGGTCGAGCGGCGCGTCCTGGTTCATGCGCTCGCGCAGCCGCGCGGCCATCGCCTCGGCGTCCTCACGGGCGGCGCGGACGCCGTCCTCGTCGAGCAGGCCGAGCCCGGTCAGCTCCCGCTCGAGGAGCTGGATCGGGTCGTGCTCGCGCCAGGCCTCGACCTCGGCGTCGCCGCGGTAGCGGGTGGCGTCGTCGGCGTTGGTGTGGGCGTCGATGCGGTAGGTCACCGCCTCGATCAGGGTGGGCCCGCCGCCCGCGCGCGCGTGCCGCACGGCGTCGGCGAGCACCTCGTGCACGGCGGCGGCGTCGTTGCCGTCGACCAGGCGGCCCGGCATGCCGTACCCGACGGCCTTGTGGGCCAGGGACGGTGCCGCGGTCTGCTTGGCGAGCGGGACGGAGATCGCGAAGCCGTTGTTCTGCACGAGGAAGACGACGGGGGCCTGCCAGACGGCGGCGAAGTTCAGCGCCTCGTGGAAGTCGCCCTCGCTGGTGCCGCCGTCGCCGATCATCGCCAGGGCGACCACGTCGTCGCCCTTGAGGCGGGCGGCGTGGGCGAGTCCGACGGCGTGCGGGAGCTGGGTGGCGAGCGGCGTGGACAGCGGGGCCACACGGCGCTCGTAGGGGTCGTAGCCGGTGTGCCAGTCGCCGCGCAGCAGCGTCAGGGCCTCGACGGGGTCCACGCCGCGGGCCACGACGGCGAGCGTGTCGCGGTAGCTGGGGAAGAGCCAGTCGCGCTCCTGAAGGGCCAGCGCCGCGGCGACCTCGCAGGCCTCCTGACCGGTGCTGGAGGGGTAGACCGCCAGGCGGCCCTGCTTGGTCAGGGCGGTGGCCTGCGTGTTGTACCGGCGGCCGAGGACCAGCTGCGCGTACAGCCGCCGCAGCAGCTCCGGATCGGCCTTCGCGGCCGCCTCCGTCCCCAGGACGCGGTAGGGCTCCGCGTCGGGCAGCAGCGGCGCGGGGTCGGTACGGGGCTGCCAGGCGGGCGGCGGCGATGGCCGGTACGCGCCCCGCTGCTCCATGACCGTCATGACGGCACCTCCTCGTGGGAGTGGCTACAGGGGCGCGTCGGCTGTGACGCGCCCCACCTACCGATTGTTCGGTCGCCGGCACATTTTGGCTACAGGCGGGCCCAGGCTGTGGACAAACGGTTCTCCACAACCTGAGATGTACGCAGTACGTCCACGACGGAAAGGCGGGGGGACATGGCACCTGAACAAATGGCCGAGACCGCTAAGAACGCTGAGAACGCTGAGAACGCCGAGAACCGTGCCGGCGCCGTACCAACGCCGCGCCCGCTGGACGCCGTCGACCAGGACATCCTGCGCATGCTCCAGACGGACGGCCGCGCCTCGATACGGTCGGTCGCCGAACAGGTCCACGTCTCGCGCGCCAACGCCTACGCACGGATCAACCGGCTCATCGAGGACGGTGTCATCCGCGGCTTCGGCGCCCGCGTCGACCACGAACGCGCCGGACACGGCACGTCCGCGTACATCACGCTGAAGATCGTGCAGAACACCTGGCGCACGGTGCGCGAGCACCTCAGGCAGCTGCCCGGCGCCCACCACATCGCGCTGGTCGGCGGCGACTTCGACGTCCTGCTGCTCGTGCACACCCCGGACAACCGGGCGCTGCGGGAGCTGGTCCTCACCCGGCTCCAGGCCATCCCCGAGGTGCTGAGCACGCGCACGCTGCTGGTGTTCGAGGAGGAGGACCTGGAACCGCAGGAATGAGCCCGTGCGGGGTCAGTCCTTGCGCAGCCCCGAGAACACCAGCCGCGTCACCGCGTCGGCCACCTCGCGCTCCCCCATGCCGCGCCCGTCGGGCCGGTACCACTCCACGATCGAGTTGATCATCCCGAAGACGAGCCGGGTCGCCAGCCGCACCTCCACGTCGGAGCGCACGTCCCCCTCCTCCGCCGCCGCCCTCAGCAGCTCGGCCACCCGGTGGTCGAAGTCGCGGCGGCGCTCCAGCGCCCAGCGCTCGGTCTCGGTGTTGCCGCGCACCCGCAGCAGCAGCGTCACATAGGGCAGCTCGGTGATGAGCACCTCGACCATGCGCCGCACCACGTACTCCAGGCGCTCGGCGGCGCTTCCCGTACGCGCGTGCTCCTCGCCGAGGATCCCGAACAGCTCGTCCAGGGCCCGGCTGACCGCCCGGCGCAGCAGCTCCTCCTTGCCGGCGACGTGGTGGTAGATCGACGACTTGGAGATGCCCGCCGCCCTGGACAGGTGCTCCATGGAGGTGCCGTCGTAGCCGCGCTCGTTGAAGACCCGCACGGCCACGGACAGCAGCGTCTCCGGGGTGTACGTGTCGCGCCTGGCGGTGGTCATGAGGTGCCCTCCCACTTGTCGGTGGCGTAGGCGTGGCGGTGGAACGCGGCGGACGCTGTCATGTGCGCGATCCTCCCGCACCGCGCTGTCCTCGGACGCGGCGGACCCCTTGTCCCGACCGATCGTTCGGTTACTCTAACCCTGACCGCCTGTTCCTGCCCATGGCCGTGACCATGGAGATGCCAGATCACGGGCTCGACGAGGAGCTCTTGAGACGAGGAGTTGGTCCCGCATGGCCGCCGAACTGACCGCACACGAGCTGATCGCCAGGCACCGGCCCACCCTGGACCAGGCGCTGGAGGCGATCCGCACCCGCGCGTACTGGTCGCCCCACCCCGAGCACCCCAAGGCCTACGGGAACGACGGCAGCCTCGACGCGGCCGCCGGCCAGGCCGCCTTCGACGCCGTCCTGGGCACCCGCCTCGACCTCGGCCAGCCCGGCACGGACGACTGGGTGGCCGGCGAGACCTCGCCGTACGGCATCGAGCTGGGCGTGAGCTACCCGCACGCGGACGTCGACGTGCTGCTGCCCGCCATGAAGGCCGGCCAGCGGGCGTGGCGGGACGCGGGCGCCGAGGCGCGCGCCATGGTGTGCCTGGAGATCCTCAAGCGGATCAGCGACCGGACGCACGAGTTCGCGCACGCCGTCATGCACACCTCAGGACAGGCGTTCATGATGGCGTTCCAGGCGGGCGGCCCGCACGCCCAGGACCGCGGCATGGAGGCGGTGGCGTACGCGTACGTGGAGCAGGTACGCACCCCCGACACCGCCGAGTGGACCAAGCCGCAGGGCAAGCGCGACCCGCTCGCCCTCACCAAGCGGTTCACCGCCGTCCCGCGCGGGATCGCGCTGGTCATCGGCTGCAACACCTTCCCGACCTGGAACGGCTTCCCGGGCCTGTTCGCCTCCCTCGCCACCGGCAACGCGGTCCTGGTCAAGCCGCACCCGCGCGCCGTACTGCCGCTCGCGCTCACGGTGAAGACCGCCCGCGAGGTGCTCGCCGAGGCCGGCTTCGACCCGAACCTGATCGCCCTGGCCGCCGAGCGGCCCGGCGAGGGCATCGCCAAGACGCTCGCCACCCGCCCCGAGATCAGGATCATCGACTACACCGGCTCCACGTCCTTCGGCGACTGGCTGGAGACCAACGCCCGCCAGGCCCAGGTCTACACCGAGAAGGCCGGCGTCAACACGGTGCTCGTGGAGTCCACCGGGAACTACCAGGGGATGCTCGCCAACCTGGCCTTCTCGCTGTCCCTCTACAGCGGCCAGATGTGCACCACCCCGCAGAACCTGCTGATCCCCCGCGACGGCATCCGCACCGACCAGGGCCCCAAGTCCTTCGACGAGGTGACCGCCGACCTCGCCAAGGCGGTGGACGGCCTCCTCGGCGACGACGCGCGCGCCAACGCGCTGCTCGGCGCGATCGTCAACCCGGACGTCAAGGCCCGCCTGGAGGCCGCCGCGGGCCTCGGCGAGGTCGCCCTCGCCTCCCGCGAGATCACCAACCCGGACTTCCCCGGCGCGGTCGTCCGCTCGCCGGTGATCGTGAAGCTGGACGGCACCAAGCCGGACGCCGAGGCCGCCTACATGAACGAGTGCTTCGGCCCCGTCTCCTTCGCCGTCGCCGTCGACTCGGCCGCCGACGCGGTGGAACTGCTGCGCCGCACCATCCGCGACAAGGGCGCGATGACGGTGGGCGCGTACACGACCGACGAGGACGTCGAGCAGGCGGTGCAGGAGGTGTGCCTGGAGGAGGCGGCCCAGCTGTCGCTGAACCTCACCGGCGGGGTGTACGTCAACCAGACCGCCGCGTTCTCCGACTTCCACGGCTCCGGCGGCAACCCGGCGGCCAACGCGGCCCTCACCGACGGCGCGTTCGTCGCCAACCGCTTCCGGGTGGTGGAGGTCCGCCGGGAGGCGTAGGCCCTCGGGCCCTCGGGCCCTCAGGACGCGGCTGCGCCCCCGGTGGCGCTCCAGTGGTACAGCGTCATCGCCACGCTGGTGGCGAGGTTGTAGCTGGAGACCTGGGGGCGCATCGGCAGCGCCAGCAGGTGGTCGGTGCGTGCGCGCAGTTCGGCGGACAGGCCGCTGCGCTCGGAGCCGAAGGCGAGCACGGCGTCGTCGGGCAGCTTCACCCCGCGGATGTCCTCGCCCTCCGGGTCGAGCGCGAACAGCGGCCCGTGCGGGAGTTCGTCCACGCCCAGCCGCTCCACCGCGGTCGCGAAGTGCAGCCCCGCCCCGCCGCGCACCACCGTCGGGTGCCAGGGGTCCAGGGTGCCCGTGGTGACCACTCCGGTCGCCCCGAAACCGGCGGCCAGGCGGATCACCGCCCCCGCGTTGCCCAGGTTGCGCGGCTGGTCCAGGACGACCACCGGCGCGCTGCGGGGCGAGTGCGCCAGCGCCCGCAGATGGGCCTCGCGGGACGGCCGTACGGCCAGGGCCGCCACGGCGGTGGGATGCGGGCGCGGCACGAGGGAGGCGTACGTCTCCCGCGGCACCTCGCTCAGCAGGGCGTCCAGCGTGTCCCGCAGGTCCGGCGCCAGCTCGTCCGCGAGGGCGAGCGCCGCGCGCCGGTCGGCGGTGACGGCCACCGGCACCTCGGCGCCGAAGCGCAGGGCGTGCTTGAGGGCGTGGAAGCCGTCGAGCAGCACACAGGCGCCGGCCCGCCGGTGCCAGGCGCGTACGGGGTCGTTCATGCCGGGAAGCCTACGCGGGCGGGCCCGGTGTCCTCCGGGGAGCGCGGGTCCCGCGCCGGGGACCGGTCGCCGCCCCGCCGCAGTCGCGCACGCGCGCGTGCCGCGAGGCCGCCCAGACGGCGCAGGAACGACGTCGGCAGGAACACCGCGTCCGCCGCGATCATCGCCAGCGAGAAGAACGGCAGCCCCAGCACGACCGCGATCACGGCGTGCTCGGTCATCATCACCGCCAGCAGGACGTTCTTCACCCGCCGGTTGAACAGCGTGAACGGGAAGGCGACCTGCGCGATCACCGTCCCGTAGGTCACCAGCATCACCAGCGTGCCACTGGCGGACAGCAGACCGGCCAGGCCCGGCCAGGGCGAGAAGTAGTCCAGGTGGAGCGGGTAGTAGACGGCTGTGCCGTCCTGCCAGCGCGAGCCCTGGACCTTGTACCAGCCGGCCGTGGCGTAGATCAGACAGGCCTCGGCCATGATCACGAGCAGGGCGCCGTTGTGGACGACGCGGGCGACGACGTCGAGCAGCATCCGCGGCTGCGCCCAGCGCGCCCGGCGCCCGACCGCCCACCACAGCGCCAGGCCCAGCCAGACCGTCCACAGCAGGACGGGCACGAACGCCTCGCCCCGCACCCGGCCGGCCGCGGTGACCACGGCCAGGAACAGCCCCAGCACGCTCCACAGGACGGGACCGGCCCGGTCGGGCACACCCTCCCCGCGCGCGTGTGCCGCCCGTACCCGTGCGGCCCGGCGCGCGTCGAGCGACCAGACCTGGCCGCAGCGGGTGAACACCAGGTACAGCGACATCAGGTGCAGCACGTTGTCGCCGCCGTCGCCCATGAAGATGCTGCGGTTCTGCAGGGAGAGCACGCCGACCATGAAGAGGACGGACGTCGTGCGGGTGCGCCAGCCCAGCGCGAGCAGCAGGCTCGCCAGCACGGCGAGCGCGTAGCACGTCTCGAACCAGAGGCCGCCGCGGAACCACAGCAGGGCCGTGAAGGCACCGTTGCCCTCGGTCAGCTGCCGGGCGAGGGTCCAGCTCCACGGGCCGTCGGGTCCGTACAGCTCGTGCCGGTGGGGGTACTCGCGCAGCAGGAACAGCAGCCAGGTCAGCGAGAAGCCGATGCGTACGACAGCCGTCTGGTAGGGACCGAGGGCCGCCTCGGTGACCCGGCCGACCCCGCGCGAGACCGCGAGTGCGAGGCGGTTCACCGCACACCTCCCCGGGTCTCGCCGGCCGGCACCGTCCACCAGGGCAGCGAGCGGTAGACCGGCCTGCCCGCCGCCTTCTCCCCGCTCCACGGGGGCGGGGGCACGTCGCTGGTGCGGCTGCGGACCTGGACGCGTTCGAGGACGCCGCCCGCGCCGACAGCGCCGCCCGGGTCGACGCGTTCCAGGCGCAGCACCGCGATGCGGCGCACGTACTGCTCGGCCAGGGCGCCGCGCGGGCCCACCGGCCGGTTGTCGCCGTCGTGGCTGCCCCCGTAGAAGTCCCAGGCGCGGCGCAGCTCGTTCTGCTGGGTGTGGCTGGGCAGCAGGTTGCCGTCGATGGCCCGGCCGTCCTCGGCGGACAGGTCGTACCAGCCGGTGGTGCGGATGCCGCCGTCCGCCCCCCTGACCTCCGCCCGCGCCTGTACGGCGACGTTCTGCTGGAGCAGGTTCGGCGCGAACAGCTTCCAGTTCTGCTCGAACTCCGGGTAGATCCACCCGTCGACGGCCTGGGCGTGCCGCCTGCTCACCGTGTTCGGCGGCGCGACGTGCAGGAACACCATCGCGAGATGCACCAACACCACGACCCCGACCACCACGAGCGCCAGCACCGCACCCACCTGGTACGGCAGGGACAAGGCGGCGACACCACCACCGGGCGCGGGATCGGGGCCGGGGGCTGAGCGGGGAGCCGGAACGGAGGCGGGCGCAAAGGCCAGGGCCTTCCCGTCCGGCCCGCCGGTGGTCCGGGAGTCCTCGTCCGGGCCGACAGCGGCCCCGGCGCTCTCGTCCAGGCCGTCGACGGACGACGGGGTGTCAGTGGGCCCGGGGGTGGTCCGGGGATCCTTGTCCGGCCGGGGGCCCGGGCGCCTGGGGGGCCGGGCGGCGGTCGAGTCGTCGTGCGCGTTCATCCCGCCCCGTTTCCGATCCCGGTCCGCCTTCCGGTCGCCGTCCGGCCGCGGGGCGCCGTACCGCCGCGCGCACCGCTTCCCGGCGCCGTACCGGAACGGTACTCAGGGCCGTCCTCCGGGCACACCCCCGGGGCGTACCGGAAGCCGCCGCACCGGACAGCGGGCGCCTTCCTCACCGACCCGGCCCTGACGCGGGGTCAGGCAGGCACGGGCGTCGGGAAGTACAGAAACCCGGTCCGGTGTCACACCACCTGGCCGGGCCGCCCCTCGTCGGTCACGACGGGTCGGCCGGAGGCCTCCCACACCTGCATGCCACCGTCGACGTTCACCGCGTCGACGCCCTGCTGGACCAGGTACATCGCGACCTGCGCGGACCGCCCGCCGGAGCGGCAGATCACATGGACCCGCCCGTCCTGGGGCGCCGCCTCGGTCAGTTCGCCGTACCGGGCCACGAACTCGCTCAGGGGGATGTGCAGCGCCCCCTCGGCGTGGCCCGCCCGCCACTCGTCGTCCTCGCGGACGTCCAGCAGGAAGTCGCCGTCCTCGAGGTCCTGGACACCGACCGTGGGCACACCAGCTCCGAAATGCATGAGGCGACGCTACCCGAAACGCGCCGAAGGGATCCGGGCGCACCTCACACAGGTCGCACAGGTCACTCCTGGCTCAGCAGCGCGGTCAGTTCGGCCTCCCGCTCCGCGATCTCCTTGTGCAGCTGCTCGGCGATCTCGTCGAGCAGACGGTCGGGGTCGTCCGGGGCCAGCCGGAGCATCCCGGCGATCGCGCCGTCCTCCAGCCCCTTGGCGACCACCGTGAGCAGCTCCTTGCGCCGGGCGAGCCATTCGAGGCGGGCGTACAGCTCCTCACTGCGGCTCGGCAGCTGCTCCTCGGGCTTCGGGCCGGCCGCCCACTCGGCGCCCAGCTCCCGCAGCTCGTCCTCGTCGCCGCGCGCGTAGGCGGCGTTGACCCGGGTGAGGAACGCCTCACGCCGCTTGCGCTCGTTGTCGTCCTGCACCAGGTCGGGGTGGGCCTTGCGGGCCAGCTCGCGGTACAGCCGACGGGCCTCCTCACTGGGGCGCACCCGCTGCGGGGGCCGCACGGGCAGGTCGGTGAGCATCGCGACGGCCTCCGGGTACAGGCCGCTGGAGTCCATCCAGCCGTTCAGCAGCTCGTCGACTCCGGGGATCGGCGTCAGATCGGCCCGCGCCTCCTGCGCCCTGCGCAGGTCCTCGGGGTCACCGGTGCGCGCGGCCGTCGCCTCGGCCGTCAGCACCTTCAGCTCCTCCAGCCGGGCGTAGAGCGGTCCGAGCCGCTGCTCGTGCAGCCGGGCGAAGTTCTCGACCTCCACCCGGAAGGTCTCCACCGCGATCTCGTAGTCGATGAGCGCCTGTTCGGCGGCCCGTACGGCCCGCTCCAAACGCTCCTCGGGCCGCGCCGCAGCGCCCTCGGACGTCGCCCGGTCCGCCCCGGCGACGTCACCCTGTCCAGCTTCCGGGGTCGTCACCCGACCAGACTAGTGCCCAGCCGGGCAACGTTCGCCCCGCCGCGAGGGCCGGCTCCCCCGGCGACAAGGCGGGCCCCGACACGTGAGATACCTCACGCGTCGGGGCCCGCCCCACATTTGTCGGCACAACGAAAAACGGGCCCCACCGTGACTTCCGTCACCGGCGGAGACCCGTTCATCGGTATCTCATGGTGCGCGAGGGGGGAGTTGAACCCCCACGCCCTTGCGGGCACTGGAACCTGAATCCAGCGCGTCTGCCTATTCCGCCACCCGCGCATTGGGTGTGTCCTCCGGCTCCGTTCCCCTGGGGGCTGGCGCCTTCCGACATGCAGAACATTAGCACGCCCCGGACGGCGCATTCACATCGCTTTCCCAGGGCAGACTCCCGGACCGGCCGCACCCGCGCCCACCCGCCGCGGCGACCCGCCGGCCCTGGGCCGCGCCGCCCGGACAGAACCCCGTTCCGTGTCGGAACGCGCCCGTTCACGTATCAACCTCGTACCGGTCGCACCCGTCTGCCCAGGAGCCGGGCAAGGTCCGCGCCCGGGTGCGGGACACTGGTCTGCGACCCCCTTTACGATCCTGGGCAGAAGTACCGAGCAACACCGGGCACGCGACAGGCGTCGACACCCGTCGACAGGGCCGACAGGGGGAACCAGCCGATTCACCGGCGCGTGGATACGATCAGTAAGCAGTACCAGGCAGGCAACACGCAGCACGACGGCAAGACCCACAGCGAAGGCAACGACGGAGGAGGTGCCCCATGGGAGTCCTGAAGAAGTTCGAGCAGCGTCTCGAAGGTCTGGTCAACGGCACCTTCGCCAAGGTCTTCAAGTCCGAGGTCCAGCCCGTGGAGATCGCGGGTGCGCTCCAGCGCGAGTGCGACAACAACGCGACGATCTGGAACCGCGACCGCACCGTCGTACCCAACGACTTCATCGTGGAGCTCAGCGCCCCCGACTACGAGCGTCTGAGCCCCTACTCCGGCCAGCTCGGCGACGAGCTCGCCGGCATGGTGCGCGACTACGCGAAGCAGCAGCGCTACACCTTCATGGGGCCGATCAAGGTCCACCTGGAGAAGGCGGAGGACCTGGACACCGGCCTGTACCGGGTGCGCAGCCGTACGCTCGCCTCCTCCAGCAGCCAGCAGGCGCCCCAGGCCCCCTCGGCCGGTCCGGCCGGCCGTCCCGCCGCCCCGGGCGGATACGGGTACCCGCCCGCCGCCGGCCCCTCCGCTGCGCCCCCCATGCCGGCCGCGCCGCCGCCCGGTGCCCGCCCCGGCGGCTACGGCTACCCGCCGCCCGCCGCCCAGCGGCCCGCGCCCGCCCCGGCGAGCGGCGGCCGCACCCGCTACTGGATCGAGATCAACGGCACCCGCCATCAGATCTCCCGCGCGACACTCGTGCTCGGCCGCAGCACCGAGGCCGACGTGCGGATCGACGACCCCGGCGTCTCCCGCCGGCACTGCGAGATCCGGACCGGAACGCCCTCGACGATCCAGGATCTCGGGTCCACCAACGGCATCGTGGTGGACGGGCAGCACACCACCCGCGCTACGCTCCGCGACGGCTCGCGGATCGTCGTGGGCAGCACCACCATCATTTACCGGCAAGCCGAAGGGTGAAGCGGGGGCAATGTCAGAGCTGACCCTCACGGTCATGCGGCTGGGTTTCCTGGCCGTACTGTGGCTGTTCGTGATCGTGGCCGTGCAGGTCATCCGCAGCGACCTGTTCGGTACGCGCGTCACCCAGCGGGGGGCCCGCAGAGAGACCGCCCGGCCGCAGCAGGCCGCACGCCAGGCGGCGCCGCCGCAGCAGCGCGGTCAGCAGGGCGGTGGCCGCCAGCGCCGCAACGCCCCCACCAAACTCGTGGTGACCGAGGGCATCCTCACCGGCACCACCGTCGCGCTGCAGGGCCAGACCGTCACCCTGGGCCGCGCGCACGACTCCACGATCGTGCTGGACGACGACTACGCCTCCAGCCGCCATGCCAGGATCTACCCGGACCAGGGCGGCCAGTGGATCGTCGAGGACCTCGGATCCACCAACGGCACCTACCTGGACCGGACCCGGCTGACGACCCCCACACCGATCCCGCTGGGCGCGCCGATCCGCATCGGCAAGACCGTCATCGAGCTGCGGAAGTAATACGACTAATGAGCGAGCGGAGCGAGCACGCAGCGGAGGCCGGCACCCCGGGCCCCGGCGCGCTCCCGACCGGAGGGTGGGCACCGTGCGGATGTACCCGGAGCCGACGGGCGAGGTGCGCATGAGTCTGTCACTGCGCTTCGCCGCCGGATCGCACAAAGGCATGATCCGCGAGGGCAACGAGGATTCCGGCTACGCCGGTCCGCGTCTGCTCGCGATCGCCGACGGAATGGGCGGCCAGGCCGCCGGCGAGGTCGCCTCCTCCGAGGTGATCTCCACCATCGTCGCCCTCGACGACGACATCCCCGGCTCCGACATCCTCACCTCCCTCGGCACCGCCGTGCGGCGTGCCAACGACCAGCTGCGCGCCATGGTCGAGGAGGACCCCCAGCTGGAGGGCATGGGCACCACGCTCACCGCCCTGCTGTGGACCGGCCAGCGACTCGGCCTGGTGCACGTCGGCGACTCGCGCGCCTACCTGCTGCGCGACGGCGTGCTGACCCAGATCACCCAGGACCACACCTGGGTGCAGCGCCTCGTCGACGAGGGACGCATCACCGAGGAGGAGGCCAGCACCCACCCGCAGCGCGCCCTCCTCATGCGCGCCCTCGGCAGCGGCGAACACGTCGAACCCGACCTGTCCATCCGCGAGGTGCGCGCCGGCGACCGCTACCTGATCTGCTCCGACGGCCTCAGCGGCGTCGTCTCCCACCAGACGATGGAGGAGACCCTCGCCGGCTACCAGGGCCCGCAGGAGACCGTGCAGGAACTGATCCAGTTCGCGCTGCGCGGCGGCGGCCCCGACAACATCACCGTCATCGTCGCCGACGTCCTCGACCTGGACACCGGCGACACCCTCGCCGGGCAGCTCTCCGACACCCCGGTCGTGGTCGGCGCGGTCGCCGAGAACCAGAACCACCTGCACGACAACGGCATCATGCAGACCCCTGCCGGACGCGCCTCGGGCCTCGGCCGCCAGGTGCCCGGACAGGGCGGCGGTGGCGGCGAGTTCGGCCCGCCCGGCTCCGGCGACACCGCCGGCTACGCCCCCGCGGCCGGCCACGGCGACTACGGCGACGACGACTTCGTCAAACCCCGCAAGAACCGCAGGTGGCTCAAGCGGTCGTTCTACAGCATCCTCACGCTCGCCGTCCTCGGCGGCGGCCTCTACGGCGGCTACCGCTGGACGCAGACGCAGTACTTCGTCGGCACCAACGAGGAGCACGTCGCGCTCTACCGGGGCATCAGCCAGGACCTGGCCTGGCTGAAGCTGTCGAAGATCCACACGGACCACCCCGAGATCGAACTCAAGTACCTGCCGCCCTACCAGCAGAAGCAGGTCAGAGCGACGATCACCGAGGGCGGTCTGGAGAACGCCCGAAAGAAGATCGACGAGCTGTCCGTGCAGGCCTCCGCGTGCAAGAAGGAGGCCCAGCGCCGCACCGTCGCGGACAAGAACGGCGCCACGACGGGCCAGGACCAGGCCGGCGGCACCACGGGAACCACCCGCACCGCCCTCACGTCCAAGGCGACACCGAACCCGTCGACGGCCAAGTCCCCGTCCTCCCCGTCCACGTCCGCCACCGCGTCCACTCCCAGCCCCGGCCCCACTCTCTCGGAGGAAGAGCAGAAGGTCGTCTCGCTGTGCGGTAAGCAGTAGGCAAGCCGTGAGAGGCCCTGTCACACGATGAGCACTACCAACCCGTCGACGCAGCACACGTCCACGATCGGCGCGATCGGCGCGCCCAGCCGACGCAACACCGAGCTGGCGCTGCTGGTCTTCGCCGTCGCCATCCCGGTGTTCGCCTACGCCAACGTGGGCCTGGCCATCAACAGCCAGGTGCCCGCGGGCCTGCTGAGCTACGGCCTGGGCCTCGGTCTGCTGGCCGGCGCCGCGCACCTGGCCGTCCGCAAGTTCGCCCCGTACGCGGACCCGCTGCTGCTGCCGCTGGCCACGCTGCTGAACGGGCTCGGACTGGTCGTCATCTGGCGCCTGGACCAGTCGAAGCTGCTCCAGACCATCGACCAGGCGGGAACGGCCGCACCACGGCAGCTGCTCTACACGGCCCTGGGCATCGCCCTGTTCGTGGTGACCCTGATCTTCCTCAAGGACCACCGCGCCCTCCAGCGCTACACCTACATCTCCATGGTCGGCGCGCTGATCCTGCTGCTGCTGCCGCTCGTACCGGGCCTCGGCGCCAACATCTACGGCGCCAAGATCTGGATCTCGGTCGCCGGATTCTCCATCCAGCCCGGTGAGTTCGCCAAAATCGTGCTCGCCATCTTCTTCGCCGGCTACCTCATGGTGAAGCGGGACGCGCTCGCCCTGGCCAGCCGCCGCTTCATGGGCCTGTACCTGCCCCGCGGCCGCGACCTCGGACCGATCCTGGTCGTCTGGGTGATGTCCATCCTCATCCTGGTCTTCGAGACCGACCTCGGCACCTCGCTGCTGTTCTTCGGCATGTTCGTGATCATGCTGTACGTCGCCACCGAGCGGACCAGCTGGATCGTCTTCGGTCTGCTGATGTCCGCCGTCGGCGCCGTCGGCGTGGCCAGCTTCGAGACGCACGTCCAGCAGCGCGTCCAGGCCTGGCTCGACCCGTTCAAGGAGTACAAGCTCAGTCAGCAGGGCGTCGTCGGCCACTCCGAGCAGTCGATGGAAGCGCTGTGGGCGTTCGGCTCCGGCGGCACCCTCGGCTCCGGCCTCGGCCAGGGCCACTCCGACCTCATCAAGTTCGCCGCCAACTCCGACTTCATCCTCGCCACCTTCGGCGAGGAGCTGGGCCTGGCCGGCATCATGGCGCTCCTGCTGGTCTACGCCCTGATCGTGGAGCGCGGCGCGCGCACCGCGCTGGCCGCCCGCGACCCCTTCGGCAAGCTGCTCGCCATGGGCCTGTCCGGCGCTTTCGCGCTCCAGGTCTTCGTGGTGGCCGGCGGTGTGATGGGCCTCATCCCGCTCACCGGTATGACGATGCCGTTCCTGGCGTACGGCGGCTCCTCCGTCATCGCCAACTGGGTCCTGATCGGCATCCTGATCCGGATCAGCGACACCGCCCGCAGACCCGCTCCCGCGCCCGCCTCCAACCCCGACGCCGAGATGACCCAGGTGGTCCGCCCGTGAACAAGCCCCTGCGCCGAATCGCGATCTTCTGCGGACTCCTCGTCCTCACCCTGCTCATCCGCGACAACTGGATCCAGTACGTAAAGGCCGACACCCTCAAGAACGACAAGCACAACCGCCGCGTCACCATCGCGCGCTACGCCACCCCGCGCGGCGACATCATCGTCGACGGCAACCCGATCACCGGCTCGGTCGAGACCAAGAGCAGCGGACTCAACGACCTCAAGTACAAGCGCACGTACAAGAACGGCCCGATGTGGGCGCCCGTCACCGGCTTCGCCTCGCAGTCCTACGGCGCCGACAAGCTGGAGAGCGTCGAGGACGGCATCCTCACCGGCAACGACGACCGGCTCTTCTTCCGCAACACCCTGGACATGATCACCGGCAAGCCCAAGCAGGGCGGCAACGTGGTCACCACGCTCAACGCGGCCGCGCAGAAGGCGGCCTACAACGGCCTGAAGAACGTCGGCGGCAAGGGCGCGGCGGTCGCCCTGGACCCCTCCACGGGCAAGATCCTCGCCCTGGCGTCCTACCCGTCCTACGACCCGTCGTCGTTCGCCGGCAACTCCAACGCGGACGCCGAGGCCTGGAACAAGCTCCAGAAGAAGTCCGACCCCAACGACCCGATGCTGAACCGGGCACTGCGCGAGACCTACCCGCCGGGCTCCACCTTCAAGGTGGTCACCGCGGCCGCCGCGCTGGAGAACGGGCTGTACAAGTCGGCGGACCAGGCCACCAACTCGCCGCTGCCGTGGATCATGCCCGGCACGACGACGCCGCTTAAGAACGAGGGCAACATCCCCTGCGAGAACGCCACCATGCGCGAGGCGCTGCGGGTGTCCTGCAACAGCGTCTTCGGCAAGATCGGTGCGGACCTCGGCAACGACAAGATGCTCGAGGAGGCGAAGAAGTTCGGCTTCGACAGCGAGCAGTTCACGCCGGTCCGCTCCAACGCCTCGGTGTTCTCCGACGACATGAACAAGTCGCAGACCGCGCTGTCCTCGATCGGCCAGTTCAACACCGCCGCCACCCCGCTCCAGATGGCCATGGTCGCCTCCGCCGTCGCCAACGACGGCAAGCTGATGAAGCCGTACATGGTCGACAAGCTCCAGTCCCCCAGCGTGGACACCCTGGAGCAGACCCAGCCGCAGGAACTGAGCCAGCCGCTCAGCTCGCAGAACGCCCAGATCCTCCAGTCCATGATGGAGACCGTCGTCAAGGACGGCACGGGCAAGAACGCACAGATCAGCGGCGTCACGGTGGGCGGCAAGACCGGTACCGCCCAGCACGGCGTCGACAACAGCGAGAAGCCGTACGCCTGGTTCATCTCCTACGCCAAGCTCCCCGACGGCAGCTCGCCGGTCGCCGTGGCCGTGGTCGTCGAGGACAACAACGCCAACCGCGACGACATCTCCGGTGGCGGCCTCGCGGCGCCCATCGCGAAGAACGTCATGGAGGCGGTCATCAAGTCCAGGCAGTGACCCCCATCACGCCCCCTTCACATCGGTGCACGTTGCGATACCGGTCCTGTATCGGGTGACGGGCTTGGCCAGGTCACACACAGCGAGCCGGGTACGGTAGGCCCGGACAGCAGCCTCCGGCGGCACAAGCAGTGCCGGTCGGGACCGACGGAGAGGGCTGGTAGGTAGCTATGGAAGAGCCGCGTCGCCTCGGCGGCCGGTACGAGCTGGGCCATGTGCTCGGCCGTGGTGGCATGGCGGAGGTGTACCTCGCGCATGACACCCGGCTGGGACGCACCGTGGCAGTGAAGACGCTGCGCGCCGACCTGGCGCGGGACCCTTCCTTCCAGGCCCGGTTCCGCCGGGAGGCCCAGTCGGCCGCCTCGCTCAACCATCCCGCGATCGTCGCGGTCTACGACACGGGCGAGGACTACATCGACGGGGTCTCGATCCCGTACATCGTGATGGAGTACGTCGACGGCTCCACGCTCCGTGAACTGCTGCACAGCGGCCGCAAACTGCTGCCCGAGCGGTCCATGGAAATGACCATCGGCATCCTCCAGGGCCTGGAGTACGCCCACCGCAGCGGCATCGTCCACCGCGACATCAAGCCGGCCAACGTCATGCTGACCCGCAACGGCCAGGTCAAGG
Organism: Streptomyces cyslabdanicus; assembly: GCF_052663305.1. Taxonomy (NCBI): domain Bacteria; kingdom Bacillati; phylum Actinomycetota; class Actinomycetes; order Kitasatosporales; family Streptomycetaceae; genus Streptomyces; species Streptomyces cyslabdanicus. The sequence goes on from NZ_JBQRUW010000007.1 coordinate 144,292, forward strand.
TCATGGACTTCGGCATCGCCCGCGCCATGGGCGACTCCGGCATGACCATGACCCAGACCGCGGCCGTCATCGGCACCGCCCAGTACCTGTCTCCCGAACAGGCCAAGGGCGAGCAGGTCGACGCGCGCTCGGACCTGTATTCGACGGGATGCCTGATCTACGAGCTGCTGACGGTCCGCCCGCCCTTCGTGGGCGACTCGCCCGTCGCGGTCGCCTACCAGCACGTCCGCGAGGAGCCGCAGCCCCCGAGCGTCTTCGACCCCGAGATCACGCCCGAGATGGACGCGATCGTGATGCGGGCGCTCGTCAAGGACCCCGACTACCGCTACCAGTCCGCCGACGAGATGCGCGCCGACATCGAGGCCTGCCTCGACGGCCAGCCGGTCGCGGCCACGGCGGCCATGGGCGCGGTCGGCTACGGCGCCTACCCCGACGACCAGCCGACCACCGCGTTGCGCCCCGACGCCGGCCCCGCGGGCGCGACGACGATGCTGCCGCCCATGAACCCGGACGACGGCGGCTACGGCTACGACGACCGCCCCGACCGGCGCCGCCAGAAGAAGTCCAACACCTCGACGATCCTGCTGGCCGTGGCCGGCCTCCTGGTCCTCATCGGCGCGATCTTCATCGGCATGTACGCCTTCGGCGGGAAGGGCGCCAACAACGACATGGTGCCCGCGCCCAACTTCGTCGGCCACACGAAGGGCGACGCCGAGAAGATGGCCACGAACGGCAGCGTCGTGGTGGCCTTCACCCAGGACACCTGCGAGGACCAGCCCAAGGGCAGGGTCTGCTCGCAGGACCCCAAGGGCGGTGAGGACATCAAGAAGGGCGAGACGGTCAACCTGGTGATGTCCACCGGGGCGCCGAAGGTGACGGTTCCCAGCGTCCGCGGCCTGTCCTTCGACAAGGCGCAGTCCCAGTTGGTGGATCTGGGCTTCAAGGTCGAGAAGAAGACCCGGGAGTCCGACCAGGAACCCAACGTGGTCATCGACCAGGACCCCGCGGGCGACACGGAGAAGGAAAAGGGCTCCGTCATCACCCTCACGGTCGCCAAGCCGGTCGAGAAGGCCACCGTGCCGGACGTCACGGGCAGGACCTGCGACGAAGCCGTGGCCCTGATGCAGCAGAACGGCCTCACCGGCGAGTGCAGCGACACCCCCGTGCCCGACCCCAACCAGGACAACAAGGTCGTCTCGACCGTTCCGGGCGCCAACGAGCAGGTCGACAAGAACTCCAAGGTGACCATCAACATCGGCAGGCTTCAGCAGGAGAAGAAGAAGGTGCCCAACGTCCGCAACCGAACGGTGGGGGAAGCCAAGCAGATCCTCGGGGCAGAAGGCTTCACCAACATCCAGTTCGCGGAGGGCAGCAACCCGGACGACAACGCACGGGTCGTGAACCAGGACCCGGGTCCCGGCCAGGAAGTCGATGACCCCAACGCGCCGATCACGCTGACGTCCATCGACATCGGCAACAACGGGAACGGCAACGGCGGCTTCTTCGGCGGCTGACCCCGACCCTGCCGACACTCAGAGCCCCGGTTCCCCCTCGCAGGAGGAAAACCGGGGCTCCGTCGTACCGCCCGCCCGCCTCGTCACCACATACCTGTACGCAACCCGATCGTGTCTTCATATGTCACGACTCGTTGATCGGGTGGGGTGGGGAATCGAAACGCTCTGCCCCGGCCATATGGCCGCACACGAACAGAAGGGCAGGGCGTGATCAACGAGTCGGGGAACTGGATTCGAATGGGTATCGGGTCCTGACCGGTTCAGAACTGAGTGACTTCAAGCAACTCAGTGGCATCCAGTCACGCACCCGGTCTCTTGCGCTCTTCTCCCGCCGAGCCGTCCTCAACGTGGCCATGCTCCTCAGGGACAGCGACATCGCACGTCAGGTACGTGTGTACCTCCTCGACATGGAATACCTGGCCCGCGCACAGCCTGTGGAAAACCCTCCCCAGCCGGACGTCGTCTCCCTCGATGACCGAATCGACCAGCGCATCAGCCACGTCCTCGGCAAGACCGTCGTCCCCATGTTCAACGCCTTGATCGAAACATCGGGCGAGCACCGGCGGGAGCTGATCGCGCTCCGCGCAGGTGTCCAGCACATCGAGCGGCGGCTGCAGCAGCACCACGCACGCCTCCTCAGGCTGGAGAGCCCCCGCCAGGATCGTCCCCTCGCCGGAGTCATGGCCGCCATGGACTCCATGACCGGCCGTGAGTTCGAGAAGCACATCGCCGTGCTTCTGCAACGCGACGGCTGCACCAACGTGGTCGTCCTCGGGCGCCACGGAGACCGAGGCGTCGACATCACCGCGCTGACGGCCGACGGCCGGCGCCTCGTCGTCCAGTGCAAGAGGTTCGCGCCCCACCTGCGGATCACCAGCCCCGAGGTCCAGAAGTTCGTCGGATCCGCAAAGGTCCTGTACGCCTCGGACGTCGCTCTGTACGTGGCGACGTGTCGCTTCACACCCGACGCCCTGAGCATCGCCGAGGAGGCCGGCATCACCGCCGTGCACCGCGGGCTGCTGGAGAAGTGGGGCGCGGGCGACATGCTCACGGTCCTGAAGTAGGACCGCAGCGACAGCAAGAGGCCCGAAGTCGCAAAACCACGTTGCGGCTTCGGGCCTCCGCCGTGTTAGAGGACTGAGCTCCTTCAAGGCGCTCAGTCAGCCTCGCAGTTCCTCCGGCAACGTCCGCTTGCTGTCCACCTTCTCCACCCGGACCAGTTCCCCCCACACCACGTACCGGTACCGCGAGGTATAGACCGGCGTGCACGTCGTCAGGGTGATGTAGTGTCCCGGCTTCTTGACCCCCGACTCCTTGGGGACCGAGGACAGGACCTGGACGTTGTACTTGGAGGTCTCGGGGAGGATGTCGAAGACCTTGTAGACGTACCACGTGTCCTTGGTCTCGAAGACGACCGGATCACCCACGTGCACCTTGTCGATGTTGTGGAACTTCGCGCCGTGACCGTCCCGGTGGGCGGCGAGGGTGAAGTTGCCGGTCTTGCCGGACGTCGGCAGGGTCGCCTTGGCCGGGTCCGTGTAGTAGCCGGCCACCCCGCCGTTCAGCACCTCCGACGACGTGCCCTTCTTGACCAGGACCTCGCCGTTGTGCATGGACGGCACGTGCAGGAAGCCGATGCCGTCCTTGGTGTCCAGCGCTCCGGGACCGCCGGGCGCGGACTGCGCCCAGTCGTCGCGGACGTGGTCGCCCTCCCGGTCGGCCTTGCGGTCCGCCAGGACGTTCGTCCACCACAGGGAGTAGACGACGAACAGGCCCAGGACCAGACCCACCGTGATGAGGAGTTCGCCGAAGACGCTGACGGCGAGGGCCAGCGGGCCCGTACCCCGGCGGCGCCGGGCACGACCGGCACCCGGCCTGTCACCGTGCCCTTCGCGGCCGTCCGTGTGCTCTGCCGTGTCGTCCGTGGTCGCTGCCACTGTTCATCCGCCCTTTAACTGACGAGCGCATCCGGCTTGCCCTTGCTGCGCGGCCGTTCCTCGACCATCTTGCCCCAGACGATCATCCGGTACGTGCTGGTGAACTCCGGGGTGCAGGTGGTCAGCGTGATGTAGCGGCCGGGCCCGGTGAAGCCCGATCCCTTCGGTACGGGATCGAGGACGCTGATGTTGGCCGGTGAGGTCACCGGCAGTATCGACGCCATCTTGTACACGAAGTACGTGTCCTGCGTCTCCACGACGATCGCGTCGCCCGGCGAGAGCTTGTTGATGTACCGGAAGGGCTCACCGTGCGTGTTGCGGTGGCCGGCGAGCCCGAAGTTGCCCGTCTTCGCGTCCGGCATCGCGGTGTTCAGGTCGCCCTGCCCGTAGTGCCCGACCATGCCCTTGTCCAGCACCTTCGCCTTGCTGGTGCCCTCTGCGATGGGGACCACCACGTCCAGCTTCGGGATGTGCAGGAGCGCGAAGCCCTGCCCCGGCTCGAACGTCCCCGGGTTGCGTTTGCCACTCGCCCAGTCGTCCTGCAGCTGGTGCGCCTCACTGCCCGCCTGCGCGTGCGCCCGGACGTTCGTCCACCACAACTGGTAGGTGACGAAGAGCAGCATCACCACACCGGTGGTGATGAACAACTCGCCGACGACCCGGCTGGCGATCACGGCCGGGCTCGCCCTGCGTGCCCGCGCCTGCCGTCGGGCCTCCACGCGGGACAGCGGCGCGGACGGACCGTCTTCCGGGCTGTCCTCCTCCGACAGCGGGGCCGCCGCGGCCCCACGACGGCCGTGACGGCGCCTGGCGGCCTTTCTGCGGGCCGCGCGCCCACCCGGTGGAGGTGCAGGGGCCCGCACGGCGGAAGAGGCGCCAGGCGGCGGATCCGGGATCCGCAGCGCCATGGTCTCGTCGTCGATCCGCAACGCCATGGTCTCGTCGTCGACCGGAGGCAGGTACGCCGTCGCGTCGCCCGAGGGCCCGTACGACACCCCCGCCCCGCTCTGCTGAGGCGCCGCGTACGGGTCCTGGGGCACGTCCCGCGCCCCGGTGACGTACCACTCCTCGAGCGCGTCCGGCCCCTCGTACGACTGCTGCCCGTACGAGGTGTCCGTCTCGCGCTCGGGGCGCAGCGCGGTCACGCCGTGGCCCTGCCCACCACCGGGGCGAGCCCCGCCGACCTCGCCACGGCCTCCTTGTCGCCGCACTCCGCCAGCCAGTTGGCCAGCATCCGGTGCCCGTGCTCGGTCAGCACCGACTCCGGATGGAACTGCACGCCCTCGACGGGAAGTTCACGGTGCCGCAGCCCCATGATGATGCCGTCGCGCGTGCGCGCCGTGACCACCAGCTCGTCCGGCACGGTCGCCGGTTCGGCGGCCAGGGAGTGGTAGCGGGTCGCCGTGAAGGGGGAGGGCAGGCCGGCGAAGACGCCCGTGCCCTCGTGCTCCACCAGCGAGGTCTTGCCGTGCAGCAGCTCGGGCGCGCGGTCCACCACACCGCCGTAGGCCACCTGCATCGACTGCATGCCCAGGCACACGCCGAAGACGGGAACACCGGTCGCGGCGCAGTGCCGGACCATCTCCACGCAGACACCGGCCTGCTCGGGCGTGCCCGGCCCGGGCGACAGCAGCACGCCGTCGAAACCGTCCTGCGCGTGCGCCGTCGACACCTCGTCGTTGCGCAGCACCTCGCACTCGGCCCCCAGCTGGTACAGGTACTGGACCAGGTTGAAGACGAAGCTGTCGTAGTTGTCGACGACGAGAATCCGCGCACTCACTGGTTGTCCACCGTCACATCGTTGAAGGGAAGCAGCGGTTCGGCCCACGGAAAAACGTACTGGAACAGGGCGTAGACCACGGCCAGGACCAACATCAGTGAGATCAGGGCCTTCACCCACGCGTTCCCGGGCAGATGCCGCCAGATCCAGCCGTACATGCCGTCCCTTTCGTCTCCCACGGCACCAGACTCACGCCGTACGCCACCAGACTAACGGCGCGACGCCCGAGGTTTCCCAACCTCCGCGAGCTGTGCGGAAACCGTGTGCGCCCGGACGTACGTGGCACAGCGTCGATCAGCTCAACGACCGCGAAGACGGTTTTGTACTGCCCTTTGTCGATCCGATACGCGAACCAGGTGGTTCCGTTCACCAGTACGACACCGGAGCGCCCTCACCGGAGTGCCGGCCCCCGGCGGCCGCGCCTACCGCACGGGCTTCGCGTAGTGCAGGTCCACGGTGCCGGAGTAGCCGGGCAGGGTCACCGTTCCGTCGTCGGTGACCTTCCAGCCGAGGCCGTAGACGTTGACGTACACCATGTAGTTCTGGATCGCCGGGGAGTCCGCGAGCGCCTTCTGGAGCTTTCCCGGATCGCCGACCGCAGTGATCTTGTAGGGCGGTGAGTAGACGCGGCCCTGGAGGATCAGCGTGTTGCCCACGCAGCGCACGGCGCTGGTGGAGATCAGCCGCTGGTCCATCACCTTGATGCCCTGGGCTCCGCCGTTCCACAGCGCGTTGACCACGGCCTGGAGGTCCTGCTGGTGGATCACCAGGTAGTCGGGCTGCGGCTCGGGGTAGCCGGGGAGCTTCGCGGTGGCGTCGGGCGGGGCGTCGTTGAGCGTGACCGTGATCGCCCGGCCGGTGAGCTTGCGGGTGCCCGCGCTCTTCTCCACGCCGGTCAGCCCGCCGTCCTGGGGCTTGCCGTCGTCGTCGAGCGCGGCGAGGGACTCGATGTTGTCGCGCAGGGCGGCGTTGGACTCGTCGAGTTCCTTGTTCTTCCGGCTGCGCTCCTGGACGAGGTCGGACAGCTTCAGGAGGGACGTGTCCGTGCGGATGTTGGTGCCCTTGGCCGTGTTGAAACTGGTGAAGAAGATCAACCCGGCGAGGGCGAAGACGGCCACGGTCATGATCCGCACGGGCCTCGGGCGGCGCGTGCGGGCCGGGCCGGCACCCGTCCCCGGGAAGTCGGCAGAATTGCTCAACGTACCCTTATCTCCTTCGGCGCCGCGGAAGCACTACGCTAACGGACGTCCGGGGGAGTGCTCAGTGTGCCCTTGTACGCTGCTCCGGAGCCAGCCCAGTTCCCTGCGCGGCCACCAGCGCATCGACAGGAGAGACCCTCGTGCCGAAGTCACGTATCCGCAAGAAGGCCGACTACACGCCGCCGTCCGCCAAGCAGGCCGCGAGCATCAAGCTCGAGGGCCGCGGCTGGGTGGCGCCCGTCATGCTGGCGCTGTTCCTCATCGGCCTGGCCTGGATCGTCGTCTTCTATGTGACCGACGGCTCACTGCCCATCCATGCCATCGGCAACGCGAACATCGTCGTCGGCTTCGGCTTCATCGCCGCCGGATTCGCCGTCTCCACGCAGTGGAAGTGACGTTGTCCTCCCGGTGAACACAGCTCTGCCCACGGCTATCCGCTGAGTTATCCACAGGCCGGAAGAATTTCCACATACAGCCTGGGGAAAACGCTGATGATCTGTGGATAACCCGCCTGTCGTTGACACCGGTACGACTGTCACACCGCTCACTCAGAGTGCGTGTGCCCCCTGCCTGACCTGCAACAACGCAGGTCAGCGGCAGGGGGCACACTTGTTCCCGCACGCTATGCACAAGATCAACGACTGCTGTGGACAACGGGCGCTCTCAGGTGAGCTGAACCGTTCTGATCAGCGTCAACACGATGACGACCACCAGCACCAGCGCACAGGTGCCGTACTGCACCAGGGCCCGCCGCTCGCGCGGGGCGTGCACCATGGCGTACCCCACCACCACGCCGGCGACCAGACCGCCGATGTGCGCCTGCCAGGCGATGTTGCCCCAGCCGAAGGTGATGATCAGGTTGATCACCAGCAGAACGATGATCGGCCGCATGTCGTAGTTGAGCCGGCGCATCAGCACGGCGGTGGCGCCGAACAGGCCGAAGATGGCGCCGGAGGCGCCGAGCGAAGGCTGGTTGGGCGCGGCGATCAGATAGGTGAGCGCGCTGCCGGCGAGCCCGGCCGTGAAGTAGAGCGCGAGATAGCGGGCGCGGCCGAGAGCCGCCTCGAGCGGGCCGCCGACCCACCACAGGCTGAGCATGTTGAACAGGATGTGGACGTAGCTGCCGTGCAGAAACATCGCGGTGAGCATCCGGTACCACTGGCCGTCCGCGACCCCTTCGAAGGAGCCCAGCGAGGGGACGTAGGCCCAGCCGATGAGGTCGAACCGATCGGTGAACCGGTCTCCGACGGAGAGCTGGACCAGGAAAAAGGCGAGGTTGAGGCCGATCAGCACCTTGGTGAGCAGCCGGGGGTCGGCGGTGACCGAACCGCCGGCCAGCGTGCGGGGCCGGTTCGCGGCGGGCGAGTGGCCGGTGCCGGAGCCGCCGCGGACGCAGTCCGGGCACTGGAAGCCGACGGAGGCGTCGACCATGCAATCGGGGCAGATCGCCCGGTCGCAGCGGGCGCAGCGGATGCCGGTCTCGCGGCCCGGATGGCGGTAGCAACTGGGCAGGCGGTGGGCGTCCGGCGGGCCCTGGTCCGCCGGGCCCTGGTCCGCCGGGTCCTGGCCCGTCGGGCTGCCTGGTGCCTGGTCCATGGGGTTCCCCTCGATTCGTCCTGCGCGGAGCACGGCTGCCGTTGCCCGTGGGCAATGCACCGCCCCGCTCATCCTTACGGACAAGCGGGGCGTTTGGTTCCCTCGGGGAGCCGTCGCGACGAGCCCTGCACTCAGCCTTCGCGGGTCTCGACGACGACCGACTCGATGACGACATCCTTGACCGGGCGGTCGGTGCGCGGGTTGGTCTGCGCGGTCGCGATGGAGTCGACGACCTTCTGGCTGGCCGGGTCGGTGACCTCGCCGAAGATGGTGTGCTTGCGGTTCAGCCAGGACGTCGCGCCGACGGTGATGAAGAACTGCGAGCCGTTGGTGCCCGGGCCCGCGTTGGCCATCGCCAGCAGGTAGGGCTTGTCGAAGGCGAGGTCCGGGTGGAACTCGTCCTTGAACTGGTAGCCGGGACCGCCGGTGCCGTTGCCCAGCGGGTCACCGCCCTGGATCATGAAACCACTGATCACCCGGTGGAAGACCGTGCCGTCGTAGAGCTTCGCCGTGGACTTCTCGCCGGTGGCGGGGTGGGTCCACTCACGCTCGCCCTTGGCGAGTTCGACAAAGTTCCGGACCGTCTCGGGGGCGTGGTTCGGCAGGAGCCGGACCTCGATGTCGCCGTGGTTGGTCTTCAGGGTGGCGTAAAGCTGCTCAGCCACGATCTGCCTTCCGTTGTCTTCCTGTGACGCCCCGATCCTCGCACGGCCCGCGCCGTGCGTCGCCCGACGGTCGCCTCCAAGGGGGGATCCGCCGGATTCGGCTGCGGAAAACCGGGCGGGTCCTCCCGGTCGGGAGCGCGACGCGGCGATCCGTGGCATTGTCGACGAAAAGCTCCTGTTGCTCCGTATTCACCCCTATTCATTCCCTGGCGCGCGTGATCGTTCATCCCCTGTCGCACGTGATCGTCCCCCGGCGGTCCCGATGTGCGGGGCCACCGCGGTGACCGTGGTCGTCGCCCGTGACCCGGATGCCCGTTCGCACATGCCGCCGGGCCCGTTGGCAGGCATGATCCGTAAAAGGGTGGAAAGTCGAATTACCGTACGCCACCGAGGAGGAGGAAACCCGTGACCCGCATCAACAGCGTGCGCGCCGCGACCGGCTCGGCGAGGGACAGCGTGCTGCACGCCGCGGAAGTGGTGGCGCCCTACGCCGACACGGCCAGGGAAAGGGCCGCGCACTACGCACAAGAGACACGCGTACGGCTCGCGCCGAAGGTGACGCTGGCCGCCGACCAGGCCCGCGTCCAGTACGGCGCCTATGTCGCCCCCCGGCTGGAGCAGGCCCGTACGCAGGCCAAGGCCCATGTGCCGCCGAAGGTCGACCGGGCCGCCCAGCTGGCCGCCTGCCGGACGCGCAAGGCCGCCCGGCAGGCCGCCGAGTACTCCCGGCCGCGGATCGAGCAGGCGATGGCCGTGGCGGCGCCGGTCGCGGACGAGGCCGCCGCGCGCGGTGCCGCCGCGCTGGTCGCGCTGCGCGGTCAGGTGCCGGCCCGGAAGATCCAGAAGCTGGCGCGCGCCCAGGCGCGGCGGGCCCGGACCGGGCGCGCCATGAAGCTGCTCGCGCTGGGGGGCGCGCTCGCCGGTGGTGTCTTCGCCGCCTGGAAGTGGTGGGACAAGCAGGCCAACCCGGACTGGCTGGTGGAACCGCCGGCCGCGACGGAGGTGCCCGAATCGGGCCGGCTGACGTCCGTGGACGGCACCGGCCAGTCCGTGCTGGACCCCGAGGTCCAGGCGAGGCAGACCGAGGACGAGACGACGGACCGCGACGACCAGGGCTGACCGCCGGCAGCGGAGACGCCGGAAGCGGAAGAGCCAGAACCTGAAAGACCAGAACCTGAAGAACCAGAACCGAAAGAGCCCGCCTGACCGGTGTCCGCACCGGTCGGGCGGGCTCTTTCGGCGTGCGACACGTCGGGCGGCGGCGCACATGCACCCGGAGACGGCTTCTGCCGGGCTCACCGCGGCTACTGGGCCCCTCCGCCGGTTTGGGCCCTGGTATGGGCCTGTGAGCCCTGTCCTTGGGCCCAGGTGTGGTCGTTACGGTTCGGTCCCCGGCGGGTGTACGGCCGGCCCCCGGTGACCCGATCGAGCAAGCCACGACGAGGTGACGCGTGAGACGCAGCGACCGAATACGCCGAGGCGTACGCACGAGCACGGGGCAGACGGCGGTCGAGTACCTGGGAATGCTGGGGCTCGTCACGCTCGTGGTCGGCGCGATCGTCGGCACCGTCATCGGGGGCGACATCTCCAGCTCCGCACACCGGCAGATCTGCCGGGTCGTGGAGGTGGCGGGCGCCGGCGACTGCGGTGACGACAACGATGTCAGCGGTGCCGGGGGGCGGTCCGATCCCGGCGAACCCGGCAAGCCCGCCGCCGCCCCCGGCACCGAGACCGGCGGGCCCGACGGCGCATCCCCTGGCACGCCGGACGACAGCGACACGTCCGACGACGGCAAGGGAAACGCGCTTCCCGATCTGTGCTTCGAGCCGCGGGAACGGGCATCGAAGTCGTCGATCTCCGTTCCGGGCAACGGCCCCGTCAGCACGGCGGCCGCCTGGGGGTACTCCTGGCTGGTCAACTTCGTCATCGACAAGGTCAACAACGAGAAGAACAAGGAGAAGCGGGTCCAGGAGGCGCTTGCCGACCTCGCCTACTGCCTCCCTGACTACAACATCGTCATCGCGCAGCCGCACGAGGGCAATCTGCAGCAGATGGACGGTGCGGCGCTGATCGAGACCGTCAGCATCAGCGGCACGACGTACCGCGTGTACGCGTTCAAGACCGGCAAGTTCACCTGGGCGGACGACGCCGACCTCGGCTGGAAGAACCGCGCGTTCCGCGGCGTGTTCGACGTCAGCGAGGACCGCCGCACCGTCACGTTCGAAGAGCCGCCCCGCCCCAGGCGGAAGGAGGGCTGGAAGCCCGGCGACGAGGGGTGCGAGATCGAGGGGGAGGAACTGCCCGACCGGAGCCGCTACTACAACACGTACTCCCCGCTGGACAACGAGGCGTCGGCCCAGGCGGTCCGGATGCTCGTGAACGACATGCGCCGCTGCTTCCCCGACTACAACGTGGTCGCGATGCATTCGGAGCAGTCGTCGCACTGGGTCGAGCAGCCGGATTCGTTCGTCCATCACGGCAGATACCGGCTGAACTCCAACGAATACCACGATGACGACAACGGGGACGACATCGACTCCGGCCGGGCCGTGTTCGATGTGTACGTCTTCGACAAGGGCACGTTCCGGAACGACGGCGACGGCGGCTACACCAACTGGGCCTTCTACGGCGACTTCACCCGCGACGGGCCGGAGGTGACCTTCGAGCAGCCGGAACCCGCCGACCTGGACGCCGATTCCATCCCCACCAAGGCGGGCACGGTCAACTTCAACGACGGGACGCCGAAGTACACGGACGGCGGGCCGTACCCCGGTACCGACTACTCCGGCGCTGTACCGCGCGACGACGCCGAGCTGATCCATTCGCTGATCGACGAGTACAGCCGCAGCTTCCCCGACACGAACATCATCGCGGTGAAGTCGTTCAACGACCTCTCCTTCTCCGGAGTGTCCGGCCTCGAGCACCTGGCGGTGGTGCACGGCGTCGACGTGTTCTCCATCGACGAGGGAGCCATCACCAACAACGGGGACGGCGGCTGGCAGAACTGGGGCTTCGCCGGCACCTTCGAACGCGCCGACGGCTCGAAGGACGTGGCCTTCAGCCACCCGTGAGGGCGGTGCGAGCAGATCATCGGGGAGTCGGAAACCAAAGACCCCTCCAACCACGTTTCCGCAGGTCAGAGGGGTCTGAAGAAGTGGAGCCTAGGGGAGTCGAACCCCTGACATCTGCCATGCAAAGACAGCGCTCTACCAACTGAGCTAAGGCCCCGGACGGGAGCATCCGCCCGGAAGAACCGTCCACCGGTCGGGTGCCGCAGACCAGAGTACCGGGTCACCCCCCGGATCTCGCAAAAGGATTGGGGCTCCCCGCGACCGACCACTCTCCGTAAGATGCTCCGCGTGGTTCGCTACAGCGAACCACGGTACTTGGGGAAGCGATGGGGAGACGCAATGGACGCCGCACAGCAGGAAGCCACCGCAAGAGCGCGGGAACTGCAGCGGAACTGGTACGGGGAGCCGTTGGGGGCGCTCTTCCGCAAGCTCATAGATGACCTCGGGCTCAACCAGGCCCGGCTGGCGGGCGTGCTGGGACTGTCCGCCCCGATGCTGTCGCAGCTGATGAGCGGCCAGCGCGCGAAGATCGGCAACCCCGCGGTGGTCCAGCGGGTGCAGCTGCTCCAGGAGCTGGCGGCCCAGGTGGCGGACGGCAGCGTCAGCGCGGCCGAGGCGACCGAGCGCATGGACGAGATCAAGCGGTCGCAGGGCGGCTCGGTGCTCAGCAACACCACGCAGACGTCGAGCGCTTCAGGGGCGCCGACGGTCAAGCGGGTGGTCCGCGAGATCCAGTCGCTGCTCCGCTCGGTCGCGGCGGCCGGCGACATCATCGAGGCCGCGAACACCCTCGCCCCGACCCACCCCGAGCTGGCGGAGTTCCTTCGGGTGTACGGCGCGGGCCGCACCTCGGACGCGGTCGCGCACTACCAGTCCCACCAGAACTGACGCCCCGGGGAGTCGTATCGCGCGTCGAGGGGGATACGAGGGGGACAGCCGCAGGGGGAGGAGCGTCGCACAGCCATGGGTGAGGTCTTCGCCGGCCGGTACGAGCTGGCCGACCCGGTCGGGCGTGGGGGAGTCGGCGCGGTCTGGCGGGCCTGGGACCACCGCCGCCGCCGGTACGTGGCCGCCAAGGTCCTTCAGCAGCGCGACGCGCACTCCCTGCTGCGCTTCGTGCGGGAGCAGGCGCTGCGGATCGATCACCCCCATGTGCTCGCACCGGCCAGCTGGGCCGCTGACGACGACAAGGTCCTGTTCACCATGGATCTGGTGGCCGGCGGTTCCCTGGTCCACCTGGTCGGGGACTACGGCCCGCTGCCCCCGGCGTTCGTCTGCACCCTGCTCGACCAGCTGCTGTCGGGGCTCGCCGCGGTGCACGCGGAGGGGGTCGTGCACCGCGACATCAAGCCCGCCAACATCCTGCTGGAGGCCACTGGGACCGGCCGGCCCAGACTGCGGGTGTCGGACTTCGGCATCGCGATGCGGCTGGGCGAACCGCGGCTGACGGAGACCAACCTGGTGGTGGGAACCCCGGGTTACCTCGCTCCCGAGCAGATGATGGGCGCCGAACCCGACTTCCCCGCCGATCTGTTCGCCACCGGCCTGGTCGCCCTCTATCTCCTCCAGGGGGCCAAGCCGGACGCCAGGGCACTCGTGGAGTACTTCGCGGAGCACGGAACGCCCGGTGCGCCCAAGGAGGTCCCCGAGCCGCTGTGGCAGGTCGTGGCCACCCTGCTGCAACCCGATCCGCAGGCCAGGTTCCGTACCGCGACGGGTGTGCGCAAGGCCCTCGCCGCGTGCGCCGAGCTGCTGCCGGAACCGGGCCCCGAGGACGAGCTGGTCGAGATCTTCGACCAACTCGGTCCGCTGCCCCCGGGGTTCGGACCCGAGGGGCCGCTCATCCGGAGCCCTGGGGTGACGGTCGGGCATCCGGGGGCATCCGCCCCCGCCGGTTCGGCCATCGGATCTGTGCTTCCAGACACCGGTGCGGCCGCTTCCGACACCGGCTTCGTGGCTTCCGACACCCACTCCGCGCCTTCCGACACCCACTCCGCGCCTTCCCGTACCGATACCGCCTCCGGCACGGGTACCGGGAGCGTGCCGGATCCTCGTCTCGATCCACGGGAAGGGACCGGGGCTACGCCGGGGACGGACGGCAGCGGCCTGTCGCCCGGACCACCCCAGCCCTCCACCATGTCGGACACAGGCAGCTTCCCCCTGCCGCCGCCCCGGACCGCCGCCCCGCAGCGGGAAGCCCCACCGCACCAGGCCACTCCCCCGCAGGCCGCTCCACCCCCTGCCGTGCCCCCGCGGGCCGTCCCCCCGCCACCTGCCGGCCCGCCCTCCGGCCCCATGCCGTGCGAACCCGCGGTCCACCCCGCGCCTCAACCCCCGGTCCAACCCGTGGCCCAGCCCTCGGTCCAGCCCGCGATCCAGCCCTCGGTCCACGTCTCCCCTCACGACCCCACCCATGTGCTGTCCTCCCCCGTTCCGCGGCAGCGTGCTGATGCCTCTACTGCTTCGTACACCGCCCAGGCCCCGCAGGTTCCCGTTCCGGCGCGGGGAATCTCGCGCCACCGCGCCGGACGTCGTCGCCGCCCCCGCCGCCCCGGCCCGCCCGCGAAGGTGGCGATCCCGCTGCTGCTCCTCGCTCTGGCCTGCTACGCCGTCGGCTTCTGGGCGCTGAGCCGTCTGTGAGTCCCGCCGCCGCGCTACAGGGCTTCCGCCCCGCGCCGGGCGCGCACGGCCCACACCCCGAGAACGGCCAGCAGGACCGTTCCCGTGCCGATCCCGCCGACGGCGAGCGCCCGGAGCGCGACGACCCCGTCCGCCGCCCCGGCCGGGGTCGCCGCGGCCCGGTCGTGGGCGGTGACCTCGAAGATCCGGCCGGGTTCGGACCGGCCCGCGTAGTCCGGCCCCGGCTGTGGCGTGCCGTCCACCCGCACCCGCAGGGTCAGGCCGTAGGGCCCCTCGCCGAAGGAGTCGGCGGTCTGCGAGGCGAGGTGCACGACCAGGTAGTGGAGACCGGCGAACCGCATCCCCTTGACCTGCTCGGCGAAGCCGTGGCGGTTGGCGTGGGCGACGGGCGGCACGGGGCCGAGGGTGGTGGACGTCTGCCGGCCGGTGTAGCCGGCGTACGCCTCCTCGACGTGTCCGCGCACCGGGTTGTAGAGCGACAGGGTCAGCGCGCCACTGACATAGCCGCTGCCGCCGCTGGAACTGCCCAGCTCGACGGTGGCGTTCGGCTGCTGCCCCCAGTCGACCGGGACCTTGTAGAAGAGCGTCTGGCCGGGCCGGATCCGGGTCCGCCACACGCCTTGCCCGACCGTGCTCGCCGTGGCGAACCCGGCGCCGCCGGCCCGTTCGACCGCCTGACCGGTGACCGGCTCGGGTGAGGCGGAGTTCCACGACTCGGGCGCGCTCGTGGCCCCGGTGCCGTTCAGGGGCGGCTCCGAGACGACGGCGAGTTCCAGGGGCCAGGTACCGGACGAGGACGCCCTGGCGCCGACGCGTTCGACGAGCACGTAGTACACCCCGGCGCCCTGGCACAGGGTGCGGCCCGAGGAGACCTCGCGCGTGCCCCACGCGGCGATGGGGTGCGCACTGCGGCTCGGGCCGAAGCGAGCGGCCTGCGAGGAGCAGGGGGTGCCCTGGGCGTCCTGCACCGAGATCCTCAGGCCGTCGGTGGCGGCGACCGCGGTGCCGGCGGCGGGTACGGCCGTGGCGGAGACGTACGTGGTGGAGGTGGCGTCGAGGTCGAGGCGGTAGGAGAACTTTCCGCTGCCCGGCAGGGAACTCCGGTAGGCGTGGCCGGGATCGAGGCGTTCGGCGTCCGTGGTGCTCGTGGCCCCGGCGACGGACCTGGCGCCGTCGGTGAAGGCGTACGGGCCCGGTTCACCGGCCGCGAACGCGCTCGGCCCCGGGACGGCCGCCGCGAGGCACAGCGCCGCCGCTGCCACGACCAGGCGCCCGGCGAGGTGGTACGAGGGGTGCCGGCCGCGGCGGTCACGCCGGGGCCTCCCTGGCCGCTCCTGCCCTCCCGCACCGCGCCGAACCATGCCGCGCCACCCCTCGCGTTCCGTCGCTTCGGACGTCGCCCATCCTGCCCCGCGGGCCGCTACGCCATCCGCCCGTCCCCCGGGCACATGCGAAGCACCGGCCTCAGGAAGCGACCCCTACCCCAGTCCCCACGGGCGCGCAACACAAGAGCCCGGCCCACCCGGCCCAGGGGGACCACAACACAAAACCCCGACCGCTACGGCGGTCGGGGCCTGCTCAGTTCGGGATGTCGGTGCTCACGAACCCGTGGGCACGGAGTCAGTCGCCTCCGTCCACAGATCCTGCTCGGCGCGATCCGCCTGGATCTGGCGGTACACGAGGAGCCCGCCGATGGCGGCCAGTGCGACCAGGAGAAGCTTCTTCACCGCGCGACCTCGTCTTTCCTTGACGTAGGGGACCTCTGGCGCCCGACTATACACACCGGCCGATACCGATCGGTGACCTGCGTCCGGCTGTCAACTGCCGTGCGCGTGAGCGCTTTAGACGCGGACGAAAGCGCTCCGATCGGAGGGTGATCGCGCCCGCACGGACGGTGACTTTGGTCGCCCTCCTCCCAGCTTCGCACCATTTCACCGCTCATGCGCCCATCCGAGTGGTGTTCATCCGAAGATCGCTGTGCCACGGGCGTCGGTCCACCACTTCACGGTCCTCATACACATGATGAGCAAAGTACGCAAATCGCCCAACCCGAAAGTGAGGGGCCATGGACCAGCACAAGCTCATGAAGCTGTGGACCGCCATCGTCACCGCCTTCCTCGCGCTCTGCACGGCGCTCGGACTCATCACCACGACCGCCGCCTCCGCGGCCGCGGCCGCACCGCAGCCCAAGACGGCGCCCAAGACGGCGTCCAAGCGCACCGCACCGGTACCGGCACAGACGACGTCATCCGTGTCCAAGCCCCCTACACGGTCCCTGCCCCCCACGATGAAACAGCGCATCCGCGCCGAGGCCCACGGAAGGACCCCCGGCTGCCGACACCGCCCGCCGACCGACGCCTTCTCCCTCGCCGCCGAACCCCGAGGCATCCCGGTCGAACCGCCGGCCCGCCCGACCATCCCCCTCCAGCGCTGACAGGGCCGCACCGGCCGCGCCGGTGCCACCGGCAGCACTCATGACGTAACGGCGATTCGCGTACAGCACCAGCCGCAGAACGCGAAGCTCCCCGGTCTTCACGGCCGGGGAGCTTCGCCTGCGTCCGCGACACCCTGGGGCTGCTCGACCGGGCACTGCGGCCCCGTCCGAGACGCCCACGCCCTTTCACCGGCGCCGGGAACGGCGCCCCCTCCAGCACGGTGCCGGCTGATCCTCCGCCGGAGGCACCGCCCTTGACCGTGGCGGGTTCCGTCCGGCGCTCGACTCCTGGCCCTGGCCCCGTCCCATCCAGATCCGAGCGACCGCCAGGGCCGGCAGGGTCGCCAGGACCCCCAGGGCCGACAGGCCGCTGCCGGCCATGAACGTCAAAAACCCCCCGGCCCATTCGGAACCGGGGGTCTTCTCGCTGGTGGGGCTAACAGGATTTGAACCTGTGGCCTCATCCTTATCAGGTCGATCATGCCGGGGCTGCGGCGTCGACCAACCGGCTATGTGCTTTGGCCGATCGTTCCCTAAGGTCCGGCGGCGGCCGTCGCTGTGCGCCCTTGTTGGTGTCAGCCGCTGATGTCAGCCGCCCTACCCCGTCTTGACAAGGCGCGCTGGTTGGGCTGGAGCTACCTTGATCGACGCCTCATCCGAGAGGCAGCCATGACGGCCACCAGTCAGGAGCCCCGTTCAGCCCGCACTCAGCACCGGAGGAATCCATCACCACATGCCACACCGCCATCGACGGCCAGGCAAGGAGCACTCCGGCCAAGGCCACGGCCAAGAAGGCCAAAAACACCCGCAGTCCGCCTTCGGCCCGAGCCATGCTGTTCCATGCAACCAATGTGACAGTTGCCGCGATCAGCGACGATGCGCCCGCGTGGGCGAGCACAAGGCCGGGCTCGATGGTCCGGCAACTCCTCCAGGCTCCGCCGAGGAGTCCGGCAGATGTGTAGAAGACGCCGACGAAGACAAGTCCCCCCGTGGCCCGTCGGGTGGTCGCCGCTTCGTCGGCTGCTTCCGATTCGGCGTCCTGGGCAACGGACGAGCTACGGAGCTTCCTTATCTGTTCTGTAGCGCAGTAGTAGAGATACCACCAGGCCAGCACTCCGAGCGTTATCCAGGCGAAGCGCTCGAGCACGCCAGGTCGCGTCCCCATCGTTGCGAGTAGTGAGCCGATGACCGTCCCGGTGGCGATCAGGACCCCCCTGCCACCCGTCAACTGTTCTCCTCTGATGGGGGATGGTTGCCGACCCCGGCTGATCGGGGCTGGCAACCATCCCTCAGGTACCGGTCGGCTAGCGGCACCACCGTGACCATCCGTCGGGCCGTGATCAAGCGCAACCACTTCCACAGCTAGTGCCGCGGCGGGTGACGTTTGCGCGACGGGGCAAACGTTGCCTGTCGCGGCACTAGAGCATGCCGACGCCCTGTCGATCACGCCCCGCGCGCTGGCTGACCGCCATCACGATGAAGCCAACCAGCGAAAGCGCGGTGCCGGACAGTGCCCACCACTGCCGAAAGTCGAGGTTGAGGGTGTCGGGGGCGCTGAGCATCCACCCGAAGAGCAGCTGCCAGCACAGGCCGGAGGCAACCACCAACTGGCCCCAGGCATAGAGGCGCACGCGGCGAACTCGACGCTGGTTCGTGGGGATCACCAAGCCACCCAATTTCATGGGGATCACCCAGCCACGCGTAATCCCCAGTACGCCGGAGACGGCGAAGATCGACGCCCACAGAACAACAGGTATGGCGAAAAAGAGCTTCATGATCCCTCCCTGCACGCCGGGCCCCGCCGACGTCGCCGTGATCATGACACTCATCGCACGCCGCGTCCACGCGCTTCCGTAGCCCACGACGCTCCTGATCGGCTGGACTTCCTAGTCACCCACCCGTCGCTCGCGCTTGCGTGCTTCCCGGCGTTCCCGCGCTCGTCTGTTGTCTTCCTTGATGGCCTGGATCTCTTGCCGGAGACGGAGAGTGAAGTAGCGAGTGGCTATTGTGACGAGTATGGCGAGGCACACGCAGCCGATCACCAACGAAGGTACCGATGCCGTGTCGCGAAAGCCCGCCCACGCCAACCCGCCCAGCAGGCAGGTACCGACCTTAGTAAACTCGCGGCTCACGTCTCCTCCAGGGGCGGTCCGTCTCCTGCCGGAGACCGGAGCCTAATGCCTCCACCCACCAGTCACCCCAGCTCCCATCCCGTCCGCCGTCGACCCACACACCGTGGAGCGGGCGTGGTTCAGGGCGTCAAGGTGGAGCGCGCCACTGTACGAACGACCTTGACGCCCTGGGCCGCGTCTGCTCGGCTCTGCCTGGGTCGATGGCGGACGGGATGGGAGCTCCCCACGCACACCACAACGGACCCGCGGTCGGCAACGGCGCCCCCTCCATCCCGGTGCCGGCCGATCCCCCGCCGGAGGCACTGTTCTGACCTCGGCTGTGCCGTCTCAGTCCAGCCCCGGCCTGGTTTTCGCCCCCTTGTGGGCGCGGGCGGGCGACGGCGCGCGGCCCCGGTGACGAAGGCAAGGAGGGGCGGCGGCGACCGACCGGCGCCGCCGCGCTGTGCGCGGCACCTTCGATCTCGATCGGACTCCTTGCAGTTCAGGAGGCCGGAGCCACGGCGAGCGAAGCGAGCCCTTGATGAAGTAGGGAAACTCTTACCGCGCACTACCTAGCTAGTGCCTGGTCAGGTCCTCGACCTCCGGAGGCAGGCTGCCACCGGCTTGGACGGCCAGCAGCATGACCTCGTCCGGGGTGTACCGCACCGCGATGGCGATACGTGGATCCAAGCCGCCGACGGCATAGGCCGTCGCTTCGAGCCCTGCCGTATCGGCACCGGCGCCCGGTGTGTCATTGCAAGGCGGGAGCTCGGCGGTGCCGAGTGTGTCGCCTACACGGAAGTCGACGTTGGCCACTTCCGTATAGGTACGGCCTTCGTACGTGGCCATGATCGGGCAGTCCCCGCCACCACTACCCTGCACCGAACAGGCGGCCGTCAGCGCGACCACAACCATGACCATCACCGAGGACAACGGCACCAACCGTGACCGCGGCGACCTGTCGGCGTCACGTGGGAGGGAGAGTGTGACTCGCATCGGTGGGGCTCCTTCTGGCGCGTGCGCGCTCCGTCTCACCGGGTACGGCGGAACCATGGGGAGTTTTGACCCCACGCGCGTCTCCCGATCGATTCATGAACATGACGGAGCTCGGAGCGAATGCGTTCCCTCCGCTTTCGGTGACTCGCTTTCCCGCATGATCCAGGCGAAGGCCCTAGGTCGGGCTCACAGGTGCCATGTGCTGAGCTTGCTCAACGCTTCGGCGCGTTCCTCGATGATCTTCATCCGGGCACGTCGCTCGGTTTCATGGTGGTGGGCGTCCTGAGCAGTACTCTGTCCGGGCCACTTGCGGTAGAGCAATCCGCACTCCTCGATGAACCACCCGGTGCTCACGGCGTTCAGCGCCATCAAGAGGCCGGTGTCCTCGGAGGCTGGGAGCGCCATCCATCCGCCCAACGCGGTCACAAGGTCGCGCCGTGCGCACAGCGTCGCCGGATGCACCTGCGCCCTGAAGTCGTGGGTTCGCCATCGTTCCAGGACTGCGCCTTGGGTGATCGGTCCGGCGTCCCGGTGCCCTCGCGGTCATGGACGCTCGGGGAGTGGCTTGCCTACTGGCTGGAGCACATTGTCGAACCGGAGCGCGAGCACAACACGTACGCCAAGTACGAGTCCAAGGTGAGGTTTTACCTGCTACCGCACCTGGCCAAGAAGCCGTTGACGAAGCTCACGCCAGCCCAGGTCCGCGCGTTCATGGCGACGCTGAAGCGGGAAGAGGTCGGCGCGGCTACGCGGTTCGAGGTGCTCCGCGTCCTCCGGAACGCCCTCAACCGGGCCATCCAGGAAGAGTTGTTGACGCGTAACGTTGCGCTCCTTGTCGACATGCCCAAGGTCAACAAGGACAAAGGCAAGGCATGGAGCGCACGTGAGGCGATCACCTTCCTCCGCTCGACCCGTGCTCACCGCCTCTACGCGGCCTGCGTCCTCGTCCTGGTCCTCGGTCTCCGTCGCAGCGAGGTGCTCGGCCTGCGCTGGCAGGACATCGACTTCGAGGCCGGCCACTTCACCCCGGTCAAGCAGGTGCAGCGGGTCAAGGGCGTGGGCCTGGTCCTCAAGGACCTCAAGACGGAGTCCTCACAGGCGGTGCTCCCGCTTCCGAAGTTCTGCGCCCGTGCCCTGGAGGAGCGCCGGGAGCTGCAAGAGCTGGAACGGAAGATCGCCGGTGAGCACTGGTCGCAGAAGCCGGAACATGACCTGATCTTCTCGTCCGAGCACGGCGGCATGATCGACCCGATGGGCTTCTCCCGTACCTTCGATCGGCTGGTCAAGCGGGCCGGTGTCCGCCGCATCACGGTCCGTCTCGCCCGGCACACCTGCGGGACCCTGCTCGCCTTCCTGAAGGTGCACCCCAAGGTCGCCCAGGCGATCCTCCGGCACAGCCAGATCAGCATGACCATGGACGTCTACACGCACGTGGTCGGCGAGAGTGAGCGGGAAGCGGTCGGCATGCTTGCCGAGCTTCTGGAAGATCCACTCATCGGCTGATGTCAGCCGTGGATGTCAAAGACCCCCAGCCGTTGATGACTGGGGGTCTTCTCGCTGGTGGGGCTAACAGGATTTGAACCTGTGGCCTCATCCTTATCAGGATTCAGGCCAAAGATGTGGATCTCCGCAGGTCACCTGACCTGCACCGGAACACAGGATCTACAATCCACACCCCTACGCGGATCTACAGGGCCCCTGTACGCCCTACTCGCGTCCCGGGATAGTTCCGGGGTAGTCCCGGGATGGCTCATGCGGCCTGCACCGCCCGCAGCCGCCGGGCCGGTCGCGCCGCGCCAGGCTTCCGTTCCTCGAGGGCCGCGAGCACCTGGCCCGCGTAGTCGGCGGCCGCGTGCGTGTAGATCCACGTCACCTCTCCCGCCCGCTCGTGTCCGAGGATCTCCTGCGTGATGACCTCCGGCACGCCGCGGTCGTGCAGCCGCGAGGCGAAGGCGTGCCGGCAGTCGTGGAAGTCCGGCCACCAGTCGGCCCTCTTCACCTTCTCCGCGCGGGTACGCCCGGTCGCCTCGTCCGTCTTCTGCACGGTGACGATCCGGACGGTCTTCCGGACGACTCCGGCTTTCGTGATGGCGTCGGTCCACACCCGGCGGAACGCGCTGCGCCGAAGGGGCGCCCGGTACGGCTCCCCCACGGAGCCGTTCACCCGGGTCCCGCGACGGACCTTGTTCCTCCCGTGGAACACGAGCTCGTCCTCGCGCAGTCCGTCCTTCGGCTCGGACACAGCGCGGCTGGGATTGCCTTCTTCACTCTCCTCCGCCCACAGCTCCCTGAGCATCCGGGCCGCGAGCCCGGTGAGCGGCACCGTGCGCAGGCCGGCGTCCGACTTCGGGTACGCCTTCCGCTTGATCTTCCCGCGCGGCTCGACCAGGACCTCGCGGACGTGGATCCGCCGGCCCTCGAAGTCGACCCAGCACCAGCGCAGTCCGGCCAGCTCCTGGAAACGCAGTCCGGTCTCCTGGGCGACGATCAGCAGCGCGTGGAAGTAGTCGGGCAGCTTCTGCCGGATGAGCCAGAGCTGTGCGTAGGTCGGTGGCCTCCGGTCCTCCGGGTGCTTTTTCTTGATCGTCGGCAGTCGCACGCCTTCGGCAGCGTTATAGGGGACACGGCGGTCCCGTTTGGCGGACTCCAGCATCCGGTCGAGGACCTGGAAGCACTTCGTCACCGAGCTGGCGGCGAGCGGCCCGCCGTTCTCGTCGTGCAGCGAGTTGACCCAGGTCTGGATCTCCAGCCAGGCCAGCTCATACAGCCGGTAACTGCCGAGGAAGGGCTCGACGTGGTTGCGCCACATGCCCTCGTCGCGGAGCTGCGACTGGGTCCAGTCCTCGATCCGGGTCCGGCCCTTCGTCTGGGTCGGCCACCACAGCTTCCACCAGGCAGCGAGGGTGATCTCGCCGCGGGCTGGGTCGATCCATGTCCGCTGCCGCATCTCGGTGCGGGCCTGCTCGAGGAACGCGACGGCTTCGTCCCACGTTGGCTTCGTCTTGCTGCGTTCCTTGCCCGTCGGGTCGGTGTACCGGGCCTCCCACGAGCCGGTGTGCTCGTCGGTCGGCGGCCGGTCGCCCGGGTACCGCTTCAGGCAGACCGGGCAGCCGCAGCGCATGGACGGGTTGGGGCGTGGGTTGTTGGTGGCCCTAGCCTGGGCCTTTTTGCGCACCATCGGGTGTGCTCCTGATCAGAGAGGCCGTGCGCCGGCCAGGGTGGGGGCCGAGGTGAACTCGGGCGGGAGCGGGACGCGCTCTCCGCAGAAACACGCGAGGCCGGCGCCGGGGATAGTCGGTGCGCCGAGGTCGATCGTGAGGATCGCGTGGAGCTCTCTGATCAGGTCGTGGGGGTGGGTTCCCCTGGATACGAGGATGGTCACCTCGTCTGGGTCCCAGATGGCGATCGTCGGGAGATCATCGACGACGGCAATGCGGATGCACACAGGTGTCCCCCAGGGTGGTCGATAAGTCACAGATTGGTCCGCTCCGGGAGGACAGCGGGTGACTGATCGTACCTGTGTGTGTAGATGCTTTGTAGGTGATCGTGAGATCCGGTGGAGATTTGTTTCGCGTAGAACTATTCCCGTGAATGCGCCCGCCGTTAGGCAACCCTAAGTTCATTGGCCGCTGACGATCTTGGTCATGATTTCGGCGTCCTCGACGAGCAACCTCTGCTTGTCGGGCGGAAGTTGCCGGTACAGCTTCAGGAGCCTGGACTCGCGCTCCTCGCTCAGCCGGCCGGGAGCTGGACGCCCGACGGCCTCAAAGAATTCACGGACCGAGGTCTCCACGCCCCACTCACGGAAAGCGCCGGCGAGGGCCCGCAGCCTGTCCGGGTCGATACGCGACGTGCCCCTCGTCCTATTCATCCACGCGTTGAGCGTCTGGTAGGTGACGCCGGACTCGTCGGCCAAGTTCTTCTGCGTCTTGCCCTTGGCCTGCGAGAGAAGACGCTCAAGCAGTGCCGCCAGGTCCTCACCGGCAGGGGTGAGGTCCTCGGCGTCGTGCGCGCCGGGGTGGTTCTGGTGGCTGTTCACGCTCAGAGGATCCGGCATCCCATCTACATGCGCAAGTAGATCGCGGATCGATGACCTGTATTTGACCGTGCCCCGGCGCGTCTACGCGGCCCCTGTGCGCCCCTATCCAGCGCACTACGACCCCTGCGCGCCACCCTTGACTCGATCCACATCTACATGCAGACTGTAGATAGTGCAGGTCAGCCCGACCGGCGCACCCCAATTTCGGCCACGGCCGGAGGTTTCACCATGCGACGACTGGACAAGGGAGCCCCGCTCCGGGCCGCCATGGAGGCGGCCGAGCTGGACATCCCGCGCCTCGCCGCCAAGACCAAGGAAGTCGACCCGGACGGCGCCGGCCTCTCGAAAGCACTGGTCGGCTTCATCGTCGGCAAGGGCAAGACGGCCCGCGAAGAGTGCAGCGACCGAGCTGCCGAGCTCATCGCGGCCGCACTCGACCGGGAGGTCGCCGCCCTCTTCGAGACGCCTGTTTTCATGCTCTCGGAATCTACATCTACAGGTGGATCCGAGATGGCGGAGCGGCGAAAGCCGTTGCCGGAGCAGCTCATGGACCAGCGCGAGCTGGCCCGGTTCCTCCGCAAGTCGATGTCGTGGATCGACTCCCAGATCACTGACGCGCGGAAGCACGGCCAGATCTGGCCCGGCCTGATCTACGTCGGCGGCTCCAGGCGGTTCGACCCGCACGCCGTGCTCGACGGCCAGCGGCGGCAGCGCGCCGCATAACCCACGAGGGCCGTCCCGGACGCGACCCGGAACGGCCCTCCACAACCCAAAACCCCTACGTCAAAGGAGAACGGCTGTGTCTGCACAGGCTAACGCCATGATCAACCCGCCGGGAGGTGCCGCCGTGACCGACCTGGTCACCCGCGCCGGCCTCGGCGACCGTGACGCCTTCGCCACCCTCTACAACGAGTACCGGGCCGGGGTGTACCGCTTCCTCGCCAGGCGGACCAAGGACCGGGGCCTGGCCGAGGACCTCACCAGCGAGACGTTCGTGCGCGCCCTGCGCAGGATCGACGTCTTCGCCGAGCGGTCGGCCAGCGGCGGCTTCAGCGCCTGGCTGATCACCATCGCCCGGAACCTGCACCTGGACCACCTCCGGTCGGCCCGCTTCCAGCGCGAGGTGCTGGTGGCCGAGATGTTCGACGACTCGGTGGGGCGGGAGCCCAGCGCCGAGGCGACGGCCCTGCACGGCCTGGACTTCGCCGAGATGGTCGGGGACCTGAAGGCCGCGATGGACGAGCTCACCCCGTACCAGCGCGACTGCGTGCGGCTGCGGTTCCTGGAGGGCCTGTCGGGGCCCGAGACGGCCGCCCGGCTGGGCAAGACCGGCATGGCAGTGAAGATGGCCCAGCACCGCGCCATGTCCACGATGAAGCACACCATCCGTAGCCGCGCCGCCGTGCGGCAGCAGGACGGGGCCGCCGCGTGAACAGCAACCTCTCCCACGCTGTCCGTGTCGTCCGCGAGGCTCTGGCATCCAGCGGCAGTGACCCGGCGGCGGCTATCGTTCACGCCCTGGCCGACGCCAAGCTCCTGGCCGCCCCGCGGTCGAAGGGGGTCGTCCTGCGCCGTGCGGCTGGCGGCGGCTGGGCGCGCGAGGACCAGAAGCTGACGGACCTGGAGCAGCAGGCGCTCGCCTGGGACCAGTCGTGCCAGCGGGCCGGCAAGGTGGCGGCCGCCATCGAGGCCGCGATCGGTGAGCACCCGTCGTTGCAGCGGGTGAAGGTCGACGGGGACCGGGTCCTGGTCGCGCTGCACATCACGCAGCAGGCCGAATGGGCGCACTGGCGGCAGTTCTTCGGGATCACGCACGACAAGGAGCAGCCGCTGCCGTATGCGGTGGCCGGGGATGGCTACCGGGACGGGGTGCGGGTGTCGGTCGTGGCGTACGACCTGCCGCAGACGCGGGCCCGCGAGGCCTCGCTCGCAGCTCGTCCGTTCCAGCTCGACGGGTTCGTGTACGACCTGGCGGTGCCGCAGCGCGACCGCGATGGTGACGTCTGGTTCTTCCAGGGCGAGACGCGCGCGGACGGGATGCCGCTGCTGTCGATCGACGGCCGGCCGGAGCGGTGCTCGCTGGCGAACATCGTGGAGCAGGTCGGCCCGTTGACGCCCGTCAGGGACGCCTCGTCGGACCTGGTGACGCCCGTCACCGCCAAGGGTGCCGAGGGCGGTGACGCGGCATGAAGACGCACATCGCGGTCCAGGCGGCCGTCGTCACGATGCTCGTCGCCAAGCGCCCCGCCCTCGCCCAACTGCCCATCGAATGGTCACTGAGGAGCGACGGCTCGATCTACGTCGACATGGCCCTCCGCGCGGATGCCGCACTCGTTCCGCAGGCTGCTGCCGAGATGGCGCGCGCTATGCGGGGCGCCCGCGAGTACAGCTTCGACCTGCGGCAGGACGACGGCACGGTGACCCGGACCTTCCAGGTCGAGGGCAAGCCGTCGGGCGTGTCAGTGGAGTTCCTCGCCTCCCAGCGGGGCCTTCGTCTGGACGAGGCAGCTGCTCCCGAGGGTGGTGACGGCGCGTGAACACGAGGTTGGTGAACACCGCGGCGAAGGTCATCGCGGCCGCGATGGAGCAGGGGAAGCGGATTCCGGCCACGCTCGCGATGGCGCTGGAGTCGGCGCAGCTGCTCCAGTCCCCGGAGACCGTCGCCGAGCACGTCCAGGCCAAGGAGTACCTGACGGGCGCCCGGCTGTCCCTTTGGGAGGAAGAGCAGGACAACGCGCGGCTGCGGCTAGCGCTGGCGTCCGCGAAGCGCGGACGCCGGGAGCTGCGGTCCCGCGTCGCCGAGCTGGAGGCCCGGCTGGCCGAGGCCGAGCGTCCGGTGGACGGGTACACCCGGAAGTTCGCGCCGGTGCTGGCCCTCCGCGAGGACACCCCGTCGCACACGGCCGAGGGCTCTCCGGCCGCGCGCCTCGCACGGCGCCTCCGCACGCAGCCCGACGTCCAGGCCATCGACGTGATCGACGACGGCGCGATCCGGGTCACCATCCACCCCCAGACGCTCGACTGCTGGCGCTGGTGGCAGGCCCGGTTCAACGTCGACGCCGCCTCCGCAACGTCGCGCGGCAGCCTCATGACCGCGACGGGCCGTCATGACGGGGTGACGGTGCACTTCGCCGCCCTGGGCGTGCCCGCACTGATCGTCGACGCCGTGAAGGGTCGTGACGACCAGTGAGCGCGTACAGCAGCGTCTACCAGGCCCTCACCAGCGGCCGGCCCCTCCGCCCCGGCGAGGCCGCGCAGCTGCTCGCCGACCTCCGCCGCGAGACCGGCGACGAGCTCGCGGACGCGATCGAGCGGGACCTGTCCGGCAAGTACCGCCGCGGCCCGCAGGACACCGACGGCGAGTTCCGGAAGAAGCGCCGTCAGTACGGCGCCGCCATGCGAATCGTCAAAGCCCTCCGCTCTCTCGCCGCCGTCCCCATCCACCCCGCCTTCCCGCACCAGCGCAACCGGAGCACCTCATGACCACGTTCTCCTTCGCCCCGGCCACCCGTGAGGCCGCCCGCGCCCGCATCGGACTCCAGGGCCCGGCCGGATCTGGCAAGACCAAGACCGCACTGCGCCTCGCCGAGGGCCTCGCCCAGGGCGGGCAGATCGGCCTGGCCGACACCGAGCGCGGCTCCGCCCTCAAGTACGCCCCCGTCCCCGGCCGCCCGGAGCTCGGCGGGCACGCTTTCGGGCACCTGCCCATGGACCGGCACGACCCCCGCGACCTGATCGAGGTCGTGCGGGCCGCCGAGGCCGCGAACCTGGCCGTCCTCATCGTCGACTCCTGGAGCCACTTCTGGAACGGCCGCGGCGGTCTCCTGGAGATCGTCGAGGAGGCCGGGTCCCAGAAGGGCGCCGGCGGCACCTTCGGCGGCTGGCGCACCGGCAACCCGATCGAGCAGGAGATGCTCGACGCCCTTCTGAACTTCCGCGGCCACCTCATCGTGACCATGCGGACCAAGGGCGACTACGTGATCGAGGGGAAGAAGGTCACGAAGGTCGGTGTGAAGGCTGTCCAGCGCGAGGGTGCCGAGTACGAGCTGGACGTCGTGATGGACATGGTGGAGGGCACGGCCACCGTCACGAAGACCCGGTACGAGCCGCTCAACGGGCAGGTCATCCACCACCCGGGCGAGGACGTCGCCGAGATGATCCTGGAGCAGCTCGGGCAGGGCGTGGACCCGGTGCAGGTCATCGTGGACGAACTGACCGGCGAGGGCCTGACGTACGAGCGGGCGCTGGAGCTGCACGGCCGGGCCCGGGCGCGGAACCTGCTTGCCACCGGCCAGATGCACCCGGTGTCGGGTGAGCCGACGACGCTGGGGGACCTGATCCGGGAGTACGGGCAGGCCGTCAAGCCTGCCGCGACGCCCGTCACGACGGGTCAGACGACTCCGCCGGCGCCGCCCGCCGCGCAGCCGAACGGCGAGGAATGGACCGGCCCGTCGGCTCATTCGCTGCCCGACGCCGAAGCGTCCGCCCCTGCGGTGCGCAGGTCGGCAGTGCCGGAGGAGCCCTCGGTGACGCCCGTCACGGCTCCGCAGATGCGGATGATGCACGCGCTCTTCAACAAGCTCGCCGTGACGGGCCGGGACGACCGCCTCCGCGCGACCTCGATCATCATCGGCCGCCGCGTCACCAGCGCGAACGAGCTGACCCTGGCTGAGGCCCAGACGCTGCTGGACTCGCTCAACCTCTACAGCGACCGAGAGCCGAGCGAGTTCGCCGCGATGGTCCAGGGCCTGGAAGCAGAGGCCGAGGCCAGCTGGGCCGCCGAAGACGTTCCCGCCGCCTGATTCACCACTGACCGCGGGTCCGCCCCGACCCCACGCCGGGGCGGGCCCGCACCCCCCGAAAGGAGGTGCACCCCAGTGGTGAACCCCACCAAGGAACAGACCGAGGCGATCGACGCCTACGGTGACGGGCTGGACCTCGTCCTCCAGGCCGGCGCCGGGTGCGGCAAGTCCTCGACGCTGAAGCTCATCGCCCGTAGCGACCGGCGCCGCCGGATGACGTACGTCGCCTACAACAGCGCCATCGCCGCCGACGCCCGCCGCAGCTTCCCGCCCAACGTCAGCAGCAAGACGGGCCACGGCCTCGCCTTCGAGCCGCGGTACGGCGAGCGTCTCAACCGGCCGCGCCAGACCGCGCACCAGGCCGCGCAGGCCCTCGACGTCCGCTCAATCCTCGGCATCATCGGCGCGACCCCAAGCATCCGCACGGACCTCGGCGCGCAGAAGGCCATGACGTCCAAGATCATCATGCGGATGGCGCTGGACACCGTCACCCGGTTCTGCCACAGCGCCGACGCCGAGATCACCCCCAAGCACATCCCGCACTACGACGGCCTGACGAAGAAGGACGCCCGCGGCGAACTGGAGAAGCTCGTCCTGCCGGTCGCCAAGGCCGCATGGGAGGACCTCCAGCGCGACGAGTCCGTGCTGAACCTGTCCCACGACCACTACCTGAAGATGTGGGCCCTCTCACGGCCGAAGATCCCGACGGACGTGGTGCTGCTCGACGAGGCGCAGGACACCAACGACGTGCTGTCCGCGGTCCTGCTCGACCAGGAGCACGCGCAGCGCATCGCCGTCGGCGACTCCGCCCAGCAGATCTACAGCTGGCGCGGCGCCAACGATGCCCTGGCCAAGTTCGTCCGCGAACTCGGCTGCCCCGAGCTGAACCTGTCCCAGTCGTTCCGCTTCGGGCCGGCCGTCGCCGCCCGCGCCAACATCTGGCTCCGCTTGATCGACGCTCCGCTGCGGCTCACCGGCTGGGATGCCACCGAGTCCACTGTCGGCCCGCTCGATGCCCCGGACGCGATCCTGTGCCGCACCAACGCGGGCGCCATGGGCATCGTCATGGAGGGCCTCGCCAGCGGCCGGAAGGTGGCCCTGGTCGGCGGTGGCGGCGACATCAAGCGTCTCGCCTGGGCAGCCGAGTCCCTCCAGGACGGCCGTCCGACCGACCACCCCGAGCTGTGCGGCTTCGTCTCCTGGGACGACGTCCGCCAGTACGCCGCCGAGGAAGACGGCTCCCTCGAGGTCCTCGTGAAGCTCATCGATGAGCACGGGCCGGACCGGATCGTCGCCGCGGCGGACGGACTGTGCTCGGAGCAGCAGGCCGAGCTGGTGGTGTCGACCGCGCACCGCAGCAAGGGCCGCGAGTGGCCGGCCGTTCGTATCCACTCGGACTTTCGGGCACCGAAGCCGGACCAGAAGACCGGTTTGGTCGTCCTGCCCCGGGAGGAGGCCCGCCTGGCCTACGTGGCCGTTACGAGGGCCCGGGAGCAGCTCGACGACACCGCGCTCGCGTGGGTCCGTGACGTGACGGCGGTGGCGGCATGAGCGTCCCTGAGCGCACTGGCCGTGCCCGGCCCGGGCGCGGGTGCCGCTGGTGTGGGTCGAAGGCGGAGATCGTCAGATACGAGATCCGGGACCCGGAGAGCGGCGGCACCGGCAGCGAGGTCATGTGCTGCGTCTGCGGCAAGCATCAGTGGCGGTGGGGCGCCGAGAGGGAGTTCTGGGCGCAGGAGACTCACAAGGAGATCGCCTGCGACGTGCTGGTGGCCGCATGGCTCGCTGCTCAGATCATCCAGCTCGGCAAACAGGCTCCGGCCAAGCCCGAGCAGCTCGGTTTGTTCGAGGCGGTGGCGGCATGAAGACGCCCACCACCTCCGTCACCGGCGTCCCGGCCGGCCGTCAGCGGGGCTGGATCCCGGTCACGACCCTGGCCGTCCCCACCGTCTGGATGGCCACCCCTGAGGGGCTGGTCTGCCTCGACCTGATCGCCGTGGAGCTCGCCGCCAACGGGTTGCGGAAGGGCTGGACGCTCACCTCGGACGAGGCCCGCTACGCGGCAGGCCTCCTGTTCGAGCGGCAGGTGCCCTACTCCGTCGTCTCTGTCCGCACCGGGACGAACGGAGCCACGTTGCAGGCCTGGTTCCCGGAGCAGGCCGTCGCGAAGGAAGGCAAGGCCCGGCCGCGCCCGTCGAAGCCGAAGCCCGCGCCGAAACGGAAGCCGCCCGCCCCGTGCGGCACCTATCAGGGCTACCGGCGGCACCACCGCCACCGCGAGCCGGCGTGCGAGCTGTGCAAGGAGGCAAGGCGGGCCGCGGACCGCCACTACCGGCAGCACGGAAGGTACGTCGATACCCCGGAGGTGACGTCATGACGGCCGTCGACGACACCCGTCATGACGGGACGCAGGGACGGGACTGGGAGCTGGACGCCGTGTGCCGCCCCCTGGACCCGGAGGTCTGGTTCAGGAAGGCGGACCGCTCGAAGGCCCGCGAGTTCTGCGAGGCCTGCCCGGTCGCGGCCCGGTGCCTGGAGACCGTGATGCGTCGTGAGGAGGACCTGTCCGCGGGCTACCGGCACGGGATCTTCGCCGGGCTGACCGGGCCCGAGCGCGCGGCCCTCGCCAGGGCCCGCGAGCGGGCCCGCGAGGAGGCCCTGGAAGAGGAGACGCCAGCCACGCCGAAGAGCAACGCCGGGCGGCCGCTGTCGCCGTGCGGCACCCGGGCGGCGTACCAGCGGCACCTCAGCAAGGGGGAGCCGGTCGACGACGCCTGCCGGGCCGCGAACACCGTGAGCAAGCGGCAGTACCAGCTCACTGGCTCCAGCGTGCTCCCGGCCGGCCGATAGGCGCCGGTGGTCCGGCGGATGACACCGGCCGCTGGACCACCGGTCACCAACCACCACGACGTGAAAGAGGGCGAGTGAGCACCGAGGCCATGACCTGGGCGATGGACGACGCCCCGATGCTGCGGACCGACAAGGGACGGCCCGACAGCACGGCGCGGCATGTCCTCCAGGTCCTCGCCGAGCACGCGCGCCCCGACGGCTCCAACTCGCACCCGTCGAACCTGCGGATCCAGTACCGGACCGGCTACGACGAGCGGACCATCCAGCGGGCACTGCGCCGCCTGGAGACGGGTGGCCTGATCAAGCGGCAGGGCGCCGTGCAGGGGCGGACGAAGTGGAAGCTTCAGATGCACTTGCGGCGGCCGGAGTTCGACTGGGCGGAGCTGGAGGACGAGGCCGAGGCTGCGAGGCAGCAGGCTGCGGAGCGTCAGCGGCGTGCCCGAGCGAAGCGCGTCACGCAGTCAGAATCCGTGACTGTCACGCACGGAGAGTCCGTGACAGTCACGCACTCAGACGACGTGACAGAGGGGGGTGTCACGCACTCAGAGTCCGTGAGTCACGCACTCCCAATGCGTGACGTCACGCACTCTGCGTCCGAATGTCACGCACTCAGTGCCCCCCTAACCGTCATTAACCACCAGGGGAACCACCAGGAACCGTTCCCCGCTCCCGCCGACGCTTCCGGTCCTGCCGCCACACCCGCCCCCGGTGACACAAGAGACGCGGACGACGACGTCCTCGAGGGCGAGCCCGTCGACGACGACCAGGCCGACGCCGCCGACGCACCCATCACCGCGCAGACGATCGTCGGCGAGTGGCTGGACCGCTGCACCGAACGCCCGCCCTCCCGAGTCGTCGGCCAGATGGCCAAGGAGATCCGCGTCCTCCTCGACGACGACGGCATCCACCCCGACTGGATCCGCCGCGGCATCGCCCGCTGGATGCAGCGCGGCCTCCATCCCTCAACGCTCTCCAGCGTCGTCAACGAGGTCATGAACGCGCCCAGTCCCGCAACGCCGCGCCAGTCCGCCGGCCCGCGCTACGACCCCGCCACCGGCACAGACCTTTTCGAGCGCGCCATGGCCCGCGCCAAGGCCCGCGACGCAGCCGCCGAAGGAGGCACCCCATGAACAGCCAGGAGGCCACGGCCCTCTGCGCCTACGTCCACCAGCTGTGCCCTCAGCAGCGCTTCAACGAGCACACCCCCGACGTGTGGGGCGACGTCCTCGCGCCGTACGACTTCGACGAGGCCCGCGCCGCCGTCGTCGCCGTCGCCTCGCGCCAGGCCTTCGTCGCTCCCGCCGAGATCATCACCGAGATCCGCGAGCGCCGCGCCGAGCGCATCGAGCTGTCGAACCTCGTGTACGACGGCGACCCGCTGGAGACCGGCGCCCAGTCCGCGGCGAACATCCGCGAGATCATCCGAGCCGCTGGAGACGGCCTCACAGGCCCCAGCAGCATCCGCGCATCTCTCGGTGCCGGAGATCGCCTCGCACTGCCCCCTGGCGCCGATCACGGCCCGTACGAGGGCCGTGCAGCCGCCATCCGCGCCTCCATCGGCAAGATGCCCCCGCGCGTCCGCGAGGGCGTCGTCAACGTCCGCGCCGTCCCCTGCCAGACCTGCCAGGCCCTCCCCGGCGCCAGCTGCACCACCCGCGGCCGCCGCCGCCAGGACGTCCACCCCAGCCGCCTCGACGACGCACGCCGCGCAGCCGCCGGCCTCCCCCCGGTCGACGCCGCCGAGGCGCTCCAGGCGCAGGCGCGCATCCAGGCCGCTTCCGCTGCCGCGCTTGCCCGCGACGAGGGCCAGGAGCAGGAGGCCGAGGCGTCATGACGCGCCGCTACCGCTTCCCGCAGATGGCCGTCCGGTGCCCCTGGTGCCGGGCCGCCGTCGGCGAGCTGTGCACGAACCCGCGCGGCACCCAGGCCCGACGCCGGGACACGCACGACGCCCGCCGACTCGCCTGGGCCATGACAACCAGGTGCGCTGAATGCCACGCCGACCCCGGCCAGGCCTGCACCACCGAAATCCACGGCCACACCATCCCCCTCCCCGACGTCCACCCCACCCGCACCCCCACCACCACGCCATGAAACGACTCGCCACCTGCCACGACTGCCGCCAGCCGATCCTCTGGACCATCACCGAGGCCGGAAAGCGCCTCGCGGTCAACCCCGACCCCGACCCCGCCGGCAACACCGCCGTCCGCTGCGACGGCACCGGCGCCTGGCGCTCCCGACGCCCCACCACCGAACTCCCAATCACCGGCTGGGAGCGACTCCACGCACCGCACGTCGCCACCTGCCCCACCCGCACCGAACAGCTCACCCTCCCCGTCGGCGTGACCAGCCTCGCCGCCCACCGTCGAAAGAGGAGGGCCCGATGAAGTGCCGGTACTGCCCCCGCCGCCTCAAGACGAAGGAGTCGCAGGACCGCGGCTACGGCCTGGTGTGCGGCCGGAAGCAGGGCCTGATCCCGCCGCCGACGCCCCGTCACGCCCGCCCGACGACACCCGTCACGGCCGTCACGACGCCCGACGTCCACCCCGACCAGATGGCCATCCCCATCCAGCCCGAACTGCCGAAGGAGCCGATCCTGTGACCGGACCCGAGCACTACCGCGAAGCCGAACGCCTCCTGAGCGCGGCTTCCTACACCCACGGCCCCGGCGGAGACCCGGTCCACCCGGAGGCCGCCGCGCACCACCTCGCCATGGCGCAGGTGCACGCCACCCTCGCCCAAGTCGCCGCGCTCGTCTCCAGCCAGCCCCTCGAGGTCCACAGCAAGGACAGCAGCGGATTCGGCGAAGAGGACTGGGACGAGTGGCAGGAGTCCTTTCACTCGACCACCAAGCCCAGCACCACCACGAAGGAGAACTGATCTTGCTTCCCACCCTGACCGGCGTCGGCCGACTCACCGCCGACCCCGAACTCCGCTTCACCCAGTCCTCGAAGGCCGTCGCGAGCATCCCCCTCGCCTTCAACTCCCGCCGCCTGAACAAGCAGACGAACGAGTGGGAGGACGGCGACGTCTTCTACATCCGCGGCACCGCCTGGGAACGCCTCGCCGAAAACGCCGCCGAGACCCTCGCCAAGGGCATGGAGGTCATCGTCACCGGCGAGGTGCGCACAGAGTCCTGGGAGAAGGACGGCCAGAAGTACGAGCGGCCGGCCCTCCTCATCCGCTCCATCGCCCCGAACCTCGCGTTCGCCGTCGCCCAGGTGTCGAAGGACGCCGCCAGCCAGCAGAACGGCCAGGGCGGCGGACAGCGCAGCGCCGGACGACCCCAGCAGGGCCAGACCCAGCGCTCCCGCCCGACCAGCCCGCCCGCCGACGACCCGTGGGCCGTCGACCAGGCCAACGGCTACAGCAACGAACCCCCGTTCTGATGCGCACCCTCCGCACCATCGCAGCCACCACAGCAGCCGCCATGCTGCTCCTCGCCTGCCACCCCGCAAGCAAGGCAGTACCCGCACCCTCACCCCAGGCCGCACCCCAACCCCCGGGACAGACCTGATGGCTGTCAGCATCCGCCTCCAGAGCACCGACGACCTGGCGGAAATCGTCGAAGCACTCCTCACCGCAGCCGAAGCCAAGGAAGAACACGCGCCCGAACTCGCCCTTCGCTGGCGCTGGCTCGCCAACGACATCGGCGACGCACTCGACACCATCCCCACACCCACGCAGTAACCCACCAGCGGACAGGGACCCCACGCAGGGACCCGCCCCGGCCACCACACCGGAGCATGTCCATGACCAGCAACAACCCCAGCAGGAACCAGTCCCCGGCACCGGTTACCCCCTGGTTCGCGCGCCTGTTCCGCCGCCCCAGCCCGGCCACCACCACCCCGGCCCCGGCCGCACCCAACCGCGCTGACCTCACCGCCCGCCTCGCCCGCGACCTCCAGCACGCCCTGGAGAAGACCGACCGCTGGAAGCGGCACGCCAACGAGTTCGCCACCGAGCGCGATGGCGCGTACCGGGAGCGGGCGCAGCTGCTCGCCTGGCTGGCCGCACTGCACCCCGCGTTGGCCGTCATCACCCCGGCCGCCGACGTCACCGACGAGGACGGCTGGCACCTCCTGTACCTCGTGGCCGGCGGCTGGCAAATGTCGTGGCACATCCACCCGCGCGACCTCCCGCTGTTCAAGCACGTGACGGTCGTCGAGCCGTCGGATGAGCGGGCGCAGTGGGATGGGCACGGGACGGAGCAGAAGTACCAGCGGATGCGGAATCACGTCCGGCTGCTCGCCCTGGACGAGCTGGCGGCTGACGGGTCGTCGACGCCCGTCACGCCGGAGGCCCGCAGTGCCTGACGCCCCCGAGATCGAGGCCCGAGCAATCCAGCCCCAGCGGCTCGCCGAGATCCGCGCACTGAAGTTCACCACCGGCCTCAACCCGGCGTGCGGCGTGTTCGCCACGGGCACCGAGCGCGAGCTCTACCGCCTGGCCGCCACGTCCTGGAACGCCCTTCAGGACCTGCTCCGCGACCACGCCCACCTCACCGCGGCGCACGCCGACACCGCCGAGCGCCTCGCCCAATGGGAAGGAACCCCAGACCAGTGACCGCCATCGCCTTCGTGGACTGCGAGACCACGCACCTGGACGCCGAGATCGGCGAGGCCTGGGAGGTCGCCGTCATCCTCCGCACGCAGGAGGACGGCGAGCAGCCCATCGACACCGAGTACCTGTGGCAGTTCGCCATCGACCAGGCCGCCGCCGACCCCGAGGCCCTGCGCATCGGCCGCTTCCACGAGCGCAACATCGTCCACCCCGGATGTCCCGCGGCACGCATCGTCCCCGGCGGGGCTGACTGCGTGAGTCGCAAGGAGGCCGTGGAGGCCATCGTCTCCGTGCTCTCTGGCGCGGTCCTGGTCGGCTCGAACCCGGGCTTCGACGAGCGGTTCCTGCGCAAACTCCTCGGCCCCGGCGGCGCGCAGTGGCACTACCGGCCGTACGACATCGTCCAGCTCGCCGCCGCGAAGATCGGCGCGCAGGCGGCCGGCCCGCTGCCCTGGTCGTCACGCGCCCTGTCCCGGGCCATCGGCGTGGAACCGCCGACCCCGGACACGGCACACACCGCGCTCGGAGACGCCCGCTGGGCCCGCGACGTGTACGACACCGCCACCACCCCGCAGCCGTTCGAGCTCACCCCGGAAGACCGGGCACGGCACGCCATCGGCCTGTACACCCAGACCGCCATCGAGCTGGAGGACGCCCGCCGCGACCTCGTCAAACTGCGCGGCGCCTACGACAGCGCGTGCCAGACCATCGCCGCCATGCACAAGGCGGCCGTCGGCGAGGCCCGCGGACCGGACCGCGGTCTCGTCGAGGACGTGGAGGACCTGCGCGCCCGCGTCACCGAGCTGGAGCAGGGCGAGACGGCCGACGGGCACAGCGACGACGACGCCTGACCGCGCCCGGCCGCCCGCGAAGCCAGCGCGGGCGGCCGGCGCCCCACCATCCCACCCACCAGGAGCCGCCATGTCCGAACACCCTGCCACCCTCGACCGCGTCCCGGTCGCCCACTCCGTCGTATAC
This sequence comes from Streptomyces cyslabdanicus, assembly GCF_052663305.1. NCBI lineage: Bacteria > Bacillati > Actinomycetota > Actinomycetes > Kitasatosporales > Streptomycetaceae > Streptomyces > Streptomyces cyslabdanicus. Next base: position 181,467 of record NZ_JBQRUW010000007.1, read on the forward strand.
GTCGTCCGTGGAGCCCCGGAGGTGCCGGACGAGTACAACGAGACCCGCACCATCGCCCCGACCGAGATCACGCTCACCTACCGCGCTGCCCCGGACTCCGCACTGGGTCGCGTCCACGCGTACGTCAAGGGCTGGTGGATGCAGGACGGCGCGCGCGTGCACGTGGAAGCCGTGGGCCGGCACTTCCACGGCGACCCTGCGGCTTGGCCGGAGTGGCTGGCGGCCGAGGCCCGGCTGCACGACCCCGAGCAGCCCACCGCCGAGGCGCAGCAGCCCGGCGAGCAGCCGTCATGACGGGCGTCACCGTCTACGTCGTCCTGGTCGTCGTCATCGCCGCGCTCCTCTGCGGCCACCACGGCGAAGACTTCCCGCCCATCCTCACCGCCCTGAGACGGAGACAGCACGTGTTCAGCCACCTCCTCACCGCCACCCTCGCGACCGCCACCCTCGCGGTCTCCGCGGGCTGGTGCTGGGGCCACCGCACGGCCCGGATCCGGCACGTGCCCATTGGCGCGACCGCCGCCCACGACGAGACGGCGCTGAGCGCCCACGACCGGGCCACCTTCGACGACCTGGTGGCCGGCCTCGACCACCCCGACCACCCTGGGAGCACCACATGACCGACCAGCCCAGCCGCAAGCCGTACGACCACGCCCTCCACCTGATCAACCACACCGGCGAGAGCATCAGCATCGTCACGACCGGGGCCGACGGTCGTCCCCGTGAGCTCGATGGCCGCACCACGGCTGGCGTCCTCGCCGCCCTCTCGAACCTGGCCGTCGCCTCCGCGCTGCTCGCCGTGGCCGACGCCGTGCGAGGTGAGAAGTGACCTCCGTCCGCTACCGCAAGCGCCCCGTCGAGGTCGACACCATCCAGTGGACCGGCGACAACGAAGCCCAGGTGCAGGCCTTCACCGGCCCGCAGAACTTCTACGCCCTGGACGACGCCGACCGGGCCAACAGCGACGACCCCGAAGCCACCGCCACCGTCTACGACCGGCTGCACTCCACCTGGATGCTCGTCTACACCGGGCAGCACATCGTCCGCGGCGTGAAGGGTGAGTTCTACCCGATCGCCGAGGACGTGCTCGCCGAGACGTACGAGCCGGTGCTGGTTGACCCAGTCAGCACCGTGGCGGCCGTCGGGATGCCCGTCACGACGGGGCTGACGGGTGAGGCCAGCGGCCCCGAGCTGCCGCCCGCCCCGACCGAGGCCGAGCAGCTCCGCGACACCCTCCGCACGTTGGAGACGATCGTCAACCGCGTCCGCGAAGCCGTCGGCACCAGCGAGCCCGCCCCGGCAGCGCCCGCCGACGACGCACAGCGCACCGCCCGCCGGGCCAGCATCCGCAACCTCCTCGACCGCGCCGGCCGCGGCATCCTCATCGGCGGCACCGAGGGCGAGCTGCTGCGCCAGCAGGTCGAGGCCGAGATGCGGCTGAGCGACCAGCGCGTCGCCCAGGCCGAGGAGCGGGCCGAGGGCCGCGCCCAGGCCGCCGAGCAGCGCGCCGACATCTACCAGGCCGCGTGGCATTCCGCCCGCGACCGCGCCCACAAGGCCACGAAACGCACCAGGCATGACGCCGAGACGTACGAGACGCAGACCGCAGCACTCCGCAGGCAGCTCGCCCGCGCCGAGCAGGCCGAGGCCGCAGCCGAGCGCGTGCGCACGCTGCTGCCCGACGCCCCGGTAGACGACTTCCTCGCGGCAGGCATCCGCCCCGCAGACCTCCGCGCCGCCCTCGACGGCACCGAGCAGCCGCCCAGCCCGACCCCAACCGACGCGGCCGAACCCGAACCGTCCCCGCTACGCGAGCAACTCGCCGAAGCCCTCGCCCGCTCCGAAGGCTGGGCATGGGACCCGGAACACGGCAGCCCGTCCGCCGCCAACATCCACCGCTACCGGAAGCTCGCCGGAGCGGCAGTGGCTGCCATCCTGCCCACCACCAAGCTGCTCGGCGCGCTCCACGAGTCCGCCGAGCAGGACGTCACCCGCGTCATCGACCTGTACGAGCGCTGGTGCAAGGCCGGGCCGCCGCCTCTCGGCATCAGCCTGTCGCGCTGGTGGGACGAGCGGCTCGTCGAACTCCGGCACGCCGTTGTCGTCGAACCCGCCGAGCGCCCGTCGGACCCGTCATGACGGGGCGTCTGGAGGTCCTCGGCGACGACGGCGAGTGGCACGAAGTCCCCGGCGTCGCCTCCGTCGAGCTACGCCAGGAGCAGCCCGAGCCCTGGGCCGAGATCGCGGACGAGGCGTCGCTGAGCGTCGCGCAAGTTCGTGAGCGGTACGCCGCCGTCGTGCACGCCTACGGCAAAGCAGCCGCCGAGGCTGCGCGCGTCATCGCCACAGCCGCTCGCGCCCTCCGCCAGGCCGGCCTCGTCAATCAGGACGGCCGCCCGATCCGGCGCCCGGACCGGCCCGCCTGGCAATCCCCGTACGGACCACCACCCAGGAGGCACTGACCCATGACCCTTGCAGTCGACTTCGACGGCGTGATCCACACCTACAGCCGCGGCTGGGCCGACGGCACCATCTACGACCCGCCCCTGCCCGGCGCCCTCAACGGCCTCCGAGCGCTCATGCAGCACGACGCCGTGTTCATCCACACCACCCGCGACCCCGCCCAGGTCGCCGAGTGGCTGACCACGCGCGGCTTCATCTGCCGGACCGAGCACGACGGCCCGTTCTGGAACGTGCGGGGCGTCCTGCTGGTGACCAACCGGAAGTTGGCCGCGACCAGCTACCTCGACGACCGGGCCGTGAAGTTCACCGACTGGAACCAGGCCCTCGCCACCCTCCTCCCGGCCGCCATTGTCCGACGCGCCGTCCGCGACGCCTCGAAGTCGCCGAGCCGGATCCTCCTCGGCGACAGCACCCCGACGCCGACACCCGAGAGCTGATCATGCGGCGAACCATCGCGATCTACGCCCGCCACTGGATCGCCCGGCCCTTCTACCGGCTCCTAGGCATCCGTCGCCCGTCCGACGGTCTCAGGGAGCTGGAGTACCGAGCACTGCGGCACGGCCGCTGAGCAGCACGAAGGGGCGCGCTTCTTGTCTCCCCAGACCAGCGCGCCCCCAGGCAGTGATCACCGTACCCCTCGCCACCCCAGGAGCCACGATGACCACCGCCCCCACCCCGCCCGCCATCTGCGGCGCCTGCAACCACCACCACACCGACCACGACACCCGCAAAGCCCACTGCAACACCTGCCAGGCCGACTGCGCCTACCGCCCGCCCCGCCTCCTCGCCTGCCGCCTCTGCTACGAGGAGCTCGGCCAGGAAGTCCACCCGCACCCCGAGTGCCCCATCGGCCACCTCGACACCGTCACCGACCGCTGGACCACCCTGGAGGAGCGCGCCGGCACCCGGCCGACCACCAGCTGGCCCCCCGCCATGGGCATCACTCGGCTCATGTCCGACGAGGAGCGCCAGGAGCTCGCCGACGAACGAGCCGACACCAACCCCGACGCCCCCGGACCCCGGCCGGCACCCGTCGACGTCGACGTCCTGGACGTCATGACGACCGTCACGACGGGCCTGACCACGGCCGCCGACTGGCTCGCCTCCCGCATCCAGCGCGAGCCCATCAAGGCACCGGCCGGGAAGGGCTGGGGCGACCAAGCACACAAGGCGGCGGTCCTGCTCGCCGCGAAGGACGCGGCCGACCCGGCCCGCTGGCGCTTCACCGGGCAGCGCAGCGCCACCACGGCCGCGCAGTGGCTGTCCGACCGGCTCGCCCAGCGGCCCGGCCCGTGCCGCCAGCTCGACGACGGCGAGCGCCAGGCCGTCGCCGAAGTCGCGCGCATGGCTGCCGAGCTGGTGCGCCTGGCCCTCGGTGACGCCCGACGCAAGACGCCCGTGTCCGAGCCGTGCCCGGCACCGTGCCGCGGGCAGCTGGTCGTCGAGGGCGGCGACGGCGAACCGCCCGTCGTGCGCTGCGAGGACTGCGGCCGCACCTGGACCGACAACTCCACCGCCGCCTGAGACTTCCCGCCCATCCCGGGACGGGACCCACCGAGAGGAACACCATGCGCGACCTGATCATCCCCGAGAGCAGCGAGGGCCGGACGAAGGAGGACCTCCTCGCCGCGATCCGCAAGCAGACCGCGGTCGCCGCGTGCATGTTGCCCCGCGAGGGGGCGGCAGCGCTCCGCGATCTCGCCGAGGCGTACTCCGCCCTCACCGTCGTGCCGCTGCCGCTCCTGCACGAGCGGACCACGGAAGGGCCGGCCAGTGACGGCGCCTGACGGGCCCCGTCACCCGCAGGCCTGCGACGTCCCCACCGGCGAGCACGAGCCCGGTCCCGCCCGCCTCTACCCGTGCGGCTGGCGCTGCACCAGCCACAAACCGCAGCCGCGCGTGACGCCCGTCGACACCCCGTCACCGCAAGCCCGTTGAACCCGTAGTACGGGCCGCCCCCCTCGCGGTACCGTCATGGACGGCAGATGCCCCCCGCAGGGCGTCACCTCCAGCGCCGCGGACCTACTCTTCAGCCTTCGGCGGCTTCCCTTTCAGGTCCGTCCTCCAGCCCGGCCGTGTGATCCGGCTTCGGAAGTACGGCGCAGCGAGCCGATAGTCGACAGCGTTCGACCTGCCGACCTTCACCACGGGCGGGAAGCCCGGGTCCTCTTTCGAGATCTTCGACACCCGCTGATGGGTGATCCGCTCGACGATCCCATCTGCGACGAGTCTGCGCGCAAGCTCACGGAACGACACCATGTCCGGCCCTCCTTCGGCGTCGGCCATGGGCACCATCCTGTCTGACCTTATTGCCACATGGCAACAAGGTCTGTACTTTGAAGCTGGCAACAACAAGTGGCCCCGGCTGGTCTCTCACCACCGGCCGGGGCCGGACCCACCACAACCTCTACGAAATGGCAGGTCCGCCATGGAGCGTACCGACCAGCCCGACCACCAGCCCAGCCCCATCGCTGACGACATTGACGCGACCACCCCCGAACTCCTCGCCCGCGCCTCCGTCGACTACGCCGACGCGCAGGGCCGCCGCGAGCAGCTCTCCGGCGAGGACCGCGTCAACGGCAACGAGACCGGCGGTGTCTCCTGATGGGCTTCGGCGACTTCGTCCGCAGTCTCAAGCCGGGCAATGACCGCGCGTTGGCGGCCGAGAAGTATGCCGGCCGCGAGTCCGCCACCGCCCGGGCCACCCGCAAGCGGCACGAAGGCCACCGCCGCACGGGCGTCAACCGCGCAGCCCAGCAGGGCGAGCGGTGGGAGCAGAAGGACCGCCGCCGCTTCCGCTGAGCCCACCCCCACGCCTGCCGCGCCCCGGCACCCCCGCGCGGGGCCGGCCCCGTTCCCTGCTCCCGGAGGAGCACCGTGAAGACCCGCCTGCAACGCCTCCGTCACCGGCTCACGCACCGCCCGGGACGCCCGCACTACCCCGCCCCGTGGTGGGTGCGCTGGTTCACCAACGCGGGACGCCCCGTCGTCGCCGTCGTCGTCCTGATCATGTGCGCGCCCGGCGAGCACCACCTGGCCGTACTGGCCGGGTGGGACAAGCGTCTCGCCTGGGGCATGGCCGCCGTCCTCGCTGCCTACGCAGGCATCGCAGCCTCCGTCGCGTCCAACCGGCCGGCCGGATCCCCGGGCAAGATCTCGGCAGTCATCGGCGCCTTCGTCTCGCTCGGCGCAGCAATGGCGGCTCAACCCGTCTCACACCTCTTCGTCACCGGCTGGCTGTCCTCGACGCCCCGTGCTCCATGGCCGCTCGTGGTGGTCGTCTCGTGCGTCCCACCGCTCGTCTTCGGCCACTTGCTGCACTTGGCCGCCACGCCCCTGCCGCGGGCTGCTGAGACGCCCGTCAAGGAGCCTGCGACGCCTGCGGCCCCGGCCGTCCCGACCGTCCCGGCCGCCCCTGCGTGGGAGCACGCCGTACCCGCCGGAGCCCGCCTCCTCCCGATCGTCGCCCGCCCGACCGCACCCGCCGCGCAGGCACCCGCCCCGGTCCCGCAGCCGATCACCTACAGCGACCCCCGCTGCGCCGTGATCCGCGCGCTGTACGACACCGTGCCGCCGACCCGCCCGGGCACCAAGGCCATGCGCTCCGCGATCATCGCAGCCGGATACAGCGACGCCTCCGACGGCACGATCCGCGGCCAGCTCCGCGCCGAAGTCGAGGCACACGAGCCGCACCTCACCCGCCTGCCGACCGCGCCCGTCGCCATCGGCGCCTGACCACCTGCGAAGTGCCCATGCTGTTCCTCGCCATCTGCCTCGCCGGACTCGCCCCCGGCCTCGCTACCGTCTGGCTCGTCCACAGCCGCGGCCACAGCTGGGCCCTCGCCATCGCGGCTGGCGTCGGCGTGACCGCCTGCCTGCCGCTCCTGCTGCTCGCTGCGGTCCTTGCCTGGCCGCCCGCCGCGTACGCGATCACCGCCGTTGCGGTGCTGGCCGCGCTCAAGGCCTACGACGACGGCCGGGTCTTGATCGCCTCCGCCTGGGCCACGGCCGCCGTCGCCGCGTACGCCTGCGCCGGGTGGTGGACGCCGTGACCGACCGGCGCCCCATCACACCGACCCGGGTGATCCCGGCCGGCCAGCCGCTGCCCGCCCCGGCCGACCCGCCACCGCCGCCCCCGCCGCCTGCTCCTCCGGCCGTCCCGGACCAGCATCCGGACTGGTGGCGGACCGGATCCGGACCATCCGGACCGCCCCCGCCCGTTCCGGTCGACGTCCACGTGACCGTGACCGTTGACCAGGGCGGACCGCTGATCCCGGTGGATCCGGAGCCCGGTCCGCGCTGGTGGCAGCGGATCCGGATCGGCTACAACGCCGCCCTGGCCGTGCTGTCCCTGGGCCTGGCCGGGCCGTGGGCCGCCGTCCTAGTCTCCGTCCGGGACGAGGAGTCCCTCGCCGGGGCCTGGGTCATGGCCCTGATCCCACTGGTTGTCCTCGGCTTCGTCGACAACGCGAAGCGCGCCGAGGCCGCCGGAGCCGACCCCGACCTGTGGGCGCCGAAGTGGCGCGCCGCCCTGGTGCGACTGCTGCTGTGGGCCGCGGTCATCGGTACCTGCCTCGCCCTCCCGCTCACCACGCTCGTCTACGCCCTCACGGGAGTGAAGCCCGCATGACCACGACTGTGGCCGCCAGCCAGTACACGACCACCACCATCAGCACGGCAGGGTTCGCCCTCGGCCTGGCCCTGCTCGGCGCTGAGCTGTGGCGCTGGCACAAGGGCAGCAAGGGCGCCGGACCCAAGGGTGCCGGGCCCGATGCAGGCGGTGCCGGCAAGGACCCGAAGGCCCTCATTCCGCTCGTCTTCGGCATCGTCTGCGGCATCCTGATGATCGCCTGCCCCGCAGGCTTGCTCGGCGCCCTCGCCGGGTTCCTCCGCTGGGGCGGCAACAGCGTCGGTGACCTGGCCATGAAGTGGCTCACCGGCGCCCCGTCCCAGACCCTCGGCACCGCCGCCACCCCCCGCATCGACCAGTACGGCGCCATCGTCGTCACCGCCGTCATCGTCACCCTGTGGCTCCTGCGCAAACAGATCGCCAAGGCCATCAAGGGCCGCTGGTGGAAAGGCGTCCTGATCGGCTGCCTGCTCTGCGTCAGCACCGGCACCGCGGCCCTCATCGCACAGCAGGTCGTCGAGGGCGCCAACGGCCTCGGGGCGTGGGCGATCGGCGGCCTCGCGAAGGGCACCTTCGTATGAGCGCCCCGACGACGATGCAGTGGCTCCGGCAGGCCGGACAGCGGATCGCCACCGGATCCGGCCGCCTTGCAACCCACCTGGCGGCCCGGGCCGTTCACGCCGGTCGTCGGGTGTGGCGGGCGGCCGCGGGCTGGCTGGGGGAGTCCTCGGGTCTGGGCTGGCTGCTCCGCCTGGCCGTGCTGCTCGCGGTCGCCGCCGTCCTCCGGAAGATCGTCGCAGCCGTAGCCGTCGGCGTGTACATGCGGGTGGCCTCCGGGTCAGCGCCGTGGCTGCTCTGGGGCACGGCCGGCACGTGGCTCGTCGCCGCGTACCGGTGCGGCCACGACGGCTGGACGCCGAAGCAGCCCGTCGGCCCTGAGCCCGCGACGCCCGACCCTGACGGCGCCACCGTCCAGGAGGCAGGCGAGGAGCCGCCGACCGTGCCCGCCTCGGGACCGTCGCCGGTGTCGCCCACCGCGCTCGTCGCCGCGGTCCGCGATATCGGCACCCCGCACGCCCAGTTGAAGCCCCTCGCCGAGCACCTCGGCACCACCACCGAGGCGGTGCGCGCCGCGGCGGCCGGGATGGAGTGGGAGGTGAAGGACGTGCGGATGCAGGGTCGTTCGGCGTCGGCTGGGCTGCGCTGGGACGAGGTCCCCTCCCCTCCCCCTGCTGGCCCCTCTCCGGGTGTCGTCGGCGCAGGTCAGGCCACCGACGACAACGACGACGACACGTGCGGGGAGGAGCCCGGAGAGGGGATCGATGTACGGCGCACCGGCAGCGGGCTGACCATCTACGACCTCGCCGACGTCCACCGGCACCACCGCGTGGACGACCACTAGACCCTGGGGCGGCTGGGTCCGCCCGGAGCCCAAGCCCGTCCCCGGCACGCCGAAGAAGTGACGGCCAGGCTGAGAAAGCCAAAGCCTGACAGAACCTTGACAGCTTGCCGGTCCGGCTGCGGACCGGCCCCCTCCCTCTGGAGACTTACCTCCATGACTCACCAGACCGACATCGCCGCCTTCATCGCCGAGCACCCGCCGCGCCCCGGATTCTCCGCAGACCAGATGGCCGCCACCTGGGACCACCTCAGCTCCATCGCTGACGGCCAGGACCACTCCGCCCGCCGTCAGTTGGCCGCCGCCGTCCGATGGGTGCAGAAGTACCACGGGGCCGAGACCGCTGACGCTTTCGTGACTTACCTCAGCGCTGCTTCCTCAGGACCTGACCAGTCCGTGTGACGCAGACACGACGTCCGTAGCCGCCCTCGTAGCAGAATGACCCCGGGTCCCGTCGCGCACTCCCCCGCCGCGGCGGGGCCCACTGCGAGAGGATCAGTCCATGAGTCACCACTACGGTCTCGGCGCTGCCTGGAACCTGGCTCCCCGTGCAGGGGTAGAACTCGGCTACCGCATGGAGGCGTTCTACGCCCGTGCGGCATCCCTCGGATTCGACCGCGGTGACGCCGACCTCGCCCTGCGCGAGGCGCAGGGCCGGCAGGCGGGCAGCTCACCGTCGCAGGCGGAGTGCGACGCCGCGATCGCCCAACTCTGCGCTGGCCAATAGTCGCGCCACCGCGAGAGGATGGGCCCGGCTCCGCGAGGAGTAGCGCAGCGTGCGCCTGCCCCAGCCCGGGGCGAAGCTGGAGGCATGAGCACAGCGCGCGTCGTGGTTCACCCGCCGGCCGAGACCGGCGGCCGCCGAGTCACCGTCGACGGCGTCTCCATCGGCGTCGCCTTCAGCCTCCATGATCTCGCTGTCTTCCTGGAGCGGGCCAGCCTCGAAGGCTGGGACGAGCTGGACGTCGCGCAGCACGCCGAGCTGATCGACTGGCGGGGCGGCGGGCCGGAGGCATGGGAGAGCTGACGCGGTCTTCCCTTGCGTCGGGACTCATGCTTATGGTCGGCGTGCACCACGCCTGGGGGGCAACCGCGACGGCCCGCCGGCCCCCGTACCCCTGGGGCCGGCGGGCCGCGTGCTGTTCGGTGGCAGTGCGGGCGGGGTGCGTAGTCCCGCGCTGTCCGGACACTGCATCAGCACTTCCGCACTGCCACCCGCAGGATAGCCACCCGCGAACGTCACAGAACCGCCACAGCCACACACAACACCCCCACAAGCGGCGATGATTCACCTTCCGCCACAACCACGCCCCAGGGGGAACCATGCGCATCTACCACGCCGCCGCCATCGCCACCAGCGCTCTCGCCCTCACCGCCTGCATGACCACCACCAGCGGCAGCGCCAGCGGCGAAACCAAGGCGGAACCGAAGGCCACGGCCAGCAAGGCGGCCGCCAAGCCCGCCGGCCTCACCGCGAAGCAGGCCGCCGCCAAGCTCGCCAAGGCCACCGGCGTCACCGACCTCGGCACCGTGACCGACAACACCGCCACGTGCTCGAACAAGGCCTTGGGTAAGAAGGCGCACGCCAACGACTGCACGCAGCTCATCACCACCGACACCGTCTCGATCTACGAGTTCGAGAAGCCGGCCACCGCCGCGCACTGGGTCAAGGAGATGAAGACCAGGGGCGACTGGCGGCAGGTCAACCGCTTCGCCCTCGCCTGGACCGCGCGAGGCCAGGACATGACGAGCGACGAGCGGCGCGCGGAGTTGGTGAAGGCGCTGGAGAAGGCGACCGCCAACGAACCGTGACGTGACCTGGTTGCATTCCAGGACGGCGTGATCCATCCTGGGGCCAAGTCCGGCGTGCCCGGACACCACAGACACCAGCGCCCCTTGGCGCACAGGAGGCCCGCCACCGTGCGGGCCTCCGTCATGTCCAGGGGGTGACCGCCGTGGTCGCAGCCCGACCAGTCACCGATGAGGAACGCGAGCGGGTCCGCGAGCTCCACGCCGCGGGCAAGGGCCGCAACGAGATCGCGGCAGAGCTGAAGCGCTCCGGCCGCACCATCAGCAAGATCGCAGCCAGCTTCGACCCGCCCCTCTCGTTCGCCCGGGCCGCCGAGGTCCGCGTCGCCACCGAGGTCCGCCAGGCCGACCTCGCCGACCGCCGCGCCGAACTCGCCCAGCGCCTCCAGGACGTCGCCGAACGCGAGCTGGAGAAGGTCAACAAGCCCCACACCTACTTCGACTGGGGCGGCAAAGACCACGACTTCGACACGTACGACGCGCCCGAGCCGACCCCGGCCGACAAGCGGGCGCTGATGGGCGTCGTCGCCACCGCCATCGACCGGTCGATGAAGCTCGCCCCGCCGAAGGACGAGGACAACTCCGGAGAGGTCGGCTCCCTGCTCACGAACCTCTTCGACCGGCTCCGAGAACGCCATGGAGACCACTGAACTCACGCTGTCCGACAAGCAGGAACGGAGCATCGCCCACTCCACGGCCTGGCTGAACGTGTGGGAAGGCTCGGTCCGGTCGGGCAAGACCATCGCCAGCCTGCTGCGCTGGCTGATGTACGTCGTGACAGCACCACACGGCGGGCAGCTCGTCGTCGTCGGCAAGACCTACGACACCGTCGCCCGCAACGTGTTCGGCCCGCTCCAGGACCCGAACATCGTCGGACGCGAGGTAGCCAAGCTCGTCTCATACACCCGCGGCTCCAGCGTCGCTTGGATCCTCGGCCGGCAGATCGAGGTCATCACCGCCAACGACGCCAAGGCCGAAGCGAGGCTCCGTGGCCTCACGGGCGCGGGCGCATACGTCGACGAGCTCACGCTGCTCCCGAAGGAGTTCTTCAAGCGGCTCGTCGACCGCATGTCCGTCCCCGGCGCCCTGATCTTCGCGACAACCAACCCCGACAATCCGGGCCACTGGGCGCGCAAGGAATGGCTGAGCAAGGCCGATGAGCTGGGCATCCGCACCTGGCACTTCGTCATGGACGACAACCCGTCCCTGACCGAGGACTACAAGGCCCGGATGCGCCGGAACTTCACCGGCCTCTGGTACCGCCGGTACATCCTCGGCCACTGGGTCCAGTCCGAAGGCGCGATCTACGAGCAGTTCGACGTGAAGAAGCACGTCGTGTCGACCCTGCCGCGGATCGACCGCTGGCTGTGCGACGCCATCGACTACGGCACCGTCAACCCGTACGCGGACCTGCTGATCGGCCTGGGCGCGGACCGCAAGCTCTACGTGGTCTCGGAGTACCGGTACGACTCGCGGCGCGAGCGCAAGCAGATGACGGACGCGGAATACTCGCGGGCCCGCCGGCAGTGGCTCGCGAAGGTCCCGCAGCCCGGCACCAACGTGGTCGGCGTACAGCCGGAGTGGACGGTCGTCGACCCCTCTGCCAGCTCGTACATCGAGCAGCTGCACCGCGACCAGGTCCTCGGCGTCACCCAGGCCGACAACACGGTGCTGGACGGTATCCGGACCGTCAGCAGCCTCCTGTCGACGGAGGACCTGTTCATCCACGAGTCCGCCGAAGGCCTCATCGACGAAATGCCCGGCTACTCCTGGGACGACGAGGCAGCAGAGCGGGGCGAGGACAAGCCGATCAAGCAGGACGACCACTCCTGTGACGCGCTCCGATACGGGGTGCGTACCACCGAGTCGCTGTGGCGGCCCTACCTACCGACCCGGCTGGAGGTGGCCGCGTAATGGCCAGTACGCCCGAGCAGCCCGTCACCTGGCAGGCCGCCATTGAGAACGCTGCCCGGCTGCTCCGCGCGGCCGAGCTGGAGACGAACCTCGCCCTGATGGAACGGCTCGACGAACTCGCCACGTCTTGGCTGAGCCTGGCGCACCTGCTGATGGAACGGGAGGGCGTCTGATGCCGCTGCCGACGGGTAACGTCCCCTGGCCTCCGCCCTACCTGCGGCCAGCCCTGGACTCCATGCACACCTGGGATGCCTGGTGGTCCGGAGACCCCGACCGCCTGGAGGACCTGTACGGCGGCGGCACGGCCGGCGGCATGGACCCGAAGCGGTTCGCTGCCACCACGTCCGGAGGCGTCTGGGGCAAGCTGGCCCGCTGGTGGTGGGGCACGCCGACCGCCGAGGGGGAGCGGCGCACGAAGATGCACGTGCCGATCGCCGGGGACCTGTGCGGCGGCAGCGCGGACCTGTTGTTCTCCGAGCCGCCGCGGTTCACCGTCGACGATCAGGCGACTCAGGACCGGCTCGACGTGCTCACGGACGACGGGATGCTGGCCACTCTCCAGACTGCGGCCGAGGTCATCGCCGCGCTGGGCGGGGGCTACCTGCACCCCGTGTACGACCAGGACATGGCGGACCAGGCGTGGCTTCACACGACCCACGCCGACCGTGCCATCCCCGAGTTCAGGTGGAACCGGCTCTCCGCGGTGACGTTCTGGAAGGTCGTCCACGAGGAGGACGGCCAGGTATGGCGGCACCTGGAGAGGCACGAGCCGGGCATGATCCTGCACGGCCTGTACCAGGGGACGAAGGAGAAGCTGGGCCGGGCCGTACCGCTCCAGGACCATCCGGCCACCGAGGACTACGCGCCGCTGGTGAACGAGGACGGCGCGCTCCTCACCGGCTACGACAAGCTGGACGTGTCGCACGTCCCGAACCAGAACAGCCGCCGCTGGCGCCGCAACGAGCGCCTCCAGGATCTAGGCCGCTCGGACCTGGATGGCGTCGAGCCACTCATGGACGCGCTGGACGAGACCTACTCCAGTTGGATGAGGGACATCAGGATCGGCAAGGGCCGCATCATCGTGCCGGACTCCTACCTCCAGTCCCAGGGCCCCGGCCGTGGGGCGAGCTGGAACCCGGATCAGGAGGCGTTCGCCGGGGTTAACGCCCTGACGCGTGGCGACTCCGGCCTCCAGCTCACGGTCGCCCAGTTCGCGATCCGCGTGCAGGAGCACCGGGAGACTGCGGAGGACCTGGTCAACCAGATCCTCCGCAGCGCCGGATACAGCGGGCAGACGTTCGGCCTCGGTGGCGACGCCGCGGTGACCGCGACGGAGGTCAACGCACGCGAGCGCAGGTCGATGACGACCCGCGGCCGGAAGATCCTCCGCTGGCGGCCGGCCCTCGCCCACGCGGTGGAGGCGCTGCTCACCGTCGACCAGGAGGTGTTCCGCACAGGGAGCATTCCGCAGCGGCCGACGATCGAGTTCCAAGACAGCGTCCAGGAGGACCCGCTGTCGCTGGCGAACACGGCGGAGGTGCTGCGCCGGGCGTGGGCCGCGTCCACCGACACGCTGGTGCAGATGACGCATCCGGAGTGGGACGACACGATGGTGGCGGCCGAAGTGGAGCGGATCCACCAGGAGCAGGGCATGGCCGTCGAAGACCCGATGCAGGCAGGTCTCTTGCCGTAGCGGAGGTGGTCGACCATGCCCGTGTCCGCGGCTATGGCCGAAGACCTCGCCGCCGCCGTCGCCGACCTGTACGAGGCAGCCGAGGGCGTGCTCATCCAGAAAATCCGGCGTGCCCTCGCCGAGGGCATCGACAGCCCGGTGTGGGTGGAGCTCAAGCTCGCCGCCCTGGGCGATCTTCGGGCCGCGATCGACGAGGTCCTCGCCGCCCTCCAGACCGACGCCACCGGGGCGATCGCGCAGGCTGTCGCGGAGGCGTACGAGCGTGGGCAGCAGGCGGCCGTGGCTGAGCTGGGGGCGCTCGGGGTGGGGCAGGCAGCGGCCGCGGCGGAGGCGCTGCCGACAGCGTCGGTCGTGGACCGGCTTGCCGCGGCGGTCGTGGACGACACCCGCCCGGTGCACCTGCGGATGCTGCGACAGAGCATGGACGTCTACCGCGACGTCATCGCGCGCGCGTCCGCGGCTCCGGTGCTCGGGGCGCAGACACGGCAGCAGGCCGCACAATCGGCGCTCGACCAGTTCGCGGACAAGGGCATCACCGGGTTCGTCGACCGGTCCGGTCGGAGCTGGGAGCTGCGGTCGTACACCGAGATGGCCACGCGGTCGGCGGTCGGCAGGGCTGCGGTTGAGGGGCACTCGGATCGGCTTGCCGCGGCGGACGTGGATCTGGTGCTGGTGTCGCAGGCGCCGGAGGAGTGCAAGCTGTGCCGTCCGTGGGAGCGGAAGATCCTCGCCCGCACGGGCGAGGCCGGCGCGCGCGAGGTCCGTGTGGAACACGCCACCGAGGACGACGAGGTGGTCACTGTGAAGGTGGCCGGCTCCCTCGAGGAAGCTCGGTCGGCCGGGCTGATGCACCCGAACTGCCGCCACACCGTCAGCGCCTACCTGCCCGGCGTGTCCCGCATCCCGGAGGAGCAGCCGTCGCGCGGCACGTACGAGGACACGCAGAAGCAGCGGTACCTCGAGCGGCAGGTACGGAAGTGGAAGCGTCGGGCCGAGGCCTCGTTGGACGAGCAGGGGGCCAAGGCTGCGCGGGCGCGGGTGCGTGAGTACCAGAAGCGGATCCGTGAGCTGACCACCGAGACAGGCCTGCCGCGCAAGTCGCACCGCGAGCAGCTCACGACCGCCCGTTAGAAGCCAGCAACCCGTCCAGGCCCGCGATCGGACTTGCCGAGCGCAGAACCGGTGACGCTGAACCAAGCCGCGGGCCCGTAGACGGCGATCGGAAGAGCGTCCGTCTTCACGTACTTGCCGGACTCCTTCTCGAAGACCGACAGAGCACCGCTGTCCTCAACTCGGTAGCGGTACTCATTGCCTTCGCCGTCCTCGTACTTGAACGGCTCTTCCCTACCTATGAACTTGATCTCTACAGACATGCCGAAACGGTAGCCCAACTGACCTAACCGGGGCTCGTCTTCACACAGTCTTCCGCCCGCCAGGCGCGGGCCGGATCGCACAACCCCCGCCAGGCGCGGGGCAGAACATCCCGACGCGCACCAGGAGTGCACGCATGCAGAAGCGAACCCTTCCCCGGCTGGCTGGCGCTGGCTGGGCACACCCGTACCCGACGGGCCCTTTCGACCAGTTCCTGTACGCCGACGGCGGGGACGGAGACGACTCCGGATCCGACAGCGGCGACGGTGACGACGGCGCGGACGACGACCAGAGCGACGACGATGCCGGCGGGACCGGCGACGACGACGGCCAGGACGACGATGCGGCCAAGGACGCGAAGCCCAAGCCGAAGCCGCCCGCGAAGAAGGACAGCGGCGAGGACCCGGCCGCGACGATCGCCCGGCTCCAGAAGGAGCTGAAGACGGCGAACGGCGAGGCCGCGAAGGCGCGCACGTCCGCGAAGAAGGCCGCGGCCGACGAGGCCCGCACGGAGATCGTGCAGGAGCTCGGCAAGGCGCTCGGTCTGATCAAGGACGACAAGGATGCGCCGCCGGACCCGGCCGCACTCACCGCGCAGATCGAGAAGGCCACGGCAGCGCACCGGGAGACCGCCGTCGAACTGGCGGTGTACCGGGGCGCATCGAAGTACAGGGCAGACCCAGACTCGCTCACCGACAGCCGCGCCTTCCTCAAGTCCATCGCTGGCCTCGACCCGTCCGACGAGGGATTCGCAAAGGCAGTCAACGCCGCCATCAAGAAGGCGGTCGACGACAACCCGAAGCTCAAGGTCGCGACCGCGCCCAAGCGCACGTCCAGCGACTTCAACGGATCCGGGGCCGGCGACTCCGGGCCCAAGACCATCGACCAGATCCGCGCTGAGCGCCGGAAGCGCCGCGCTGGATAGAAGGAGTAAGCCCCATGGGCAACACGCTGCTCACCCCCGAAGTCATCGCGCAGCAGGCGCTGGCCACCCTCTACGAGACCACCGTCATGGCGCCGCTCGTCCACCGCGACTACGAGCCGGAGTTCGCCCGCAAGCAGGGCGACGCCATCACCATCCGCAAGCCCGCCGTCTTCGAGGCCAAGGAGTACAACCGGGCGGCCGGCATCACCGTGCAGGACGCTCAGGAGTCGGGCATCCCGATGTCCCTGAACCACTTCGCGGACGTGTCCTTCGCGGTGACCGCCGAGGACCTGACGCTGAAGATCGAGGACTTCGACGAGCAGCTCCTCGGCCCAGCCATGGAGGCGATCGCCCAGAAGATCGACAAGGATCTGCTGGCGCTGAGGGACGACATCGTCCAGGAGGTCGGCGTCGTCGGGGGCGACAACATCAAGCCGTGGGACGACCCGCGTGTCCTGATCGACGCGGGCCGGGTCCTCAACCAGCGCAGCGTGCCGCTGACCGAGCGCCGCGCGGCGGTCGGTCCGCTGACGTACGCGAACTGGTCGATGGACGAGCTGCTCACGGACACAGACAAGCGCGGGTCGACGGAGGGCCTGCTGGAGGCGTCGATCGGGAAGCGGCTGTTCCAGTTCGACGGCTACATGACGCAGCACGTCGCCAAGCCCGCGCAGACCATCGGCAACTCGACGACCGAGGTCGGCGTCGCGTTTCACCGGACCGCGTTCGCGCTGGCCTTCCGGCCGCTTCAGCTGCCGCGGGGCAACCCGAACGCGGCGATCGCGAACTACAAGGGCTTCGGCCTGCGGGTGATCTACGGCTACGACATGGACAAGAAGCAGGACGTCGTCTCCGTCGACTGCCTGTACGGCACGAAGACGCTGGACCCCAATCGTGCCGTCCTGATCAAGGGTGCCGACGTCGGCGCCGAAGAGGACGAGGACTGAGGGCGTGTCGCGCATGTTCGTGTACCGCAACAAGAACACGGGCGACGTCGTCGAGCGTGAGCATCGTTCGGCGCGGCTGGAGATGCTGCCGAACTGGGAGACGCTCCAGGAGCCGGAGGCCCGCACCGAGCCGGGCCCCCAGGAGCCGCAGGAACCATCGGGTGGCGGTGGAGGGAACGGCAGCGGGCCGGGCGTGATCGAGCGTCCGGCCCGCTCCGCTCCGAAGGCCGACTGGGTGGCCTACGCCCGCACCCGCGCGCAGGACTCCGACGAGGACGCCGCGATCGACGACCTCACCAAGGAGCAGCTCGTCGACCAGTACGGCGACAGCTGACAGCAGTTGCTCGCGGTGAGCGCGTAGCCCGAGACCCCACGACGAGGGAGCCCCAAGCCCCGGGGCTCCCTCGCGTCCACCAGCCTCCGAGAGGACACACGATGCCCAACATCGTCTTCAACGTCGCCCTCGGGCGACTGGCCGCATACGCCGATCTGCCCGCCGAGACGGACGAACTGGTCATGGTGCCGCTCGCGTCGTCCGGCCTGCCGAACGACGCGGCCATGCGGGACTTCACCACCCTCGCCGCGGTCAAGGGCGGCGCGACCGAGCAGACCACGCTCGGCCGCAAGACCCTTCAGGGAGTCACCGTCACGGTCGACCAGGCCAACGACCGCGTGAATCTCGACGCCGACGACGTGACGTGGACGGCCACGGCCGGCGGGGCGATCGGCGCGGTGGTGATCTGCTACAAGCCGGACGAGGAGTCGGAGGATGAGGACATCATCCCGCTGACCAAGCACGACGTCGCGATGACCCCCGACGGCAGCGACTTCACGCTGACCATCAGCGACTTCACGCGGGCGACGTCCGCAGCCTGACAGCAGAGGAGGGCGGGCCGATGGCGCGGAAGTTCACCACCGGCTTCGAAGCGGGTACCGAGTGGACCACCACCAACGGCTCGCCCACCATCGTCACCAGTCCCTTCAACTCCGGCGGGCACGCGCTCCGCTGCCACCCCACCACGGCCGTGCAGACCTCGATCTCACAGCAGGTCTACCCGGGCGACCAGACCGCCCACGTCTACATGCGGGCGTACATCTACGTCGCCGCTGCCCCGGCCGCTACCACCGGCCTGATCGCCTGGTCCGAAGAACCGACGACCGTGTCCGGGTTCTACGGCGTGAAGATGCTGACGAACCGCACGCTGATCATCACCAGCAGCACCAGCACCACCGGCGGCACGGCCACCTCAGCGATCCCGCTGAACACCTGGACACGGGTCGAGTTCGACTACGACGACTCCACAGGTACCGGCTCGATCTACATCGACGGCGTTCTCGCCACCTCCCGCACCGGGATCAGCATCGGCGGCGCCTCATACGCCCGCTTCGGCGTGATCAACCCGACCACCGCCGACATCTACTTCGACGACATCGCCGTCAACGACAGCACCGGCACCAGCGACAACGGGCTCCCCGGCCCGGTGTCCACCCCACCACCGGCCGGAGTGCTCGGCACAGCATCCGAGACGAGCACGGCGCAGGCCCTGGGCTCGATCGTCGGGCGGCCGTTCCACACCCTTCAGGACGACTTCAACGACAACAGCGTCGACCCGGTCAAGTGGCCCGACTCGTACAACGAGGACGGCTACAGCGAGGTCGGCGGCCGCGCCCGGGTCGTGTGCGACACGGGCTACAACGCGTACGCGTCCGCGACGGCGTACCACCTGCGCGAGTCCTCGGTGCACGTCCGTATGTGGCCGCCGGCCGCAGGAGGCGCGACCGACGAGGCGTGGGGCCAGGTCCTGATCCAGACGGCCACCGCTGGCACCGACATCGTGTTCACGATGATGGCCACCACTGGCCAGCTGATCATGGCTGTCCGCAGCATCTACTACGACCCCGAAGAGACGCGGATCCCCTACGACCCAGTAGCCCACGCGTGGCTGCGGGTCCAGGAGACCGGCGGGCAACTCCTGTGGGACACCAGCCCGGACGGGAAGACGTGGACCACCAGGCGCACGGCCACCAGCCCGGCATGGGTGAGCAATACGCCGCTACAGGTGCAGCTCATCGCCCACCGGGACGGCGGAGTCAACGACGTCGTCGAGTTCGATTCCTTCAACACCGGGGCCGCCCAGACGGCAGCGCTCACCGTGGCCGCCGAGGCCGACGAGGCGCAGGCGCTTACCAGGCGCCGGGCCCGGGCGCTCGACATGGCCGGCGAGCCGGACACCGCGCAGCCGCTCACCGGACGCCGGACCCGGGCACTCGGGACCGCCGTCGAGTCGAGTGCGGCGCAGGCACCCGGGTGGGCGCGCGCTCGCGGGCTCGCGCCCGGGGCGGAGACGGCCGCGGGGCAGACTCTCGTCGGCACGAAGCGCGCCACCCTCGCCCCGGCGGCGACGGTCGAGGCCGCGCAGCCGGTCACCTGGGCGAAGCAGGGCCAGCTCGGCACTGCGGAGGAATCCGCGGCCGCGCAGCCGGTCACCACCAGCCGCACGGCTGCGCTCGGCACTGTGGCGGAGACCAGCCTCGCGCAGCTGCTCGCCGTCGGCCGTACGGCCAGCCTCGGCACGGCTGGGGAGACCGCGGCCGCGCAGCTGATCGGCGTACGCGTGGCGGGTGCCCTGCCGACTGCGGCCGCCGTCGACACCGCGCAGCAGCTCGCCGGAGCAAGTCGGGCCGCCCTGGTCCCGGCCGTCGAGACAGTCACAGGCCGGGCTCTCGCCCGCGCGAAGCACACCGTCCTCCCCGAAGCCTCCGAGAACACTGCGGCGGTGCCGCTGGTGCCTACGGCTGACCTGGTGGGGGCGGAGGAGACCAGCGCGGCCCGCACCGTTGGCCACGTGAAAGCCACCACGCTGGGAGTGGCGGGTGAGGTGGGTGAGGCTCGGCCGCTCGGCCGGGCCAAGGCTGCGGGCCTCGGTGGGGCAGCCGAGACCGCGACCGCCCGGCCGCTCACGGGCGGCCGGAGCTGGGCTCTCGCCCCGGCGGAGGAGACGTGGACGGCGCGTCTCCTCACCGGGGCGAAGGCCGGCCAGCTTCCCACCGCGACGGAGTGGGCTGAGGCGCTCGGCCTGTCCGGCCAAGTGGCCGGTGCTCTCGGCTCCAGCGTGGAGTCGAGCGCAGCCCTGCCTGCGGTCCGCCGCAAGTCGCGCACCGTGGCGGCCGCGGCGACGGCCGAGGAGGCCCTTGGCCTGTCCGGCCGGGCAGCGGGCGGTCTCGGCCCCAGTGCGGAGACCAGTACGGCCCAGGCCACCACCGGCCGCAAGGCCCGCCCCATGGCGGCTGCGACCGTGAACGAGGCCGCGCAGCCCATCAGGGGCTCCAAGGCGGGCGCTCCCGGCCTGGCCGACGAGACCAGCACGGTGCGCCCGCTGACCGGTGCGAAGCAGCAGGCGCTCGGTACGGCCGCCACGGTCGACCAAGCGCAGCGGCTCACGATCCCCGGCACCGCCAACCCAGCAGAGGAGACCAGCACGGCCCGCCCGCTGGGCGAGGCCAAGCGGCAGTACCTCACTGGCGCGGTCGGCGTGGAGGAAGCACAGCCGCTCGGATCACACGCGCTGCTCCACCTCGGTCGCGCAGCCGAGATTGCCACGGCGATGCCCGCCCGTCGGCGGAAGACCCGCGCCCTCGGCCTGGCCGCCGCGGTGGATACGGCCCGGCCAGCCCAGGCGACGAAGGCCCTGCACCTGGGCGCCGCGACGGAGACGACACGGGCCTTGATCGGCCCGCAGATCCGTCTCATCTGGGCGGCGCACGGCGAGCAGGTGCTGCCCCTGGCAGGCAGGCGGCAGCGGCCTGCGGACCGGCTGGACGCCACCACGACAGGCCCGCGCCTCACCCCGTCAACGGGCGGGCCGCGGCTGACGGCCACAGCGACGACAGGAGGCTGACGATGCCCGACGTGGGAGACCTCGTCACCGCCCGGCTGGAGGTCGAACCGGCCGACCAGACGACCGCGGCGACGCTGCTGGTGACACGACCGGACGGAACCACGGTGTCGCCGGTCGTCACCGCGGCGGAGAGCAGCGGCGGGGTGTGGACGGCGCCGGTGGTCTACACGCTGGCGGGGGTGTGGCGGCTGTCGTGGACGGTCACGGGGACCGGCGCGTCGGTGGAGCACCAGCTCGTCTCCGTCGCCCCGACCCCAGGCGCGAGCGCGGGCGCGGGTGTGCGGGTGTACGCGACGACAACCGATCTCGCCAACTACCTCCAGGCTGCGCCGCCGCTGGACTCCGAGCAGCTGCTGGGGGGAGCCTCGCGGATGCTGGACGCGCGCGTGCTCCGCTGGTGCCGCTACGACGTCGATACCGACGGCAGGCCTACCCATCCGAAGGTCATCACGGCGATCGGTCGGGCGGTGTGCGCTCAGGTCGCCTGGTGGGACGAGGTCGGCGACAGCCGGGGCGCGGCCGGGGTGGGCTACGGCAACGTGTCGATCGGCTCGGTCGTGCTCGGTCGGTCAGTCACCGCAGTCTCCGGGGAGGACAGTCCGGCCCGGCAGATTGCCCCGCAGGTGTGGGACGAGCTCCGGGACCCCGAGCTGCACGACCTGTTGTTCATCGGTGCGATCTCGGCGGCGGGCGGATGAGCCGCATCCCCGGGTGGCTGCTGCGGCACCGGATCACGGTCGAGCCCTACCGGGGGGCCTCCAGCACCGGCCACATCTACGGGTCCCCGCAAGAGGTGCGTGCCTTCGTCGACGAGCAGACCCGCACGGTGCGGTCCCCGGGCGGCGAGGAGGTCACCTCGTCGTCGACCGCCTACGCCGCGCCGGAGACGACCGTGCCGTCTCTGTCCCGGGTGACGCTGCCGTCCGGCCGCACCACCACGGTCATCGCTGCGCTGAAGCGCGACGGCGGCGGGCTGTCCACTCCGGACCACGTGGAGATCCAACTCGAATAGGGAGGCTGCCGTGCCGCAGAGCTTTCGACTGCAATTCAACGAGACTGCGGTGGAGCGAACCATGCGGCGGGGCACCGCGCGTGGCCTGCTCCTTGGCGCCGAGCACGTGCTGACCGAGTCGCAGTCGTTCGTCCCGCTTGACGAGGGTTACCTCCAGAGCACCGGTACCGCATCGGTCGACGAGGGGACGCTCACGGCCGCCGTGGCGTACGACGGGCCGTACGCGGTCCGTCAACACGAAGAGATGGACTGGCGGCACGCGCCGGGCCGACAGGCGAAGTACCTGGAGACGCCGCTCAACGCCGAGCGGCAGCAGGTCCAGGCACTCATCGCCGCACAGCTGAGGCGGGCACTGCGGTGAGCGGCGGAACCCACGACGCCGACCTCCTCGTCGGCGTCGCTGAGCTGCTCGCCGCCGAGGGCGTCGGCGTTTACTCGCCGGACGCCCCGCTGCCCGCCGGCGTTACCGGGGTCGTGCTCGGCCGGGTGCCGGACGGCCCGGACCGGGCGCTAGGCCTGACGCCGTACCCGGTCGCGGACGACGACTCCACGGACTCCGTGACCGGGATCCAGGCGCGCATGCGGGCGGGCCCGAACCCACTCGACGTCGTGGCCCTGGCCGACCGCGTCTTCAACGTCCTGCACAACCGGCGAAGTTGGGACGCACACGGCGTCCGCGTCGAAATCTCCTGGCGGAACAGCCAGGCATGGATCGGCCAAGACTCGCGTGGTCGCGAGGAGCTGACCAGCAACTACTACTTCCGGACGGTTCGGTCCGGGATCCATCTGAACGACTGAGGAGGACCTGATGGCGAACCCGCCCGAGACCCCCACCAACGAGACCGAGCTGGCACGCGAGTGGCGGCTGGAGATCAACGTCGGCACCGACGCGGCCCCGGACTGGCAGCTCTGCCCGGGAGTCCGCGCGTTCCAGCCCGCCAGCGAACCGAACATCGAGGACTCGTCGGACTACGACGGCGAAGGCTGGGCGGCCAACGAGAAGACCGGCCAGTCCTGGGAGGTCAGCGTCACGATCCGCCGCAAGGCGAACAAGGACAGCAAGAAGTACCACCCGGTACACGAGGCCATCCGCCTGGCGCACTTCGCGTACGGCGACGCCAACAAGATCCACCTCCGCTACATGAACCGCGAGGGCCTCCCCGAGGCGTACGAGGGCAAGGCCATCCCCAACTGGCAACCCAGCGGCGGCGAGTACACCGCGCTCGGTGAGGTCGAGATCACGTTCACCGGCGACGGCCCGCTCACCCCGATCGACAACCCGCTCGCCACGGAAACGCCCTGATGGCGGGCGAGACTTTCGAGGCGCTCGACAACTTCCTTGACGACTACCTGGAGTTGCCGGTCAAGGGCCGCGACGGACAGACCCGGGTGTACCGGATCGAGGACCCGTCCGCCGAGGACGGCATCCGGATCGAGCGCATCACCTCGCTCGCCGCCCGCCTCGCCGCCGGCGGGAAGCGGCCGGACGCTCCGGTCCTCGACGACGAGGAGGAGCTCGACCTGTACCGCGCGTGCCTGGGCACGGAGTACGAGCCGCTCAAGCGTGAGCTGTCGTGGTCGGTCTTCAAGCACGTGAGCCTCACAGTCATGTTCTGGGTCACGACCGACCGTGAGACGGCCGCCGAGTTCTGGCAGACGGGGCAGCAGCCGGGAAAAGCGCAGAACAGGGCGGCCCGGAGAGCGCAGGCGAAGCCCGGTACCTCGGGATCGGCCGCGGAGAGTACGACCCGGTCACCGGCCTCTACGAGTGGTACGAGGGCGGGCTCCCGACGTCGCGGGAATCGCGGTCGCTCGCAAGCCTGACCTGGGAGCGGCTGCTCGCCCAGTGGCCGCTCATCGAGGCCGACCTCCACCAGACCTACGGGATCGACGTGGAGGACGGCATCCTCCAGCGCCGCTCCTGGCGCTGGTTCCAGGCCCGCGTCCTGGGCCTGCTCTCCACTGAGTCCCGCCTGCACCGCCACTTCGCACCACCTCCAGAGGAACCCAAGAACCGCACCCGAAGGAGGTGAGCCGTCGTGGCGCTGACCGTCGGCGAGCTGCACGCGATCCTCAAGGTCGACGACCGCGCCGTGCGCCCGGCTCTCCGCCGCGCGGAGCAGGCCCTGCGACAGTCCGGCCAGCGCATGGGCAGCGAAGCCAGCCGGTCCGGGCGGCAGTCGGGGCAGCAGCTCGCCGACGGCGTCGCCGACGGCACCGCCCGCGTCACACGCGATGCTGCCCAGACCGGGCAGCAGGCCGGGCAGCAGCTCGGCCAGGGCCTGATCCGAGGCGCCGACGGCCAGTGGCGGAACATGCGCGGCGAGCTCGTCGACGCCGTAACCGCGGCGGCCGCCGAGGCCGAGGCGCAGGCCCACCGCGCCGGGCAGCAGACCGCGCAGCGGTTCGGCGACGGCGTGGGAACCGGCGCCCGGGGAGCCGGGGACGGGCTGACCGACGGCGTCCGCCGCGGCGGTGACGAAGCGGCCCGCGCCGCACGCGACTCGGGGGACCAGGCCGGCGAGGGCTTCATGTCCCGGATGCGGAGCAGCGCGTCCGGAGGCGTGAGCGAGCTGGCGGGCAACATCCGCTCCGGCCTGGCCGGCAAGCTGGGCCTGGCCGCTGTAGGCGCGGCCGCTGGCGCGGCCCTGATGGCCGGCATCAGCACGGCCATGGAACAGGGCCAGGTCACCGGCCGCCTGGCCGCGCAGCTCGGCGCGACCGGGCCCGAGGCGCAGCGGTACGGGCACGTCGCCGGGCAGATGTACGCGGCCGCCGTGACCGAGGACTTCCAGGGTGCGGCGGACGCGATCTCCGCGACCATGCGAGCGGGCATCGCGCCGCCTGGCGCGACGGAGGCTCAGCTCCAGTCGCTGGCCACGAAGGTCCACGACGTGTCGGAAACCTTCGAGCTGGATCTGGGGCAGGCCGCGAACGCCGCCGGTCAGATGATCAAGACCGGGCTGGTGAAGAACGGCGACCAGGCACTCGATGTCCTCACTCGGGGGCTCCAGAAAATGGGGCCTCGCGCCGACGATATCGCCGATACATTCAACGAATACAGCGTCATTTTTCAGCGGCTCGGAATTGACGCCAAGACCGCAACGGGCATGATGTCGCAGGGCCTGAAAGCGGGCGCGCGCGATACCGATGTCGTCGCCGACGCCCTGAAAGAATTCGTCATTGAAGGCGTCGCTGGCTCCGACAAAATCGTGAACGGTTTCAAGGCTATCGGCCTGAACTCCGACACGATGATCAAGAAGCTTTCCAAGGGTGGCCCGGAGGCAACCGAGGCGCTACAGAAGACCCTCGACACGCTGCGGAAGATGGAAGACCCCGTCAAGAGGGACGCCGCGGCGACGGACCTCTTCGGCACCAAGGCAGAGGATCTCCAGGGCGCGTTGGAGGCCCTCGACCCGTCGACCGCTGCTGATGCGCTCGGCAAGGTCGGCGGTGCCGCCGACGAGATGGGCAACACCATCCGCGACAACGCAGGCACCAAGCTGGAGGCCTTCAAGCGCGGAATGCAGCAGAAGCTCGTCGACTACCTCGGCGGCACGGTAATCCCCGGCCTGCAAACCGCGAAGCAGAAGATCGGCAAGTATCTCGGAGGTATCTGGGACGAGGCCGGAAAGGACGGCGCCAAGGGCGCCGACCGGGTCGTCTCGTTCTTCGAGATCCTCGGCCAGCGGCTGCTGGATAAGGCCGGGGAGCTGGCACCGAAAGCGATCGAAGCGATCGCCGGACTCGGGCAGAAAGCGGCCGACTACATCATGGCCAACCCGATGCAGGTGCTGAAAATCACGGCGATCGCGGCAGCCATCATCATGGCGATCGCGTTCCTCCCGGAACTGGTCGCCGCGGGTATCAGCGCGACCGTGGGTTTGATCGTCGCTGGTTTCGTCGGCCAGCTGGTGACGGTCACCAACGAGAAATTGCCGGAGTGGTGGGACTCGTTCACCGACTGGATCTCGTCGAAGGCGAGCGCTGCGGGCTCGTGGATGGCCGGGCTCGGCCTGGCGATCGCCCTTTGGTTTGGTGGCCTGTGGTCCACGTACGTGTCGGGACCGGTGAGCCGGACCTGGGACTCGTTCCTCACCACCGTAAGAGGGCTGCCTGGCCGGGTGATCGGCGCTCTGGCCGCCCTGGGCTCGCTCCTGGCCGGCAAGGCCAACGAGTCGTGGCAGCGCTTCAAGGACGCCGCGGCAGCGAAGGCAACCGCCTTCGTCACGTGGATCGCTGGCCTCCCGAAGCGGATCTCGTCCGGGATCGGCTCCCTGGGCTCGCTGCTGTACACCAAGGGCGTCAACGTTGTTCAGGGCCTGTGGAACGGCATCAGCGCGATGGGCGGCTGGATCCGCAGCAAGCTGATCGGCTGGGCGAAGGCGATGATCCCCGGGCCGATCGCGAAGGCTCTCGGCATCAACTCGCCGTCGAAGGTGACGAAGGCTCAGGGCCAGTGGATCGCGCGCGGCCTGGTCGACGGGCTCACCGGCTCGGAGAAGCAGATCAAGGCCGCGGCGACCAAGCTGTCGGACATCGTCGCCGACGGGCTGAAGCCGGGCACGAAGCGGTCCAAGGCCCTGGCCACGGTGTCGTCGGGCACCAAGAAGCTGCTGAAGCTCGCTAGCCAGGAGCAGAAGGTCGCGGACAAGCTGAAGGCCGCGACGAAGAAGCTCAACGACCAGATCGCGGCCCGCGACAAGCTTGTCGACTCCGTGAAGAAGGGCGTCCTCGAGGGCGCGGACATCACCAAGCAAGACACGGGCGGCTGGACGCAGACTGCGGACACGATCCTCGCCCAGCTCCGGCAGGACACGGCCGCCGCGCAGGCCTTCGCGAAGAACCTCGCGGAGCTGAAGAAGAAGGGGGTGCGCGCGGATCTCATCTCGCAGATCGCGGAGGCCGGCGTCACGCAGGGCGGGGCTACGGCCGCCGCGCTGGCGAACGCCAGCAGTGCGCAGATCAAGGCCATCAACTCGCAGCAGTCCGCGCTCGTCACCGCGGCGGGCAAGGCGGGTACGACGGCTGGTGACGCCATGTACGGGGCGGGCATCGCGGCCGCGCAGGGTCTGGTGAAGGGGCTCCAGAAGGAGCAGAAGAGCATCGAGGCGCAGATGCTCAAGATCGCCAAGAGCATGTCCAAGTCGATCAAGAAGGCGCTGGGCATCAAGAGCCCGTCGAAGGTGATGGCGTTGGTCGGCCAGTACACCGCGCAGGGCCTGGTGAAGGGCGTGGAGTCGGAGCGGTCCGCCGTCAACCAGACGATGGCCTCGCTCGTGGAGACGCCGGCGCCGGGCTCGTGGGACCTCGCGTCGTCTCGGGCGCGCGCGGCTGCGTCGGAGCGGGTGGTGCTGGAGCTCCGCTCGTCTGGCCGCGCCGAGGACGACTACCTGGTGGAGCGGCTGCGCCGGGGCGTGCGGAAGAAGGGCGGCGGTGACGTCGACCTGGTCCTGGCTGGAAGGAGGAGCGGCTGATGGGCTTCCCGGAGGACCCGCTCGGCACGCAGGTGGAGCTTCAGATCGGGGGTGTGTGGACGGACGTCACCGAGCATGCGCTGACGCGGGACATCATCACGCACACCCGCGGTCGTACGGGTGAGGGGCAGGCGGTTGACCCGGCCTCCTGCTCCCTCACTCTGAAGAGCCCGAACGGCTTGTACTCGCCGCGGAATCCGCGCTCGCCCTACTTCGGGAAGATCGGCCGCAACACGCCGATGCGGGTGTCTGTGCACACCGGTACGCCGTACCTGGACCTGCCAGGCATCCCGGACACGGCCACCACTCCCCACCACACCAGCCTCAGCATCACCGGAGACATCGACCTGAGGTGGGAGGGAGAGGCCGACTGGTACGGGGCCGGCGGGCAGATGCTCATCGGCAAGTGGGGCGCAGCCGGAAACCGCAGTTACCACCTGCGGATCGAAGACGGCCGCTTGTACATCCACACCACCCAGGACGGCACCGTCGGCAAGAACACGTCCGCCCCACTCCCGGCCGGCATGCCTCGCCACGCCGCCGTACGCGGCACCGTGGACGTCGACAACGGCCAGGGTGGCATTACAACCGGCCTCTACTGGGCCACGTCCCTCAGTGGCCCCTGGACTCAGTTCCTCACTGCCCCAGACAGCGATGGCACGATCACCATCTACCCAAGCACCGCTCCGCTGTCGATCGCACCGCAGCAGCTGGACCTGGTCACGGTCCTCCGGCAGCCGGTGGTCGGCCGCGCCTACCGGGCGGAGGTCCGCAGCGGGATCAACGGCACGATCGTCTCGGCCCCGGACTTCACGGCACGCCCGGTCGGCGCCACGTCGTTCACGGACAGTGCGGGCCGTGCCTGGACGGTGGACGTTGGAGCTATCACCAACCGGCAGATCAGGTTCAGCGGGGAGTACAGCGACTGGCCGCCCCGCTGGGGCCGCAACGGCGCCCTGATCACCGTGCAGGGCGAGGCGTCCGGGATCCTCCGCCGCCTCAACCAGGGCCGCAAACAGCTCCAGTCCACGCTGCGGCGCCGGATCCCCTCCGACCCGACGCTGATCGCGTACTGGCCCATGGAGGACGACCAGGACGCCACCTCCGCGGCCAGCGCCATCCCCGGCGTACAGCCGATGAAGGTGGCCAACGTCGAGTTCGCCGCCAACGACAAGTTGGGCGGATCCAATCCGCTGCCGGAGATCCAGCCCGGCGCCACCGTCTCCGCGACCGTGCCGCCCCCACCGACAGGCACCGGCCCATGGCATGTTGAGTGGGTCAACTACCTTCCCGGCGCGCCCGTCTCGAGCACCGTCCTCATCGAGATCCAGGCCACCGGCACCGGCGCCCTGTACCGGGTACGCGTGGCCACCAACCAGGTCCAGCTGCAAGTGCTCGACGCCGATGGCAACCAGCTGCTGCTGACGTCCACGACCGCCGGCACGACCCCCAACTTCTTCACCAACTGGAACCGCGTCCGGGTGTTCGCCCGCCAGACCGGCAACACCGTCACAGTCGACCTGGCGTGGCTGAACACCGCGGCGTCGATCGGCCACTACCAGTCTGGGAGCTTCACCGGCACCGTCGGGCGGGTGAGCAGTATCCGCTCCAGCTTCGGGCAGGGCCTGGAGGACACGTCGATCGGCCATATGGCCGTCTTCCAGGCAACCGACACCAAGATCTTCAACAACGCCGAGAACGGCTACAACGGCGAACCGTCAGGAACCCGCCTGCTGCGCCTGGGCGCCGAAGAAGGTATCCCGGTGATGGTCATCGGGGACCCTGCGGAGCATGCCCGCATGGGCCCGCAGCGGCCTGGCCAGCTGCTGGAACTGCTCGACCAGTGCCAGCAGGCGGACGGCGGGATCCTGGTGGAGGACAGGGAGCGGCTGGGTCTGCGCTACCGGGGCCGGACCACGCTGTACAACCAGCCGCCGGCGCTCACGCTGTCATACCAGGCGAAGGGCCTGGGCGAGCTGGAGCCGATCGACGACGACTCCACGGTCCGCAACGACCTGACCGTGGAGAGGATCGGCGGCAGCTCGGCGCGCGCGGTGCTCGAGGCGGGGGCCCTGTCGGTGCAGCCTCCTCCGGACGGGGTCGGCCGCTACGACGACTCGGTCAGCCTGAACTTGTGGTTGGACGAGCAGACGGAGCCGATGGCGTGGTGGCTGCTGCACCTGGGGACGTGGGACGAGCCCCGCTACCCGACGGTTACCCTGCGCCTGCACAAGGCGCCCGCCCTGATCCCGGCCGTGCTCGGTATCACCGAGGGCGACCTGATCCGCATCACGGATCTGCCGGACTGGCTGCCGCCCGGCCCACTGGACCTGATGGTGCAGGGGTACACCGAGCGGATCGGCACCCGCACGTGGGAGATCGACCTCGTGTGCGCGCCGGCGGGCCCGTATCAGGTGGGCGTGGTCGATGACACCGTGCTTGGCATCGTCGACACGGATGGCAGCGAACTGGCGGCCGCTGTGACTGGGACTGCCACGTCGCTGTCGGTGAAGGTGACTGCCGGGCCGCTGTGGAAGTTCGAGACGCCGTTCCTGATCAGGGTCGGTGGCGAGGTGATGACCGTGACTGGCATCACCGGCAGCTCGTCCCCCCAGACGTTCAGCGTGACCCGCTCCATGAACGGCGTGGTCAAGCCGCACGTGTCGGGCACTGACGTACGCCTCGCCGATCCCGCCATCGTCGCCCTGTAGGAAGGAGTACGCCTGTGGCTGTACAGGCCACCGCGTGGCAGCCCGGTATGCGGATCACTGCCGAACGCCTCGCCGCCCGCAACGACCAGAACGGCACAGTCTCGCTCACCTGGACGACGGCCACCGCCAACCAGTGGGTTCAGGCTGACGTCGTCTTCCCGCAGCCGTTCGCGACAACGCCTGTCGTCCATGTCACGCCGCAGGCTAGTGCCCCGGCTGTGGGCGGCACTACGACGTTGATGTACGCGGTCAGCGGCGTGACGACCACCGGGTTTTCCATCCGCGCGCTCCGCAGCACCGCTTTCAGCGGGCAGCCGTTTGCGTGGACTGCGATCGCCTAGCCCTGCCCCCACCCGCCCCGCGCCGACCGGCCCGGGGCTTTCTCTATGCCCTCCTGGAGGCGTTCATGGCCGCAGAGATCCACCCCGCCACGGCGCGGATGCTCCGCAACTTCCGCTACGACCACCTGCCCGTCCACCTCCAGAGGGTGTCCCGGCCGTTCCACGACCTGGCGCACGAGCTCGCGGAGACGCTGGCCGGGCCGGAGGTTACGAAGGCGCTCGACGACCTGTGGAAGGCGAAGAACTGGGCCGTCGTCGCCGCGTCCAACGAGGGCCAGGAGGTGACCAGCTGATGGCCACCTGCCGCGGCATCGACGTCAGCTCGTACCAGTCCGAGACGTACAGCACGAGCGGCAGCGACTTCGTGTTCGTCAAGGCCACCGAGGGCGTCTCGTACATCAACCCGAAGATGCGCGCGCAGGCCGCGCACGCACGCGCTGCCGGATGCGTCGTCGGGTTCTACCACTTCCTGCGCCCCGGCGACATGGCCGCCCAGGCGCGGTACTTCGTCGAGAAGTGCGCGTCCCTCGAGGGCGACCCGCTGTGGGCCGACTGGGAAGACCCCGGGGTCTCATGCGCGGACAAGGACCGGTTCCTCGCCGAGGTGAAAAAGCTCCGCGGCAGCACGCACCGGGTCGGCCTGTACTGCAATCAGGACTACTGGCTACGCCGGGATACGACGTCGAACGCGGGCGACGCCTTGTGGATCGCCGACTACGTCACCGCCGGGCAGCCCCGGATCAAGGCGGAGTGGCTGTTCCACCAGTACACCGACCGGCCCGTCGACACCAACGTCGGCCAGTTCGCCGACCGTGCCGCGCTGCGCAAGTGGGCCGACATGGGCAGCACTTCGAGCAGCGGCTCGTACACGCCGCCAGCCTTCCCGGCCGGGCTCGGGCCCAACAAGACCAGCCCGTCGGCCGTGCCGTTGCAGCGGGCGCTCAAGGCCGCGGGGCTCATGGACAAGTCCGTGCCGGAGTCGCCGAACTACGGGGCGAAGACGCAGGACGGCGTCATCGCGTTCCACAACGCGCACCCCGAGTACCGCTCGAAGGGCGTCACCCGGGACCCCGCGATCGGACCGCAGGGCTGGGCCGCCCTGCACCGCCTCGCCTACGCCAAGCCCACCACCTGACAAAGGGGAAACCGCCATGCTGACTCGCGCTTTCTGGAAGGCCACCGGCGAAC
Organism: Streptomyces cyslabdanicus; assembly: GCF_052663305.1. Lineage (NCBI taxonomy): Bacteria > Bacillati > Actinomycetota > Actinomycetes > Kitasatosporales > Streptomycetaceae > Streptomyces > Streptomyces cyslabdanicus. The sequence continues at coordinate 213,246 of NZ_JBQRUW010000007.1, forward strand.
GATCGGTGCGCACCTTCGCCCAGTCCACGCTCGCCGTCCTCACGGGCGGCTCGTTCGGCCTGCTCGACGCGCCCTGGCAGGGCGCAGTGGGCGCCGGCGGGCTCGCCGCGGTGCTCGCCGTGCTCACCGCGATCGCGACCAGCGGCGGCAGCGAAGGGCCGGGCCTGACCGAGACCGTCACGAAGTAGGTCATGATGACCGCGGCCCCGGACCCGACGACGAACCTCGCTGTCGAACTGGCCGAACTGCGAGGGGAGATCCGCACGGGCCTGGAGCAGATCAACGGCAAGCTCGGCGTCCTGGTCGAGCGCACGAACCGTACCGACGCCGACGTTCGCCAGCTCCGCACCGACACCGAGAGCGAATTCCAGAAGCGCGACGACGAGATCAAGGCCCTGCGTGCGGAGGTCGAGGCCCTGAAGTCGGGCCGGTGGCCGCTCGCACAGCTCGGCGCCATCGTTGGCGTCCTCGGCCTGGCCGCCGCGGTGGTTGCCTTCTTCGTCCGCTGACACAGCATCACGGCCCCGTCCTCCCCTGGTGGGAGGGCGGGGCCGTTTCGTCATGCCCTGGAGTCAGTGCAGGGCCTCGATGGCGCGCAGGATCAGCGCCCGCGCATCGGCGCCGTACACCGCCATGCTCCGTAGCTGCTCAAACGCCTTGAGGTACAGGGCCACCTCGGACGGCTGCGTGATGCGGACCCGGGCCGCCATCAGCTCCACGGACACCAGCTGGTTGTCGTAGACGTGGAACAGCTCCTGTGGCCACAGTCCGCGCTGCGTGCTGGAGGGGATGATGCCCAGCGACACCGTGGGCAGAGCGCCGGCGGTGAGCAGGTAGCCGAGCTGTGCGGCCATCGCGGCAGGGTCACCGAGCTGGTAGGAGAGGGCGCTCTCCTCGATCACCATGACGAAGCGACGCCCCGGCCGGTGGATGATCTGCGACCGCTGTACCCGTGCCACCGCGGCCTCGTCCGCGTCGTTGGGCAGATCGAGTAGTTCGGCGGTGGCAGATAGCACGGCCCGCGCGTATCCCTCGGTCTGGAGCAGCCCGGGCACCAGCGTCGGCGAGTAGATCCGGAACAGCTCCGTGGACTCGTACAGGCGAACGTAGCTGTCCTGTAGTCGCTTCAGGCCGGCGCGGACCGTGCGCTGCCACTCCGTGTATGCGGACTCGGCGTCGCGGGACTCGACGATGATGTCCGCCGCCTGGTCCTCGGCGTCGCACGCCTGGCACCATCGGCGGATGTCGTCCGGGGTGGGTGGTGTGCGGGCGTTCTCGATTCGGCTGGTCTTGGGGTGGGTCCAGCCGCAGCGCACAGCCAGCTCAGTTCCCGTGAGGCCTGCGTCGGCCCGCAGGTCCCGCAGGCGTCGCGCAACGCGTTCACGCGCGGCCTGGGCTGAGGAAGATGGGGACGTCGGCATGTCGTGCGGCTGGACCCTTCGTTCTAGCTGATCTTGTACTCGTCGTGCGGGATCGCCCGGGCCCACACCGCCTCGAATGCGTTGGCGCAGAGCTGGGCCGCGGCCGGGTCCTCGCTGATCTCGCCGGGCGCGCTGGCGCCGTCGCCGGTGAAGTGGTTCCACCGGATCAGGCAGCCGTCGATCAGCCAGAAGTCGTTCCCCGGAAGGGCGATCGCGGACGCCTGGCGGCGTGGAAGCCATCGGACTTGTTCGCCGGCGGCCACGTTGGCGGCGGTGCCGGCGTGCTCGTACCGGATGTAGTCGCTCACCGGCTCGGACACGATCCGTGCACGGCGCACCAGGACGCCCCGCGCGACGGTGCGGTGGATCAGCCGCGTCCAGGGCGCCCAGTTGGGCGAGTCGGGGTCGTCGTCGACTTCCCCGGTGCCTTTCCAGTGGGCGAAGTCTGCGGCCTCGCTGGCGACGCCGTATGCGTCCCGCATCTCCAGGTGGACGGCTGACCGTTGTGCGCTGTCGAGGAGTTCATCCCAGCTGGGCACGTTCTGCGGCATCGCACGCCTTCCTCAAGATCGGCACCATGCGGGCCGGTACCCGCACTACCTGCTCGTGCTCTGGGATGCCTGCTGCATGGCCCGGCACCTTGAAGGCGGCGCACTCCGCCTCCGTCTGCGCGTCGGGCTTCCAGCCCTGGATGACCAACTCACCTTTGCTCTCGTCGACCCACACGGTCGGGCTTTCGCCTTGCCCGGTGTTGGGGTCGATGCCGACGAACCGTAGTGACACCTCAGTCTCCAATGCTCGCCATGTTCACGGATGTGCATCAGGCTCGGCCAGTCGTGGGAGCTGAGTCAAGGAGCGCGTCGGCCATCAGGCTGCTCATTCCAGTTGGTGTGAACATCTGTGAACATCGCTGGATGTGTTGCACACCACACTCCTAGCGTCGGCGGGGACAACAGAGCCCCGGCGAGGCGGACACCTCCCGAGGCTGTGGCCGACGCCCGGAGGAGCGCCGACATGACGAACCGTACCGTTCCCGCCCCCGGCCCGGCAGAGGGCTTACTGGAAGTGCCGGCCGCCGTCCTCACCTTGCTGGGCCTGCCAGCCCTCGAGGACCTGAAGGACGCGCAAGTACGCGGCCGGGCCTGCGTATGGTGCGGCACGGGCCCGCTGACCGCCGAGACCGCTGTTGACTACGGCGAACAGCTCAGCCCGATCTCCGACGATGCCGACAGCGCCCGGATGCGCTGGTACCCGCGCTCCTGCCGCGAGTGCCGCCCCCGCACCGGCCAACGCGCGTACCGTGCGCTCCTCGACCACGCGCCCGGCTGCGCCGAGTGCTGCGCGGCCGCGCCCGGCTGCGAGATCGGCCGCGGCCTCACCCGGCTCGTGCGGGAAGGACGGCGATGATCTGCGCGCGCTGCGGCCAGCCGATCAAGCCCGGCGAGGAGTACGACACGGAGATTATCCCTGGCGCATCCGCCGCCGGGGCGGACATCCACCTGCACAAGCGGCTCTGCAAGCGCCCCCCGGAAGCGGAACGCCCCCGTACCTACCCGCTCCGGCCGGCGCGCTGAAGACTCCCGCCGCGCGCAGGTACGCGCTGCGGCGGGCGGGTGGCCGTCTCCTGGGGCTCGGACGGCCGCCCACCACGTATCAAGCACCAGTGAAAGGTGAGCACATGGACAGCACTCTGCCCTGGCGTACATCGAGCTACAGCACCGGCAACGGCGCCTGCATCGAGGTCGCCAAGACGTCGTCAGGCGCGTTCTTCCGGGACACCAAAGACCGTCCCCGCGGCGCGGCGGCTGCCTCGCCCGCGGCCTGGGGCACGTTCCTCGGTGCCGTGAAGGTGGGCGCGATCAGCGCCTAACCCGCACACACCGCGGCCCCGCCCCCGCTCCGCATCGGGGGTGGGGCCTGTTCATGTGCGCACCAGGTCCTCGAGGTCGACGCCAACAGCATCGGCGATGAGTAGCAGGTCGCTGAGGTTCGGCTCCCGCTGCGCGTACTCCCAGCGGTGGATGGTTCGGTGCTCGCGGCCGATGCGATCTGCCAGCTGCATCTGGGTCAGGTTCGCCGCCAGTCGAGCTGTGCGGATGCGTGTCCCGATCTCCCGGCGGCGGGCTGCTACCCAGTCGGGCATCGGGTCGAGGGGCACCCGACCACGCTGTAATGATCTTCACCTGGTGTCTTTGCCTGTCTGGGCAAATTCTACGATCTTGCTGAGCGGTAGAGGGCTGCCGTTCCTCGTCTGCGGTCTGGGTGGGGAGCGGCGCCGGGGCTACGTGATGTGCGTCCGTGGCTCCGGGAGTGCTCGCCCGTGTGGCTGAGCACGATCGCCCCGTCCTCCGTATTGGAGGGCGGGGCGGTTTACTGTCCTGAGGGGGGCGTCCCCCGCCGATCTCCAGGGAAGGGGGCGTAACTCCAGGGGGGGGGGATACCAAGAACCCCGGCCGGGCCTGTCATGGGGCTGTGCGTCAGGCGGACAGGAACCGGTCCGTCCGCCTCCCCACGCGCACTGTACCTACGGTGCTGCCGGATCTCCTACATGTAGCTGTAGCGGCCAGTGAACGTTCAACCGCCGGGCCGCGCAGAAGTTACGGGGTAGTAGCGGGATACCAAGATCGGCAAATGTAGATGGCCGGTAGATCGAGGGGATCTACCGGCCATCTGAGCTGGCGCTATGCCGTTGTGGGGCTAACAGGATTTGAACCTGTGGCCTCATCCTTATCAGGGATGCGCTCTAACCAACTGAGCTATAGCCCCGCCGCGCTCTGCGGTGGTGTCCCGCGCGCTGACTCCTGAAGATTAGCGCACGAGGGGGGCAGTCCCAAAATCGGTTGTCGGAGGACCGTCAGCGGACGTTTCGCGACACCCGCGCAGGCGCGGTCGGCCGGTCTACTCGTCCTCGGCCAGCGTCAGCTCGACACCGCCGACGAAGCCCGCGGAGAGGTTGTAGATGAACGCTCCGAGGGTCGCGAGGGCCGTCGCCAGCACCACATCGATCACGGCGATGATCGACGTGAACATCAGCACATGGGGGAGGGACAGGAAGGACTGGAGGTCGAAGCCGTTCGACTCGTTGGAGCCGGTGGCCTCGGAGATCGTCCCGCCGACCGTGGAGAACACGCCCATCGCGTTCATGACCATCCACAGCACGGCGGCCGCCACGACCGTGCAGACGCCCAGGGCGATGGAGAGCAGGAAGCTGACCTTCATCACCGACCACGGGTCGGCCTTGGCCACGCGCAGCCGGGCCTTGCGGGTGCGCGGTGCGGTACGCGCGCCCGTACGCGGCCGGCGCACCGCCTGGGAGGCGGACTCGGCCGACGGGTAGGCCTGCGGCGGGTGGTACGGCCCGGAGGGCTGCTGCTGCCGCTCTCCCGGCAGCGGAGAGCCCGCCGCCTGCTGGCCGGCCGCGGCGTTCACCTGCTGGGCCTGCGGGCCTCGGGTGTCCGTCACCGTTCCCCCCTGGGATCCGTGGGTGTGGGGCGTGTGTGCGTCGGTCGTGGGCGACTTGATCGCTTGCAGATTGGTCGTACGCGTGTCCGTCGCAGACGCGGCGGAGCCACGGCCGCCGCCGTTCGCATCCGTACCAGTGGAGGTACCGGCCGATCCGGCGCCCGTGGCTCCGCTCACGATGACTCTCTCCTCGTGCTACTCGGCCGAGGGCACCCCGCCCTCGTCCGTGCCGCTGGTCGCGGCCTCCTCGGCGATCTCGTCCACGGCCACGTCGCCGTCGACTTCCTCCGCCTCGCGCCCCGCCTCGGCGTTACGTGCGATACCGACGACGGCATCGCGCTTCCCCAGATTGATCAGTTGGACGCCCATGGTGTCACGGCCCGTCTCCCTGACCTCGTTGACCCGCGTACGAATCACGCCACCCGAGAGCGTGATGGCGAGGATCTCGTCGGTCTCCTCGACAACCAGCGCCCCCACGAGCGAACCGCGGTCCTCCACGGTCTTGGCAGCCTTGATGCCGAGGCCACCGCGACCCTGGACGCGGTACTCGTCGACCCGCGTCCGCTTGGCGTACCCGCCGTCCGTGGCAGTGAACACGAACGTACCGGGTCGAACAACATTCATCGAGAGCAGCTCGTCGCCCCCGCGGAAGCTCATGCCCTTGACACCCGAGGTGGCACGGCCCATCGGACGCAGGGTGTCGTCCGTGGCGGTGAACCTGATCGATTGCGCCTTCTTGCTGATCAGAAGCAGGTCGTCCGCGGCGGAGACCAGCTCGGCTCCGATCAGTTCGTCGTCGGAACCGTCCTCCTGCTCGCGCAGGTTGATCGCGATGACGCCACCGGAGCGAGGCGAATCGTAATCCTTCAGAGGCGTCTTCTTGACCAGGCCCGCCTTGGTGCCGAGCACCAGGTACGGCGCCGCCTCGTAGTCGCGGATCGCGAGGATCTGGGCGATCGCCTCGTCCGGCTGGAAGGCCAGCAGGTTCGCCACGTGCTGACCGCGCGCGTCCCGGCCGGCGTCCGGCAGCTCGTAGGCCTTCACGCGGTACACCCGGCCCTTGTTGGTGAAGAACAGCAGCCAGTGGTGCGTGGTGGTGACGAAGAAGTGGTCGACGATGTCGTCTTCCTTCAGCTTCGTACCGCGCACGCCCTTGCCGCCGCGCTTCTGGGCTCGGTAGTCGTCGGTCTTGGTGCGCTTGATGTAGCCGCCCCGGGTGACCGTGACGACGATGTCCTCCTCGGCGATCAGGTCCTCGATGGACATGTCGCCCTCGTAGGGGATCAGCTTCGTCTGGCGGTCCTCGCCGTACTTCTCGACGATCGCGGCCAGCTCCTCGCTGACGATCCCGCGCTGACGGACCGGGGAGGCGAGGATCTGGGTGTACTCGTTGATCTTGGCCTGGAGCTCGTCGTGCTCCTGGACGATCTTCTGCCGCTCCAGGGCGGCCAGTCGCCGCAGCTGCATCTCGAGGATGGCGTTGGCCTGGATCTCGTCGATCTCCAGCAGGCTCATCAGGCCCCCGCGGGCGGTCTCGACGGTGTCGCTGCGCCGGATCAGGGCGATGACCTCGTCGATGGCGTCCAGGGCCTTCAGCAGACCGCGCAGGATGTGCGCCCGCTCCTCCGCCTTGCGCAGCCGGAACCGCGTACGGCGGACGACGACCTCGATCTGGTGCGTCACCCAGTGGCGGATGAACGCGTCCAGCGACAGCGTGCGCGGCACGCCGTCGACCAGCGCCAGCATGTTGGCGCCGAAGTTCGTCTGGAGGTCGGTGTGCTTGTAGAGGTTGTTCAGGACGACCTTGGCGACCGCGTCCCGCTTCAGGACGATCACCAGGCGCTGACCGGTGCGCGAGCTGGTCTCGTCGCGGACGTCCGCGATGCCGCCGATCTTGCCGTCCTTCACCAGGTCGGCGATCTTCTGCGCGAGGTTGTCCGGGTTCACCTGGTACGGCAACTCCGTGACCACCAGGCACTGGCGGTTCTGGATCTCCTCGACCTCGACCACGGCACGCATGGTGATCGAGCCGCGGCCGGTGCGGTACGCCTCCTCGATGCCCTTGCGGCCGACGACGAGCGCTCCGGTGGGGAAGTCCGGGCCCTTGATCCGCTCGATCAGCGCCTCGAGGAGCTCCTCGTGGGAGGCCTCCGGGTTCTCCAGGTACCACTGGGCGCCGGAGGCCACCTCGCGCAGGTTGTGCGACGGGATGTTGGTCGCCATGCCCACCGCGATACCGGCCGAGCCGTTGATCAGCAGGTTCGGGAAGCGGGAGGGCAGGACGGTCGGCTCCTGGGAGCGGCCGTCGTAGTTGTCCGTGAAGTCGACGGTCTCCTCGTCGATGTCGCGGACCATCTCCATCGACAGCGGCGCCATCTTGCACTCGGTGTAGCGCATGGCCGCCGCCGGGTCGTTGCCCGGAGAGCCGAAGTTGCCGTTGGAGTCCACCAGCGGCATCCGCATCGCCCACGGCTGCGCGAGGCGGACCAGCGCGTCGTAGATCGAGGAGTCGCCGTGCGGGTGGTAGTTGCCCATGACGTCGCCGACGACACGGGCGCACTTGTAGAAGCCGCGGTCGGGGCGGTAGCCCCCGTCGTACATCGCGTACAGCACGCGACGGTGGACGGGCTTGAGCCCGTCCCGGACGTCCGGCAGCGCACGCGAGACGATGACGGACATCGCGTAGTCGAGGTACGAGCGCTGCATCTCCGTCTCGAGGCCGACAGGCTCGATACGGAGGGTGGTCTCGCCGTCTTCTTCAGGCGTGGACGGAATGTTCTCGTCGGCCATTGCTGGTGAGGGTCCTTCCTGGTGCGGTCAGCTGAGACCGACTCAGATGTCGAGGAAGCGAACGTCCTTGGCATTGCGCTGGATGAACTGCCGGCGGGCCTCGACGTCCTCGCCCATCAGGACGGAGAACAGGTCGTCGGCCTGGGCGGCGTCGTCGAGGGTGACCTGGCCGAGGACCCGGTGGTCGACGTCCATGGTGGTCACGCGCAGCTCCTCGGCGTTCATCTCGCCGAGGCCCTTGAAGCGCTGGATCGAGTCCTCGCGGACCCGCTTGCCGCGCTGGCGGCCCATCTCGAGGAGCGCGTCGCGCTCCCGGTCGGAGTAGGCGTACTCGACGTCCTCCCGGCCCCACTTGATCTTGTAGAGCGGCGGACGGGAGAGGAACACGTGCCCGGCCTCGACCAGCGGCCGCATGAAGCGGAACAGGAAGGTCAGCAGCAGGGTGTTGATGTGCTGGCCGTCGACGTCGGCGTCCGCCATCAGGATGATCTTGTGATAGCGGAGCTTCTCGATGTCGAAGTCCTCGTGCACGCCCGTGCCGAACGCGGAGATCAGCGCCTGGATCTCCTGGTTCTGCAGGATCTTGTCCAGGCGTGCCTTCTCGACGTTGAGGATCTTGCCGCGGATCGGGAGGATCGCCTGGTACTCCGGGTTCCGGCCGGACTTGGCGGAGCCGCCGGCGGAGTCACCCTCGACGATGAAGATCTCGCACTTGATGGGGTCGTTCGACTGGCAGTCGGAGAGCTTGCCCGGCAGGGACGCCGACTCCAGCAGACCCTTGCGGCGGGTGAGGTCGCGGGCCTTGCGGGCCGCCACACGCGCGGTGGCCGCCTGGATGCCCTTGCGGATGATGTCCGCCGCCTCGACCGGGTTGCGGTCCAGCCAGTCGTTCAGGTGTTCGTAGACGGCCCTCTGGACGAAGGTCTTCGCCTCCGTGTTGCCCAGCTTGGTCTTGGTCTGGCCCTCGAACTGCGGCTCGCTCAGCTTGACCGAGATGATCGCGGTCAGACCCTCGCGGATGTCGTCACCCGTGAGGTTGTCGTCCTTGTCCCGCAGCAGCTTCTTGTCGCGCGCGTACTTGTTGATCAGCGAGGTCAGCGCGGCCCGGAAGCCCTCCTCGTGCGTACCGCCCTCATGGGTGTGGATGATGTTGGCGAAGGAGTAGACGCCCTCGCTGTAACCGCTGTTCCACTGCATCGCGACCTCGAGGGACAGGCTCTTGTCCTTGTCCTCGGCCTCCAGGTCCACGACGGAGGGGTGCACCACCTCCCCCTTGCGGGAGTTGAGGTACTTCACGAAGTCGACGATGCCGCCGTCGTAGCGGTAGGTGACCGCCTTGACCTCGTCCTTCTCGTCCGCGCCCGCCTCGTCCGCCCCGGACGTGGCCTTCGCGGACGCACGCTCGTCGGTGAGCCTGATCGTCAGGCCCTTGTTGAGGAACGCCATCTCCTGGAAGCGCCGCGACAGCGTCTCGAAGGAGTAGTCGGTGGTCTCGAAGATCTCCGGGTCGGCCCAGAACGTCACCGAAGTGCCGGTGTCGGTCGTCTCCTCATGCTGGGCCAGCGGCGCCGTCGGGACGCCCATCTTGTACTCCTGCGTCCAGCGGTGGCCGTCCGTCCTGATGTCCACGGACACCTTGCTGGACAGGGCGTTCACGACGGAGACGCCCACACCGTGCAGACCGCCGGACACCGCGTAGCCGCCGCCGCCGAACTTGCCGCCCGCGTGCAGCACGGTCAGCACGACCTCCACGGCCGGCTTGTTCTCGGAGGGGACGATGCCCACCGGGATGCCACGACCGTTGTCGACCACACGCACGCCGCCGTCGGCCAGGATCGTCACGTCGATGGTGTCCGCGTACCCGGCCAGCGCCTCGTCGACGGAGTTGTCGACCACCTCGTACACAAGGTGGTGCAGGCCCCGCTCACCGGTCGAACCGATGTACATGCCGGGTCGCTTGCGGACCGCGTCCAGGCCCTCCAGGACGGTGATCGCGCTGGCATCGTAGGAGGCCGTGACCTCACCGTTCGAGGATGCGGCCCCGTCCACGCCGGCTTCGGCGGACGGGATGTTCTCGTTGGGGTTGCCGGAATCGGCCACGAAGCGCCCTTTCTGGCACAGCACGAGCCGGACTCCTGGGGGTGCCCCCTCCGGGAGAGGGTTGCCGGAGCGGCTGCGGCATGTTGCGTTGGTAAGCCTTGATCAGCGTTGCTCAGCTTTTCCCGGACGGTCCCCACGAGTGGGGCGGGATTGGCTTCCATTCTACCGGTAGCGCTGACAGTGATGGGGGTTTGCCGGTACCTGAGTACGCATGTGGCGCCCTCAACCGGTCTTGGCCGGGTCCCGATATGCAGAAGGGGGCTCCAAGAGGCTCACAGCGGCACTCAGCGCTTCCGGGCGTCAACACTTCGCTACACCCGGGTCAGGCCGGGATTCGCAAGAGCGTGCGGATGTTCGAACGACGGCCCCCATCCGCCCCGAGACGGCCGCCACGACCTGCTCGTGTGACGTCTGTCACCCATAGGTGTCGCCGGGCCCCGTACCGCCCGGCACCCGCAGCGGACCGTACCGGCGACCCCCGCCGCCCGGCCCGAACACCTTGATCGCCCGCACCGCGCCGTGCCCCAGGTCCTCGTTGAGCCGGGCCACCAGCGTCGGCGCGAGCAGCCTCAGATTCGTCGCCCACGCCGTCGAGTCGCAGCGGACCGTCAGCACCCGCTCGTCCTCGTCGTACCGATCCGGCACACAGTGCTTGGCCACATCCGCCCCGACGATCTGCGGCCAGCGCCCCATGACACCGCCCACCGCGGCCGGCGCCTCCCAGCCGCGCTCCGTGATCAGCCGGTTGATCGCGGCGCCGAGAGCCATCGGATCACGACCGTCGGCCCGCGCGCCCGAACGCAGACCACCACGCCGCACCTGCCTGCGCTGCTGCGCCGCGTCCCCACGCGCGCGTGCCGCCTCCTTCGCCGCGCGCAACGCCACACGCGCGAGGTCCACGCCCGACGGCTCGGGCGCCCTTCCCCGGCCCGGCTCCCGCTCGCCGCTCATACGCGCTCCACCGTCCCGTCCGACACGGCGAACCGCGCACCCGCGAGCACATGCGGCACGTCGTCGTCCACCGCGGCGGTCACCAGCACCTGCTCACCGGGCGCCACCAGCTCCGCCAACCGCTCACGGCGACGGGCGTCCAGCTCCGCGAAGACGTCGTCGAGGATCAGCACCGGCTCATTGCCCTCCGCGCGCAGCAGGTCGTACGACGCCAGACGCAGCGCCAGCGCGAACGACCAGGACTCGCCGTGCGAGGCGTATCCCTTGGCCGGCAGCTGACCGAGCCTGAGCACCACATCGTCCCGGTGCGGCCCGACCAGCGTCACACCCCGCTCGATCTCCTGCTTGCGGACATCCGCGAGCGCGGCCGTCAGCTGCGCGAAGAGATCCTCACGCGTGTGTGCATCGCCCGGCGCCGACGGCTTGTACTCCAGCACCACCGGACCCCCGCCGGGAGCCAGCTGCTCGTACGCCTTGTCGGCCAGCGGCTCCAGCGCGCCGACCAGATCCAGACGCTGGGCGAGCAGCTCGGCGCCCGCCCGCGCCAGATGCTGGTCCCACACGTCCAGCGTGGACAGGTCCATCGAACGGCCGCCGTGCCGACGCGCCAGCGCGGCCGACTTCAGCAGCGTGTTGCGCTGCTTGAGCACCCGCTCGTAGTCGGAGCGCACCCCCGCCATCCGCGGGGAGCGCGCCGTCACCAGCTCGTCGAGGAACCGCCGCCGCTCCCCGGGATCGCCCTTGACCAGGGCCAGGTCCTCGGGCGCGAACAGCACGGTCCGCACGATGCCCAGCACGTCCCGCGGCCTGACCTGCGAGGACCGGTTGATACGGGCGCGATTGGCCCGGCCGGGGTTCAGCTCCAGCTCGACCAGCTGCTGCCGCTCGCCCTGCCGCACCTGCGCCCGGACCACCGCGCGCTCGGCGCCCATGCGGACCAGCGGCGCGTCGGAGGCGACCCGGTGGCTGCCGAGCGTGGCCAGGTAGCCGATCGCCTCGACGAGATTCGTCTTGCCCTGGCCGTTGGGGCCGACGAACGCCGTGACACCCCGGTCGAGCGGGACCTCGGCCCGGACGTACGAGCGGAAGTCGGCCAGCGACAGATGCGTGACGTGCATGGTCGTTCGCCGACCTCCCCCGGCGTTGCGGACCGCGAGGCGGTCCGGTGGACTACTTCTTCTCCACGGCGTGACCGCCGAACTGGTTGCGCAGCGCGGCGATCATCTTCATCTGCGGCGAGTCCTCCTGCCGCGAGGAGAACCGCGCGAACAGCGAGGCCGTTATCGCGGGCAGCGGCACCGCGTTGTCGATGGCCGCCTCCACGGTCCACCGACCCTCGCCGGAGTCCTGCGCGTAACCCCTCAGCTGCTCCAGGTGCTGGTCCTCGTCGAGGGCGTTGACCGCCAGGTCGAGCAGCCAGGAGCGGATGACGGTGCCCTCCTGCCAGGACCGGAAGACCTCGCGGACGTTCTCCACGGAGTCGACCTTCTCCAGCAGCTCCCAGCCCTCGGCGTAGGCCTGCATCATCGCGTACTCGATGCCGTTGTGGACCATCTTGGCGAAGTGGCCCGCCCCGACCTTGCCGGCGTGCACCGCGCCGAGGTCGCCCTCCGGCTTGAGCGCGTCGAAGACCGGCTGCACCTTGGCGACGTTCTCCGCGTCGCCGCCGTACATCAGCGCATAGCCGTTCTCCAGGCCCCACACGCCGCCGGAGACGCCGCAGTCGACGAAACCGATGCCCTTGGCGGCCAGCTCCTCGGCGTGCCTCTCGTCGTCCGTCCAGCGGGAGTTCCCGCCGTCCACGACCACGTCGCCGGGCTCCAGCAGCTCGGCGAGGGCGTCGATCGTGCCCTGGGTGGGCTCGCCGGCCGGGACCATCACCCAGACCACGCGCGGGCCGTGGAGTTTGCCCACAAGCTCTTCCAGGCTGTGGACATCGGCGAGGTCCGGGTTGCGGTCGTATCCGAGGACGGTGTGGCCGGCGCGGCGGATCCGCTCGCGCATGTTGCCGCCCATCTTGCCGAGGCCGACGAGACCGAGCTCCATCAGTTGCGTTCCTTAGGTTTCACGACGTGGCGTTGCGGCACTTTCGTACCCGCGTCCGAGCCTAGACCCGGACGCTCGCGCACATCCGTGGGCATACGCGCTCATGCGTATGCCCGGACCCGGGGCCGCCACCTGCGGAAACGCGCCCGGTCGTCAGCCCGGTCAGCCGCTCAGCCGCACCGGCATGATCAGGTACTTGTAGGCCACGTCCGCCTCGGCGTCCAGCGCGGGCTTGCCGCTGAGCAGCGCCGGCTTGGTGGACGTCGTGAAGGACAGCTGGGCCACCGGGGAGTCGATCGCGCTGAGGCCGTCCAGCAGGAACGTGGGGTTGAAGGCGATCGAGATGTCGTCGCCCTCCAGCTGCGCGTCGACCCTCTCCACAGCCTGTGCGTCGTCGCTGGAGCCGGCCTCCAGGATCAGCACGCCCTGCTCGAAGCTCAGACGCACCGGGGTGTTGCGCTCGGCGACCAGCGCCACGCGCTTGACGGCCTCCACGAAGGGGGCGGTCTCGATGACGGCAACGGAGTTGAACTCCGTCGGGAACAGGGTGCGGTACTTCGGGAGGTCGCCCTCCAGCAGACGCGTGGTCGTACGTCGCCCGGCACCCTCGAACCCGATCAGGCCCTCACCGGCACCCGAGCCGGACAGCGCGAGGGTCACGCTGTCGCCGCTGGTCAGCGCCTTGGCGGTGTCCAGCAGGGTCTTGGCGGGCACCAGGGCGACCGCGGAGGCGTCCGGGTTCTCCGGCTTCCACAGGAACTCGCGGACCGCGAAGCGGTAGCGGTCGGTGGAGGCCAGCGTGACGGTGTCGCCCTCGATCTCGATGCGGACACCAGTCAGCACGGGCAGTGTGTCGTCGCGGCCGGCCGCGATCGCCACCTGCTGCACGGCGGAGGCGAAGACCTCGCCGGGCACTGTGCCCGTCGCGTTCGGCATCTGCGGGAGCGCCGGGTACTCCTCCACCGGCAGGGTGTGGAGGGTGAAGCGCGAGGAACCGCAGACCACCGTCGCCCGTACACCGTCTGTGGAGATCTCCACGGGACGGTTGGGCAGGGCGCGCGAGATGTCGGCGAGCAGGCGGCCGGAGACGAGGACGGTGCCCTCCTCCTCGACCTCGGCCTCGACGGACACCCGCGCGGAGACCTCGTAGTCGAAGCTGGACAGGCTCAGCTGGCCGTCCTCCGCCTTGAGCAGCAGGCCGGCGAGAACAGGCGCCGGCGGACGGGCCGGAAGGCTGCGTGCCGCCCAGGCCACTGCCTCCGCGAGTACGTCGCGTTCCACCCGGATCTTCACCGTAAGCCGCCTCCTGCTGTTGCTACTGAGTCCTCCGACTCGGTGTCGCCGCCCACTGGGACGGGAAGGACACCGGGGACCAGTCTGACGCACGGCACTGACAGTAGGCGCCTGTCGGGGTCAAGTCGTGCTGAGGGGAGGTCGGGCTCGAGAGCTCGAGTTGTGCACAGGACCCGCTTCGAAACGGATTCCGCACTCTCTCTGGTTGTCAGTAGTAGTAGGGCCTGTGGATACCGTGGATAACCACGTTTGCCCAGCTCAGCGCGGAGATTTTGTCCACTGGCCCTGTGGGTGGGACCGGTGGACAACTCGGCGTCTCTGTGGAGAACGGGAAGTTCTGCACACCTCGCCCACAGCCCGAGGGCAGTTCTCCCCAGCTGCGTCCCCAGCTTTACCCAGGTTTCCCACATGCCAATCGCGGACCTTGGTGTGACGGCTTTCACTCGACGCGGTGACCGGGGGCGTCGCGTTGCCGAACAGTGGACAGCCATGTGGAGAAGCGGCCGATCACTGGGGACAACAGCTCCCAACCTGTGGGTTGCCGGTGGACAACCCAGGCCACGACTTGTGGACAGTGGCGTTGTCCACAGTCTGTGGAGAGTCTTCGTCCACCATTCCACAGGCCTCTGAGCTGGGGCGATAGTGGATCGACCGCACAGCCTGTGGATGCCGTCTGGACAACTTCCGGGTCCCCAGGATGTGGATGGAAAATACTCGGCGAATCTGTGGAGGGCGGCCGTAACCCGGCGCGGATTCGAACAACCGCGGACGCCACAACGGCTCGGGGGCGGACGCCGCAACGGCCCACGGCGTGGGCCGCAACGACTCAGGGCGCCTCCGGGATCCGCTCCCGGAGGCGCCCTGAGCGCCGCTCTGTGTCTGTCCTCAGCCGTTCTTGATGCGGTTGGTCAGCTCCGTGACCTGGTTGTAGATCGAGCGTCGCTCGGCCATCAGCGCACGGATCTTGCGGTCGGCGTGCATCACGGTCGTGTGGTCGCGGCCGCCGAACTGGGCGCCGATCTTCGGCAGCGACAGATCCGTCAGCTCACGGCAGAGGTACATGGCGATCTGGCGGGCGGTGACCAGGGCCCGGCCGCGCGAGGTGCCGCACAGGTCCTCGACGGTGAGGCCGAAGTAGTCGGCCGTGGCCGCCATGATGGCCGGCGCCGTGATCTCCGGGGCCGTGTCCTCGCCGCCGGGGATCAGGTCCTTCAGGACGATCTCCGTCAGGCCCAGGTCCACCGGCTGCCGGTTGAGCGAGGCGAACGCCGTCACCCGGATCAGCGCGCCCTCCAGCTCGCGGATGTTGCGCGAGATCCGGGAGGCGATGAACTCCAGCACCTCCGGCGGGGCGTTCAGCTGCTCCTGCACCGCCTTCTTGCGCAGGATCGCGATGCGGGTCTCCAGCTCGGGCGGCTGGACGTCGGTGATCAGGCCCCACTCGAACCGGTTGCGCAGCCGGTCCTCCAGCGTCACCAGCTGCTTGGGCGGCCGGTCGCTGGAGAGCACGATCTGCTTGTTGGCGTTGTGGAGGGTGTTGAAGGTGTGGAAGAACTCCTCCTGCGTCGACTCCTTGTCCGCGAGGAACTGGATGTCGTCGACGAGCAGGATGTCCATCTCGCGGTAGCGCTTGCGGAAGCTGTCGCCCTTGCCGTCGCGGATGGAGTTGATGAACTCGTTGGTGAACTCCTCGGAGCTCACGTACCGCACGCGCGTACCCGGGTACAGGCTGCGCGCGTAGTGGCCGATCGCGTGCAGCAGGTGGGTCTTGCCGAGCCCGGACTCCCCGTAGATGAACAGCGGGTTGTACGCCTTGGCGGGTGCCTCGGCGACGGCGACCGCGGCCGCGTGGGCGAAGCGGTTGGACGCGCCGATGACGAACGTGTCGAAGAGGTACTTGGGGTTCAGGCGCGCGGTCGGCTCGCCGGGGCCGGCCGCCGGCGCGGGCTTCGCGGCCGACGGGCCGGGGGCGCCGGTGGCGGGCAGGTTCGGGCCCATCGGGCCGCCGCGGTGCGCCTGGCCGGCGCCGGTCGGCTCCGGCGGCTCACGGCGGCCGGCATCGCGCTGGTCGTAGTCGCGCGGGTCGTAGTCGCCGCGGGACGGGTCGTAGTCGGAGCGCGGCTGGTCGTACGGCGGGCGCTCCATCGACGGGGAACGGTAGTCCTGCGCGTAGGAGTCCTTGGCCGGCGGATAGGCGTCCTGGTGGCCGTATCCGGTGTCCTGCGGCCCGTAGGCGTCCTGGGAGGGCGAGGCGTAGGGGTCCCGCTCGGGGAAGCCGAGCCGCTGCTGCTGCCACCCGTAGTCGTCCTGGTGGTGACGCGGCCAGGCGCCGGGCTCGGGGTGCTGGTACTCCGCGTACTCGGAGGGATAGGCGGGGCGCGCGGCCGGGAGGTGGTCGCCGCCGTCCGCCGGCTGGGGGCCGGTGCGCGGGGGCGGCAGCTGGTCGCCCTGGGCGCCCGGGAACTGGTCGGGGCGGGCGGGACGGTGAAGGTCCGCCCGGCGCCGGCCGTAGCCCTCGTAGCCGCCGCCCTGGCCCGGGGGCAGCTCCTGGTCCTCGTAGCGCGGCGCCGGTGCGGGCGCGGGGGCCTGGGACTCGCCGACGGAGCTGTCGACGGTGATCGCGATACGGATCGGGCGGCCGCACTCGCGGCTCAGCGTCTCGCTGACGACCGGGGCGAGGCGCCCTTCGAGCACGCCCTTGGCGAACTCGTTCGGCACGGCGAGCAGGGCGGTGTCCGCGACCAGTGCGAGTGGCTGGCAGCGCCGGATCCAGTGCTCGTCCTTCACCTCGACGCCCTGTCCGCGTCCCTCACCGAGAAGCTGCTCCAGAACTCGTGGCCACACTGCGGCAAGATCGGCAGGTACGTCAGCCACAGGGCACGCTCTCTCACAGGTCCCACGAACGTGTGGTGCGGGACGGGTCGGTATCCAAAACGGGTGGGGCGGGGGACATGGGAACGAATCGGAGTCCAGTCACGGTAGTCAGCGCGACGGCTGCGGTTCAAGTCGTTGTCCCCAGGCTGTGGACAGTGTCTCTCGGGAGCGGCTGGTTTGACCGGATGGCGTAGTCGCGCGTACCGTGACCAGGTCGAGTTGTCGATGGCTGCTGCCGCCTGCCTCCGAAGGGCACAGATCACGTCAAGGGTGATCGGAAAGCGGTGCACTCGAGCGTAACTGCGAGCTACTCGTGGGCGCACGGTGACAGCCAGGACGGCACCCCGCCACTACTGATTCTTTCTGGAGCCCCCGAGTGAGCAAGCGCACCTTCCAGCCGAACAACCGTCGTCGCGCGAAGACCCACGGCTTCCGGCTGCGTATGCGCACCCGTGCCGGCCGCGCGATTCTCGCGTCTCGCCGTAGCAAGGGTCGCGCCCGTCTGTCCGCCTGATTCCGGTCAGGTCATGACATCGTGCTGCCCACCGAGAACCGGCTGAGGCGGCGCGAGGACTTCGCGACCGCGGTACGACGAGGGCGTCGCACTGGACGCCCGCTTCTCGTCGTCCATCTACGTAGCGGTGCCACGGACCCGCACGTGCCAGGGGAGAGCGCTCCCCCGTCACGTGCGGGTTTCGTCGTGAGCAAGGCGGTGGGTGGCGCGGTCGTCCGCAACACGGTGAAGCGCAGACTTCGCCATCTGATGCGCGACCGAGTCGCCCTGCTGCCCCCCGGTAGCCTGGTAGTCGTACGAGCGCTGCCCGGTGCGGGCGACGCCGATCACGCACAGCTGGCCCGAGACCTGGATGCCGCCCTTCGACGGCTACTGGGAGGGGGCGCGCGATGAAGTACCCGCTGCTGGTTCTGATCAAGCTGTACCAGTGGACCATCAGCCCGTTGCTCGGGCCGGTGTGCAAGTACTACCCGTCGTGTTCCCACTACGGCTACACGGCCATCGACCGGCACGGTGCGATCAAGGGAACGGCGCTCACCGCGTGGCGCATCCTGCGGTGCAATCCGTGGTCGCTCGGCGGTGTGGACCATGTCCCGCCGCGCAAGCGTCCGCGGTGGCACGAGATGCTGCGCAACGCCTGGCGTGCGCGCAAGGGCGGGCCCTCCGCCGCCGAAACGGCCACCGACGGGAACATGCCGGCGGTCCCGGCCGCAGAGACCTCGCCCCATGCCCAAGGAGCATGATTAGTGGACACGATTGCCAGCCTCTTCAGTTTCATCACCTGGCCCGTCTCCTGGGTCATCGTCCAGTTCCATACGGTGTACGGGGCGATCTTCGGGCCTGACACCGGGTGGGCCTGGGGCCTGTCCATCGTGTCCCTGGTGATCCTGATCCGTATCTGCCTGATCCCGCTCTTCGTGAAGCAGATCAAGGCGACCCGGGCGATGCAGACGCTCCAGCCCGAGATGAAGAAGATCCAGGAGCGCTACAAGAACGACAAGCAGCGCCAGTCCGAAGAGATGATGAAGCTGTACAAGGAGTCGGGTACCAACCCGCTCTCCTCGTGCCTTCCCATCCTGGCGCAGTCCCCGTTCTTCTTCGCCCTGTACCACGTGCTGAACGGCATCGCGACGGGCAAGACGATCGGCGTCATCGACGATCAGCTGCTGGCCAGTGCCCGTAAGGCGCACATCGTCGGCGCGCCGCTCGCCGCGAAGTTCATGGACAGCAGCGACAAGGTCGCCGCGCTCGGTGCCTCGCTGACCGACGTCCGTGTGGTGACCGCGGTCATGATCATCCTGATGTCGGCGTCGCAGTTCTACACGCAGCGCCAGCTGATGACCAAGAACGTCGACACGACGGTGAAGACGCCGTTCATGCAGCAGCAGAAGATGCTGATGTACGTCTTCCCGGTCATGTTCGCCATCTTCGGTATCAACTTCCCCGTCGGTGTCCTCGTCTACTGGCTGACCACCAACGTGTGGACCATGGGCCAGCAGATGTACGTCATCCACAACAACCCGACCCCGGGTTCCAAGGCGCAGGCCGCCTACCTGGAGCGGCTCTTCAAGCACGTCACGCACCACGGCAAGACCCGCAACCGGCGTGAGAAGGCCATCGTCAAGGCGATCGTCGTCAAGGGTCGGGACCGCAACGAGTTCGAGCGCAAGTTCATCAACGGTCTGAACAAGACGGGTCTCGCGGCCCAGTCCGACGGTTCCGTGGTGAGGAGCGACAGCGCCGCCGTCGCGCAGGCCGGGGCCGAGGACGGTGCGACCACCGCCACCGCTCCCCGGCGCCAGCAGCCCAAGCGGCAGACCAAGGCGCAGCGCCAGTCGGGTGGTACGAAGTCGGCCGGTGAGGAGACGGAGTCTCCGTCGCTGACCAAGTCCGACGAGCCGGCGGACGCCCCGGCCGCCGGCTCGAAGAAGGCCGTCTCCAAGCCCGGTAACGGCACCCGCAGCAAGGCCCAGTCCGGACAGCGCAAGGGTCCGCAGCGGCCCAAGTCCCCGTCCAAGAAGTAAGAAGGAGCCCACCCCGTGACGGAAGGCACCACCTCCGCCGCTGCCGAGGGCGCAGACGCCCTGACCCGCCTGGAGCAGGAGGGCGAGATCGCGGCGGACTACCTCGAGGGTCTACTGGACATCGCCGACCTCGACGGTGACATCGACATGGATGTCGAGGCCGACCGCGCCTCTGTCTCGATCATCAGCGACACCGGCGGTCGCGACCTGCAGAAGCTGGTCGGCCGTGATGGTGAGGTGCTGGAGGCACTGCAGGAGCTCACGCGCCTGGCCGTGCACCGGGAGACCGGCGACCGCAGCCGTCTGATGCTGGACATCGCGGGCTACCGCGCCAAGAAGCGGACCGAGCTGTCCGAGCTGGGCGCGAAGGCCGCCGCCGAGGCCAAGAGCAGCGGCGAGCCCGTGAAGCTGAGGCCGATGACTCCGTTCGAGCGCAAGGTCGTGCACGACGCGGTCAAGGCCGCCGGCCTGCGCAGCGAGTCGGAGGGCGAGGAGCCGCAGCGCTTCGTCGTCGTGCTTCCCGCCTGAGCGGTCCCACGTTCCACCGGCCCCGTCTGTTGTGCAGGCGGGGCCGTACTACTTTGTCAGCCTCGTAGTTCTGATGGTCGGCGTCGAGAGCGCCGATGCGGTACGGAAGGACGGTCCCCGTGACGGCGGAAGCGGAGCTCCCCCCTGCGCCCGAGCAGGCACGTGATGTATTTGGTGATCGCTTCGCGGATGCGGTCCGGTACGCCGAGCTGCTGGCCGAGGCAGGAGTGCAGCGAGGGCTCATCGGCCCCCGTGAGGTACCCCGTCTGTGGGAGCGGCATCTGCTGAATTGTGCCGTGCTCTCGGAGGTGGTTCCCGAGGGGGTGACGGTGTGCGACGTCGGCTCGGGCGCCGGTCTGCCGGGCATTCCCCTGGCCCTGGTCCGGTCGGACCTGAAGATCACGCTGCTGGAGCCGCTGCTGCGGCGCACCAACTTCCTCACCGAGGTCGTGGAGCTGCTGGGGCTCGACCATGTCACCGTCGTCCGGGGGCGTGCCGAGGAAGTGATGGGTCAGCTTCCGCCGGTGCAGGTGGTGACCGCCCGCGCGGTTGCGCCGCTGGACCGCCTGGCCACGTGGGGCATCCCGCTGCTGCGTCCCTATGGGGAGATGCTCGCCCTCAAGGGGGATACCGCGGAGGAGGAGCTGAAGAGCGCGGCCGCCGCCCTGAGTAAGCTCGGTGCGGTGGAGACCTCCGTCCTGCATGTGGGTGAGGGCATCGTGGATCCTCTCTCCACCGTCGTGCGGGTCGAGGTCGGAGAGAGCCCGGGCGGCGTACGCTTCGCGGCCAAGAGGGCGAAGGCTGCGCGGATGGGACGGACGCGGCGGCGCCGATAGGCGTTCGTACTCCACACAAGCTGCCAAACCTCTACATGCCGGAGTGTCGCGGCAGTCCGGCCACGGCCGCTGTGCATCGTGTTTCACGTGAAACGTCGCTCACTGCTGCACGGCATCATCGACCGTGGCCGCGCCGCGGCCCAACCTCGCAACCGCAAGCCTCTCGGTTCGCTCGGACAGGGAACGGAGATGTCCACAGAGGTGGATTTCTCCACAGAACGTCAGGCCTCACTGGTTCACGACCCCGAAGGCATGGGAGGCTCTATTCATTGCGAGCCTGAAGTCGAGGAGAGTGAATCCTTGCGGTCCGACGCCAACATCGCGGGACCGATGACCGAACCGGTCCCCGGTCCCCGTACCGAATCGATGGGGGAGGATGTTTCACGTGAAACGCCACCCCCGATGGACGACACTCCCATCGGTCGTGCTGCCCAACTGGCGGTCGAGGCTCTGGGTCGCGCCGGCGAGGGTCTGCCTCAGCCCGAACAGACCCGCGTCATGGTGGTCGCCAACCAGAAGGGTGGCGTGGGCAAGACGACGACGACCGTCAACCTTGCCGCTTCGCTGGCTCTGCACGGTGCCCGTGTCCTGGTGGTCGACCTCGACCCGCAGGGCAATGCCTCCACGGCGCTGGGTATCGACCATCACGCCGAAGTCCCCTCCATCTATGACGTCCTGGTGGAGAGCAGGCCGCTGGCCGAGGTCGTCCAGCCCGTCTCCGATGTGGAGGGCCTCTTCTGCGCCCCCGCCACGATCGATCTCGCCGGTGCGGAGATCGAGCTGGTGTCCCTGGTGGCGCGGGAGAGCCGGCTTCAGCGGGCCATCCAGGCCTACGAGCAGCCGCTGGACTACATCCTCATCGACTGCCCGCCCTCACTGGGTCTGCTGACGGTCAATGCGCTCGTCGCCGGCCAGGAGGTCCTCATCCCGATCCAGTGCGAGTACTACGCGCTGGAGGGCCTGGGCCAGTTGCTGCGCAATGTCGACTTGGTCCGGGGGCACCTCAACCCCGCCCTGCATGTGTCGACCATCCTGCTCACCATGTACGACGGCCGGACGCGTCTGGCGTCCCAGGTCGCGGAAGAGGTGCGCAGCCACTTCGGTGAAGAGGTGCTGCGGACGAGCATTCCCCGCTCGGTCCGTATCTCCGAGGCGCCGAGCTATGGGCAGACGGTGCTGACTTACGATCCAGGATCAAGCGGTGCCCTCTCCTATCTTGAGGCGGCACGAGAAATCGCGCTGAGGGGCGTCGGCGTCGGCTACGACGCCACGCACGCCCACATCGGCGCACAGGGTGATCCGAGCATGGTGGAGGGGATTCAGTGAGCGAGCGACGGAGGGGGTTGGGCCGCGGGCTAGGCGCGCTGATCCCCGCTGCCCCGACCGGGGAGAAACCGTCGGCCCCGGCGACGGCGGGGGGCGCGGGCTCCGCGTCGTCCACGGCCGTCCCGGTGATGACCGGTGACCGGAGCGACCGGGCCGACCGGGGTGTGGCGGCGGCGAAGGTGACCACACTGCCGCCTGTTTCACGTGAAACATCTCCGCCGCAGGCGAACAGCGCGGCTGAGATGACCGCGTCTGCGATGGGCGCCCACTTCGCCGAGATCCCCCTCGACTCCATCACGCCGAACCCACGCCAGCCGCGTGAGGTCTTCGACGAGGACGCGCTGGGCGAGCTTGTCACCTCGATCAAGGAGGTCGGGCTCCTCCAGCCCGTCGTCGTCCGGCAGCTCGGTCCCGCGCGCTACGAGCTCATCATGGGCGAGCGGCGCTGGCGGGCCTGCCGTGAGGCCGGGCTCGCAGCCATTCCGGCGATCGTGCGGGCTACGGATGACGAGAAGCTTCTCCTGGACGCCCTGCTGGAGAACCTGCACCGGGCCCAGCTGAACCCGCTGGAAGAGGCAGCCGCCTACGACCAGCTGCTGAAGGACTTCAACTGTACGCACGACCAGTTGGCGGACCGGATTGGCCGGTCCCGCCCGCAGGTCTCCAACACCCTGCGTCTGCTGAAGCTCTCGCCAGCCGTTCAGCGCCGGGTCGCCGCCGGCGTTCTTTCTGCCGGACACGCGCGAGCGCTGCTCTCCGTCGAGGACTCGGAGGAGCAGGACCGGCTGGCCCATCGGATCGTCGCCGAGGGATTGTCGGTGCGGGCGGTCGAGGAGATCGTGACGTTGATGGGGTCGCGGCCGGCGGCGGCTCCTCGTTCCAAGGGCCCGCGTGCCGGTGGGCAGGTCTCTCCGGCCCTGTCCGATCTCGCGACGCGTCTGTCCGACCGCTTCGAGACGCGGGTGAAGGTCGACCTGGGACAGAAGAAGGGCAAGATCACCGTCGAGTTCGCCTCCATGGAGGACCTGGAACGCATCCTCGGCACGCTGGCTCCGGGCGAGGGTCCGGTCATAGAGAAGAGTCTTCTGGACGAGGAGGCGTTGGACGAGGAGACGGAGGGCTGAGTTTACTGAGCCCGTCCGAGGGACGCTTTCGGCTCGGCCGATCGGCACAGGCGGGTCGTGTCCGGTGTGTACCGGAACACGGCCCGCTCTTTGCTTTCAGGCGGTATCGATGCAATCGCATGGTCGATACGATGCGTTCGGGTATGACGCATCCACCCGGCGGCTCCCGCGCGCGGCACCGCGGGCGCAGGAAGCGAGGAAGTGCCTCCATGGGCCGTAGGCTCGTACCGCTCACGCTGGACAACCTTCAAGACCTGCCTCAGCGCTGCCGTGCGTGTGTCTTCTGGGAGCTGGACCCCGTCAGCGGCGAAGCAGCGGTGACGGCGGGCACCGCCGCGGCGGAAAAGGAAGCGTGGATCTCCGCCGTCCTGCTGGACTGGGGATCCTGCGGCCGGGTCGTCTATGTCGACGACGCTCCCGTGGGCTTCGTTCTCTACGCTCCCCCCGCCTACGTCCCTCATTCCACGGCGTTCCCCACGAGTCCCCTCTCTCCGGACGCGGTGCAGCTGATGACCGGCTTCATCATGCCGGGCTACCAGGGCCAGGGGCTGGGCCGTGTGATGGTTCAGACGGTCGCGAAGGACCTGCTCCGGCGAGGCTTCAAGGCCATCGAGGCGTTCGGGGACGCCCGCTGGAAGGAACCCGCCTGCATGCTTCCCGCCGACCATCTGCTGGCCGTGGGGTTCAAGACGGTGCGGCACCACCCGACCCACCCGCGGCTACGGCTGGAACTGCGGTCGACGCTGTCCTGGAAGGATGACGTGGAGATGGCGATCGACCGGCTTCTGGGAGCCGTGCAGAAGGAACCGGCGCTGAGGCCGCTGTAGGCAAGTTGCCTCATGGGAATGGGCCAACCCGGAAGGGTTGGCCCATTCGTGTTTCACGTGAAACATCGCCGCCGTCTCGGCGGCCCTGCCGCGCTTACTCGGCGACGAAGTCCTCGAGGTCGCGAACGATCGCGGCCTTCGGCTTCGCGCCCACGATGGTCTTGGCGACCTCGCCGTTCTGGTACACGTTCAGGGTCGGGATGGACATGACCCCGTACTTGGCGGCGGTGTTCGGGTTCTCGTCGATGTTGAGCTTGACGACCTCGATCTTGTCGCCGTACTCGGCGGCGATCGCCTCAAGGGACGGAGCGATCTGGCGGCAGGGGCCGCACCAAGCGGCCCAGAAGTCCACCAGGACGGGCTTGTCGCTCTTCAGGACGTCCTGCTCGAAGGAGTCGTCGGTCACGTTCTTCAGGGTGCCGGCCACAGCGGGCTCCTTAACTGGTCGTGCGATGGGGTGGTTGGATCTCAGACGGTGGACTTCTCGGACTCGGCCTTCTGCTCGTTGTCCGCGAGGGCCGCGAGGAAGCGTTCGGCGTCGAGGGCGGCGGAGCAGCCGGTGCCGGCCGCGGTGATCGCCTGGCGGTAGGTGTGGTCGACCACGTCGCCGGCGCCGAAGACACCGGTCAGGTTGGTGCGGGTGGACGGCGAGTCGACCTTCAGGTAACCCTCCTCGTCCAGGTCCAGCTGACCCTTGAAGAGCTCCGTACGCGGGTCGTGGCCGATCGCGATGAACAGGCCCGTCACCGGCAGGTCCGAGAGCTCGCCGGTCTTGACGTTGCGCAGCTTCAGGCCGGAGAGCTTCTGGTCGCCCTGGATCTCCGCGACCTCGCTGTCCCAGACGAACTTGATCTTCGGGTCGGCGAAGGCACGCTCCTGCATCGCCTTGGAGGCACGCAGGGTGTCCCGGCGGTGGACGACCGTGACGGACTTGGCGAACCGGGAGAGGAAGGTGGCTTCCTCCATGGCGGTGTCACCGCCACCGATCACGGCGATGTCCTGCTCCCGGAAGAAGAATCCGTCGCAGGTGGCGCACCAGGAGACCCCCCGGCCGGAGAGCGTGTCCTCGTTCGGCAGACCGAGCTTGCGGTGTTGCGAGCCGGTGGTGACGATGACGGCCTTCGCCTGGTGCACCGTGCCCGCGGTGTCCGTGACGGTCTTGATCTCACCGCTCAGGTCGACGGAGACCACGTCGTCCGGGATGAGCTCGGCGCCGAAGCGCTCGGCCTGCGCACGCATGTTGTCCATGAGGTCGGGGCCCATGATTCCGTCGCGGAAGCCGGGGAAGTTCTCCACGTCGGTGGTGTTCATCAGAGCACCACCCGCGGTGACCGCACCCTCGAAAACCAGCGGCTTCAGCGACGCGCGCGCGGTGTAGAGCGCCGCCGTGTAGCCGGCGGGCCCGGAGCCGATGATGATCACGTTACGGACATCGCTCACGGCTTGATTCCTCGTCTCTGGACTGTGTCGTACGGCCGGTGGGAGCCTCTCTCACAGCTCTCACCCCACCCAACGGATCCTAAGGGGCGTGCATTCCCAGCGCGCCGGGGCACACGGAGGGGCGCCAGCACAAGGGAGTCCCGCAGCGCGAGGAGCCGGGCGTGCCGGCTCAGGAACGCGCGTAGGAGTGCGACAGCAGCACCTTGGCCGCGACCGCAGGATGGCGGACACAGGTCGCGTCGACCAGGTAGGCCGTGACGCGGGTGCTGTCGCCGGAGGCGTCGGGCAGCACGACGAGATAGGCGTCCTTGCCGGCGTAGGTGCCCGCCCGGGCCGCGATCGGGATGCCGCTGTCGTTGATGCTCTGCCGCACGCACGAGGGGACCGTCGGGGGTCGGCTCTTCAACAGCTTCGGCTGTTCGGTGCCGGTACCAGGAGCGGAGTCCACACCGAAGCTGTGCGGGGCACGGGTGTCGCCCTGCTGCTCTTGGCCGAGGAGATCGGCCACTTCGTTCTTGAGGGTGCCCGCGGAGAAGGTGTCCGCGGACGCGCTCGGACGGCCGTGCGCCGCGGTGCCGGCTGCGTTGTCGTCGTGGAGCGTCGCCAGTACCACGGACGTCACGCCCAGGGCGGCGAGGGCGACGACGGACCCCAGAACGGCAACCCTGCGGCGTCCCCGCCGGGTGCCCGTCTTGCGGCCGGGTCCGGTGCTGGAGGCGCGAGGGCGACCGGAGGGGCGGTCAGCGGCCGATGTTTCACGTGAAACACGCACGCCACCGTCAACGGTGGTCTCGGCCGCGAGAGCCGCATCGATACGATCCGCCACGTCGGCCGGCATGGCGGGTACATCCGGGAGGGTGCCGAGCAGGTCACGGACCTCCGTCAGCGACGCGTGGACATCGGCGCACAGCTCGCACTCGTCCAGATGGCGCCGGAGGTCTGCGGTCCGGGAGGGGGTGAGGAGGCCTTCGGCGAGGTCGGAGATCTCCGTGACGTCCGGGTGCCCGGCCGCGTCTGTCGTGGACTTCACGCTCGCCCACCTCCGCCCTTCACAGCAGCTGAATCGCTTGATCCCGTGCCCCGCGGGTGTCTGCCCTCAGGCCCCGTCGCCGGTGGGACGGACGTCCCCTGCGCCCGGTTCCGTCCCGCGTCTGATTCCTTCTCGTCGCCGGTACGTCCCGGTCGCAGATGGGTGAGCAGCGGCAGGAGCCTGGCTCTGCCCCGGGCGCAACGGCTCTTCACCGTTCCGGTCGGCACATCGAGGATGCGGGCGGCCTCGGCGACCGGGTAGCCCTGCATGTCCACAAGCACCAGGGCGGCGCGCTGGTCCGGCGGGAGCGTGTCCAGCGCCTCGACGAGCTGCCGCTGCACGTCGTTCCTCTCGGCGGGCGCCGAGGCCGACTCGTGCGGCTCCAGCAACTGCTCCAGGCGCTCGGTGTCACTCATGGGCGAGGTCTTGCGGGAGGCGGCCTTGCGGACTCGGTCCAGGCAGGCGTTCACCGTGATCCGGTGCAGCCAGGTCGTGACGGCCGACTGGCCGCGGAAGGTGCCCGCGGCCCGGTAGGCGGAGACGAACGCGTCCTGCACGGCGTCAGCGGCCTCCTCGCGGTCGCCCAGCGTGCGCAGGGCGACCGCCCACAGACGGTCGCGGTGGCGGCGTACGAGCTCACCGAAGGCTTCGGGGTCGCCCTCCACATGACGGGAGAGCAGTTCCTGATCGCTCGCACCGCCGTATCCGGCGCCGTCCGCCATCTGACCCCTTCCCCCTCGGTGGGACGTCAGCCCAGGAACTTCACGTCGGTGATGCCCTGCTTGTAGCCGCTGTTGCTGTACTGGTCCCCCGAAGCGAACGGCAGGGCAGTGAGCCACACCAGCACGTACTGGGTCTTCACCTGCTTGGTGACCTTCACGGTGGCGGTGGTGCCGCTCGTCGTGACCGTGCCGATCTTCTCCATCGAGCTCAGCGAGGAAGGCGTCAGGGAATCGGCCGCGTACAGCTCGACCGTGGTGTGGTTCCCGCCGTAGTAGAGCCCTATGGTCGCCGCGGAGAGTTCCTTGGCCGCGCCGACGTCGTAGACGATGCCCACGCCCGGCTTGTACGGCGCCAGGACCGGACCGTCGACGAAGCTGCTGGTCCGCCAGTACGTCGAACTGTCTCCGTCGTACGTCTTGGCGACGTCGTTGGGGTGCTGGGCGTCGCCCTTCGCGACGTATTCACGCGCCGCCTGGATCTGGAGCGGCTGGGAGGGCTTCGGCTGCTTTTCGTTCTTGTCGCTGCCGTCCTGAGTCTGTGTCTGGGTGTCGTCGGGCTTGCCGCCCCGGTCCAGCAGCGCGTCCGCGAGCTGCCAGCTGCCCAGGCCCAAGGCCGCGATGAGGAGGGCCGAGACGGCCCACTTCAGGGCCTTGCCGGTGCGGCTCTGCAGCGGAGGCGGCGGGGCCGGGACCGGCTGGGTGACGCCGGGATGCGGTGCCGGACGGCCGTAGGAGCCCTGCTGGTACGACGTGCTCTGGTACTCCGGCGGCGCCGTGAACGTCGGCTCCGGGGGGCGGATGCGCGGCATCTCGCCGATCGCCTTCACCAGTTCCTCCGGCGTGGTGCACGCCGACTCGTGGCGGGAGGCGGTGGCGCCGTCGTTGGCGAGGGCGCGCATGGCGAGTTCGGACAGACCGCGGTGGACGCCCGCGCGCACCTGGTCGGGAGGGATGAGGCCGATGTCCTTGGGCAGGCCGGACAGGCCGTAGGCGTCGCTCTCGTACGGCCAGCGCTGGGTGAGCGCCGCGTACAGCAGGGCGCCGATCGCCTCGGTGTCCGTGCGCTGCGGGGTGTCGGAACTGATGCCGCGCAGCGCGGCGTTCACGGCGAGGCCGCGGATCCGCCACTGACCGGTGGAGGTGCGCAGGACGGCGTTGGGGTTCAGGCGCAGATGGGCCAGGCCCTCGCGGTGCGCGGCGGCCATGGCGGAGGCGGTCTGGCTGACCAACTGGTAGGCGTCGTGCGGCTCCAGGGGACCCGAGGCCAGCAGGGTGGTCAGCTCCGTCGCGTCGGGCAGCCACTCGTGGACGACGTAGACGAGGTCGTTCTCCTCGACGGCGTCGAGCACCTGCACGAAGCGGGGATCGCCGAGCAGTGCCGAGGAGCGGGCCGCGGCCAGCACGGACCGGGCCCGCGCATGGTCGGCGGGCAGGATGTGCACCCCGACCGCGCGACGGAGTTTCTCGTCGACAGCTCGCCAACTGCTGAATCCGTCCAGACGGGTGACGCACTCCTCGAGGCGGTAACGTCCGGCCAGCTTGTGACCGCTGTGAAGTTCGGGCGGTGGGGTCTTCCTCCCCGGCCCTTCCGTCCCGCCGCTCCCCTCTGTCTCGTCGTGCTCCGTGCCCCGCTCGCGATTCTGGGCCACCCCGTCGGACGTGGACTGGTCCGCCTCGGCGGTCAGCGGCTGCTCGCCGCTGTTGTCTGCCACGTCGACGGCAGCCGTGATCCGTTCCGCCACCGTCGCTCCTGCCTCCCCATCCATCACGCGCTGTCCGACGCCGAATCCAATTGTGCCCACAGTCCGCCGCTATGCACGACACACGGCTGCGGACGATGGTTGTGCGCCTACCCCCGACTCAACGTCCCAGGCGCCCGCGGACCATGCCCACGAGCCCGTTGATCTCCTCGATGCGCATCCGGCGGGCGGCGACGAAGAAGACTCCGAGCAGCAGTGCTCCGCCGGCCAGCAGCGCGACGAACGACCCGAAGACGCCCTGGCCCAGCGAGTGGCCGATGCCGTAGCAGGCCGCTCCACTGATCAGTGCCGCCGGCACCGAGGCGATGCACAGCCGTGCGTACGTCCGCAGCACCCGGGAGCCGTCGAGGTCGCCACCCAGCCGCTGGCGCAGCCGGCGCCAGGCGACGCCGACACCGATCGCGTATGCGAGACCGTACACGGCCGCCATGCCGGCCACGGCCCAGCGGGCCGGAAGCAGCAGGTAACAGAGGACGGAGGCACCCGCGTTGACGGCGGCCACGATGACCGTGTTGTAGAAGGGCGTGCGGGTGTCCTCGTAGGCGTAGAAGGCGCGCAGCACGACGTACTGCACGGAGTACGGGATCAGGCCGAGCCCGAACGCCATCAGCATGTAGCCCATGTTGGTGGCGGCCCCGGTGCCCGAGGAGCCGAAGATCAGCGTGCACATGGGGATGCCGAGGGCGAGGAACCCGAAGGCGATGGGCACGATCGCGACCGCCGTCGTCCGCAGACCCTGCGAGATGTCGTCGCGGACGGCGCCGGCGTCGTTCTCGGCGGCCGAGCGCGAGATGCGGGGCAGCAGGGCGGCCATCAGCGAGACCGTGATGATGGCCTGGGGCAGTCCCCAGATCAGCTGGGCGTTGGCGTAGGCGCTGAAGCCGGTGCCGTCGATGTGCGTGTTGGCCACCGAGGCGGTGGCCAGCTGGGTGACCACCAGGGCGCCCGCCTGGTTGGCGAGGACGAAGAGGACCGTCCACTTGGCGAGCATGGCCGCCTTGCCGAGGCCGTGCCCCTTCCAGTCGAACCGCAGACGGAGCTTGAACCCGGTCTCGCGCAGGTACGGGATCATCGCGAGTGCCTGCACCACGAGGCCGAGGAGCACG
Source organism: Streptomyces cyslabdanicus (assembly GCF_052663305.1). Lineage (NCBI taxonomy): Bacteria > Bacillati > Actinomycetota > Actinomycetes > Kitasatosporales > Streptomycetaceae > Streptomyces > Streptomyces cyslabdanicus. Next base: position 243,420 of record NZ_JBQRUW010000007.1, read on the forward strand.
CCGATGCCCAGCAGGCGCTGGCCCTCCGGCGGGATGTTCGTGACGGTCATGTGGGAGTTGGCGGACGTGCCGTAGACCCACAGGAACGTGCTGAGGGTGACGATGATGACGATGTTGTTCAGGACCGGCGTCCACATCATCGCGCCGAACTTGCCCCGGGCGTTGAGGATCTGCCCCATCACCACGTGGACGCCCATGAAGAAGATCGAGGGCAGGAAGTACCGGGTGAAGGTGACGCCGACCTCGTTGGCCGCCGGATTGCTGGCGACCGGGTTGGAGAGCATCCGCACCAGGAGCGGCGCCGCGAACATCGTGAGGGCGGTGAGCGCGCCCAGTGCGACCATCACCAGCGTGAGCAGCCGGTTGGCGAACGCCTCGCCCCCGTCGTCGTCCTCCTTCATGGCGCGCACGAGCTGCGGGACGAACACGGAGTTCAGGCCGCCACCGACGGTCAGGATGTAGATCATCGTCGGCAGCTGGTAGGCCACCTGGAAGGTGTCGCCCAGCAGGGCCGTGCCCAGCGCGGCGACGATCATCGCCGAGCGGATGAACCCGGTGAGCCGGGAGACCATCGTGCCCGCCGCCATGACGGCGCTCGACTTCAGCAGTCCTGAGGCTTTCCCGCCCTTCTTCGCCGCCGGAGCGGGGGCGGGCTCGGCCACCGGGGCGGGGGCCTCGGCGACGGCCGGTGCGGAGCCGTACGGCCCCATCGGTCCCGGACCGGATCCCGGTGCCGGGGCGGCGGGGCCGGGAACCGAGGGGACCGCCATCTGCGGGCGTCCACTCATGTCCTGTGGCGGCTGGTAGCCGTGCTGTCCCGGGCCCTGGTGGCCGTATCCGCCCTGGTGCATGTCCGGACGCCCGCCGTGCTGCTGGTCCCGGAAGAGGTGGGCGAAGGCGTCCGGCTCGTGGTGCTCCTCACCGGAGTGGCTGACCAGGTCGTCGACGCCCACGAACTGCGTGGTGCGGGGATCCTCGCCCTGCGGCAGGTGCTGTGTGGGGCCCGATGGCTCCGGCGGCGGGGTCTGCGCCCACACGCGGGGGTCGGGGGCGTACGGCGAGGGCGCGGGGCGGCCGTACAGGGGCTGCTGCGGCTCGTTCGTGCCCGGGGGCGGTGGAGGGTGCGCGGCACGGTCGTAGAGCGCCTCGTCGACCGGATCCTGGGCGGTGAGGTCCTGCGCCCGGTAGGGGTCGTCGTCGTAGGCGTCCTGGAGATACATGTCCGCGGGAGGCTGCGGTGGCAGCTGGCCGTGTCCGGGCGGCGGCGCGTCGGGGTGGCCCGGGCCGCCCACGGCCTGGCCGCGGTCACCGTCGTACGGCGCGTTCATGCTTACCCCACCTCATCGTCCCGGGCCCTCCGGGCCACGACATCCTCAACGGTCCACCTTCTCACCCGTGCCGGACGGGTCTGTGCTTTCCGCTGCGGTGTTTGGTGTCGGGTCACTCGGCTGCTCCGGGGCGTCTGCCCGGGACCGGGTGCCGGACTCTTCTGTGAGACGACCGGCGGTGCCTTCGGGGTTCTCCGGCGTGCCGCTTTCCGACTCGTCCGCGCCGTCACCGGCTTCTTCTCCGGTGGCTTCCCCACCGCTTTCGGCGTCCTGCGGGTCCTGGACGGCCTCCTTGGCCGCCGCGCGCTTGCGCTGGGTGTACATGCGGAAGCCGGCGAGGACGAGCAGCAGGACGCCGCCGCCGATGACCAGCATCACCGTGGCCGTGATCTCGGTGACCTTCACGTCGAAGGTGACGGGCGCGCCGTATTCCCGGCCGTCCTGCGTGTAGAGCTGGGCGATCACCGTCACGGGGCCGTTGGCGTTGGCCGACGTGGTGAACTTCACGGACTGGCTGTGCCCGCCCGAGACCGCGACGGGCTCCTCGTCGTACGCCTTGCCGCCGATCTTGAGGCGGGTGGGGTTGGTCGAGGTGAGGCGCAGCACCAGGTGGTCGACGCCCTGGACCAGGTTGTTCTGCACGGTCACCGGGATCGTGGCGCTGCGGCCGGAGAGCTTCGTCTCCGACTTGTCGATCAGCTTGACCTGCTCGGAGAGGTCGTCGAGGTACGCCTCCACGCCGTCACGGAAGTTCGTCGCCTCGCCGGACCTGCCGCGCCAGGACGTGGCCATCTCCCGGTTTATGGCCCGTCCGAAGGGCGTGGCGACCCGGGACGGGTCGGTGAGGACGACCTTGAAGTTGTCGACCTTGTCCTGCGTTCTGGCGATCGTCCAGAAGGCGGTCCGCCCGATCTCCTTCTTGCGCAGCGAGGAGGGGTAGTCCGCGGTGGACGGGATCTTCGTGGTGGCGTCGGGGTCCGGCTTGGCCGCGGCGGCCGCGGTCAGGTCCTGCGACTGGGACCACGTGCTCTGCTGGAGGGCCGTCAGCGCCTGCGCCATGGCGTGGGCCTGGTCACCGGTGGGCATGCGCTGCGGGGCCACGACGATGCTGCGCTGCATGCTCGTCTGGTTGTCGAGCTCCAGGCTCTGGGCGAGGAACTCCTGCACGGCGAGCGTGGTGGCGCCGGCCTGTGTCAGGTCGCCCTCGAACGACGTCGACAGGCGGGCGTCCGCGACGACCGCCGTGGTGCCGCCGCCGATCGGGCGGGCGGCGGAGGGCGTGTAGGTCAGCCCGCTGGTCTCCTCGAGGCTGTCGCTGCGTGTGATGACCTTGTCGGCTCCCGCGGAGGTGGCGACCTTGACGATCGAACCGTCGATGGCGCCGTCCACGGGCCAGGCGAAGTCCGTGCTCGGTTTCACGTGGAGCACCGTCTCCACCGTGCTGGCGGCGACGTCGGTGGCGTCCTTGAGCTGGCTCAGTGAGCCGGTGACGCTCGTGCCGTGGTGGGCGAGGGAGGCCAGGTCCGGGTCGGCGAAGGGAAGTGCCACGACGTCCTTGCCCGCCACCGCCTGCTGGAGTTCGGCGAGCCACTTCTTGGCGACATCCTGATGGGTGCCCGGCACGGACGTGCCGTCGCCGGCCTGGATGCGGTAGTTGCGGGTCATGGCGTCGACGGACGCCAGGAGGTCGGGGTCGATCACCCAGGTGACGTCGAGGGCCTTGCCCAGCGACAGCATCTGCTCCAGGCGCCCGCCGGGAGCGATGTCCTTGGCGAGGTCCTCGTCGAGGAAGACCGGTGTCTGCTGTGCGCCGGGGCCCGTCTCGGCCGTCATGTGGATGCTGGACACGAGCGGCCACAGATAGGTCGTCTTCGTCTTCGTGCCCGCCTCGTCCGGCTGCCACGGCAGGAACGTGCGCTGGATGCCCAGGACCTGCTCCCAGGGCTGGACGGAGGTCTGGCCGGACAGCGAGACGGAGAGTTCGTAGACGCCGTTCGTGACGAGGTTCAGCTTGTCGACCGGCACGGAGATGCTGAAGTGCTCGGCCACGCCCGGAGTGAGCCGGGTGAACTTCTGGACGTACTTGCCGCCGATCTCGGGCCCGTCGGCGCCTGGATCGAATGTGGTGCGCTGGGCCACGGTGTCGATCGCCGAGCGGGTGTTCAGCTCCGGCCCCAGACGCAGGCCCACACGGGCGTCGGTGACGGCCTGCTTGCCCTTGTTCGTCACCGTGCCGGAGACGGTCAGTGTGTCCCCGTCCGTGGGGGCGCTGGGACTGAGCGAGTCGAGCGAGACGGCCACCGTGCGCGAGCCCGATGCGGCCTGCGGGGACTCCTGCCCGGCGGCGTGTACGGACGGTGCGGCGGGCAGCTGGAGCAGAGCGGCCAGCAGCGGTGCTCCAGTGAGCAGCGCCCCGGCACGCCGCAGCCGGCGGCGGGCAGGTGAGGGACTGGTCCCCTGGAAGTCTGCCGCCTCGGCCACGCGCTCGCCCGTCCCTCGTCGTCAGTGGTCGTCGGAATGTGCGTCCACGCATGGTAACGATGTGCGCCGAGGGGAAGTGCCTCGGAGGCGGTCACATGATCGTTGGACGCTGGTGGACCGCCCTGGATATGCCTGTATCCCGGGATGCTGTTCGTTACGTCACAAAGGCATGGCTTGAGTCGGTAATAAGTAATAAGGAGTGCGCCGGGTCTGCCGCCGCGGCCCCGATGATGTCGTTCCCGCGCATCGGCCGCGCCCGGCCCCCGAACAATGGCGGCGCGGCCGCGTGCGCGGGCCACGTACCCTTTTCTGTTGTGCCGAACGCCAACGAAGACACTTCCCCTGCCCTGAGCCAGGTGCAGCAGCGCGCGGTGAGCGAGCTGCTGCGGGTGGCCCCCGTCGCCGACGATCTCGCGCGCCGTTTCCAGGAGGCCGGGTTCTCCCTCGCCCTGGTCGGCGGCTCGGTCCGGGACGCGCTGCTCGGCCGGCTCGGCAACGACCTGGACTTCACGACCGACGCCCGCCCCGAGGACGTACTGAAGATCGTGCGGCCCTGGGCGGACGCCGTTTGGGAGGTCGGGATCGCCTTCGGCACCGTCGGGGCACAGAAGCAGGCCCGCGTCGGGGACGTCGACCGGTGCTTCCAGATCGAGGTGACCACCTACCGGTCGGAGGCCTACGACCGCTCCTCGCGCAAGCCCGAGGTGTCGTACGGCGACTCCATCGAGGAGGACCTCGTCCGCCGTGACTTCACGGTCAACGCCATGGCCGTCGCGCTGCCGGAGAAGGCGTTCATCGATCCGCATGGTGGGATCGGCGACCTCGAGGCACGTGTGCTGTGCACCCCGGGCACACCCGAGGAGTCCTTCTCGGACGATCCGCTGCGCATGATGCGGGCCGCGCGTTTCGCTGCCCAGCTCGACTTCGACGTCGCCCCGGAGGTCGTGACGGCGATCAAGGAGATGACGGGGCGCATCGAGATCGTCTCGGCCGAGCGGGTCCGGGACGAGCTGAACAAGCTGGTCCTGTCGGCCCACCCGCGCAAGGGCCTGACCCTGCTCGTCGACACCGGTCTGGCCGGTCATGTCCTGCCCGAGCTGCCCGCCCTGCGTCTGGAGAGCGACGAGCACCACCGGCACAAGGACGTCTACGACCACACGCTGATTGTGCTGGAGCAGGCGATGGCGCTGGAGGAGGAGCCCGACCTGACCCTCCGCCTTGCCGCCCTTCTGCACGACATCGGTAAGCCGCGCACGCGCCGCTTCGAGAAGGACGGCCGGGTCTCCTTCCACCATCACGAGGTGGTCGGCGCGAAGATGACCAAGAAGCGCATGACCGCGCTGAAGTACTCCAACGAGCTGGTGAAGGACGTTTCACGGCTGGTCGAACTCCATCTGCGTTTCCATGGCTACGGCACCGGAGAGTGGACGGACTCGGCGGTCCGCCGCTATGTCCGCGACGCCGGCCCGCTGCTCGACCGCCTTCACAAGCTGACCCGCTCGGACTGCACCACCCGTAACAAGCGCAAGGCGGGTGCGCTGTCCCGGGCGTACGACGGTCTCGAGGAGCGCATCGCCCAACTTCAGGAGCGGGAGGAGCTCGACGCGATCCGCCCGGAGCTCGACGGCAACCAGATCATGGAGATCCTCGGCGTCAAGCCCGGACCGGCCGTCGGCAAGGCGTACACGTACCTGCTGGAGCTCCGTCTCGAGAACGGCCCGATGGGGCACGACGCGGCGGTGGCGGCGCTCAAGGAGTGGTGGGCCGAGCAGGAGGAGCAGGGCTGAGGCCGTGCGAAAAGGGCTCGTGTTTCACGTGAAACACGAGCCCGGGAAACACCAAGGGGCGATGTTCCACGTGAAACATCGCCCCTTTGGCATGGGTCATACGGCGGCTACTGCCCCGCGCCGGCGCCGGTCTCCTTCAGGCACAGCACCACGTCGTGCCCGCCTCCGGTCTGGATGTAGGAGACGGTCCACCCCTTGACCTCTTCGCACTTGTTCTCGTCGGAGGAGCCCTCGAACTTCTGGATCACCTTGTACTCGGCCTCACCCGAGGAGCAGTCGACCTCCTTGAGATCGGGCTTGGAGTCGTTTCCCTTGTTGTGCAGGCAGGCGCCCACCGAGGTCGTCTCGGCGTCGCTCTGGCTGAACCACCAGCCGATACCGAACTTGACGAGGACGATGGCGACAGCGACGACGATCCCCCCGACGATGCGCAGCGCCTTCTTGCCCCCGGACTTCTGCGGAACAGGCGGCGGGACCGGTGCACCCTGCTGCTGCGGGAAGGGGGCGTACGGCGCCTGCGGCGGGTAGGGCTGCTGCGGGGCTACGGGCTGACCGGGCTGCTGCCCCAGGGGAGCGGTGGGCGCCTGGGCGTGCGGGTTCTGGCCCTGGGGCGGCGGAGTGGTCACTTGGGGATCCCCCTGGAACTTGAGCATGATGGCTGGAACATGCTGTCGAAATAAGACGCACGTAAGTTACAGGTCAGGACCGACACTGCCGTAGCCGGCGGGGACTCTGTGTCATTGATGTGACACTTACCGGCCCGCAAAACGGGTCATAGCTGCCGCGACCGCTCCATAGATCACGGCGACCATGACGACGAGTGCGGCCGAGCGGCCGTCCGTCGGGAGTATCAGCGCGGCGACCCCCGCGGCGCCGACGAACGCCACGTTGAACAGCACGTCGTACACGGAGAAGATCCGGCCGCGGAAACCGTCGGCGACCGCGGACTGCACCATCGTGTCCGTGGCGATCTTGGCGCCCTGGGTGGTCAGCCCCAGCACGAACGCCGCGACCAGCAAAGGACCCGCAGTGAACGGCAGGCCCAGGGCGGGCTCGAGAACCGCGGCGCAACCGGCGCACACGGCGATCCAGCGGGCCGGCCCGAGCCGGCCCGCCGCCCACGGTGTCACCACGGCCGCCGCGAAGAAGCCGACGCCGGAGAGGGCCAGTGCCAGCCCGAGCAGACGCAACCCCTCCCGTGTGTTCGAGGTCAGGCCGTAGCGGCACAGCATCAGCACCAGGACGGTCAGTGCCCCGTAGCAGAACCGCATCAGCGTCATCGAAGCCAGCGCCCAGGCGGCCCGCCGCCGTGACGGCGCCGCGAGGTGCCGGACAGCCGCCATCAGGTCGCGTGCGGTGACGGTCAGTGCCGTGCCCAGCCGTGGCCGCTTCGGCCCCCCGTCGGGCCCGAGCAGATCCGGTGCCATGAGCAGCGAGGCCAGGGCCGCGCACAGATACAGGGCGGCCCCCAGCAGCACCACGGCCGCGTCGGAGTCCGCTCCCACCAGCCGTACGGCGAAGGCGAGACCGCCACCCGCGAACGCCGCCAGGGAACCGGCGGTCGGCGACAGGGAGTTGGCCATCACCAGCCGCTCGGCGTCGACCACCCGCGGCAGCGCGGCGGACAGGCCGGCGAGGACGAAGCGGTTGACGGCGGTGACACACAGCGCGGAGACGTAGAACAGCCAGGTCGGCACGGCGGCGACCATCAGCACGGCCGTGGCCGTCGCCATCACGGCACGCGCCAGGTTGCCGTAGAGGAAGACCTGGCGGCGGCGCCAGCGGTCCAGCAGCACGCCCGCGAAAGGGCCGACCAGGGAGTACGGCAGGAGCAGCACCGCCATCGCGGAGGCGATCGCGGCGGGCGAGGTCTGCTTCTCCGGTGAGAAGACCACGTAGGTGGCGAGCGCGACCTGGTAGACGCCGTCGGCGCTCTGGGAGAGCACCCGCACGGCGAGCAGGCGCCTGAAGTCCCTCAAGCGCAGCAGGACACGCAGGTCACGGACGACGGCCATGGGGCACAGCCTCACATGTGGGAGGGCCCCCGGGTGCACGCGCGGCGTACACGGACGGGGGCCCAACAGCCCTGGCAGGAGCGGTTTTGCGAAGCGCTCTCTAGCGCTCGACCTCGCCGCGGATGAACTTCTCCACGTTCTCGCGGGCCTCGTCGTCGAAGTACTGCACCGGCGGGGACTTCATGAAGTACGAGGACGCCGACAGGATCGGACCACCGATGCCCCGGTCCTTGGCGATCTTCGCGGCACGCAGGGCGTCGATGATGACACCGGCGGAGTTCGGGGAGTCCCAGACCTCGAGCTTGTACTCCAGGCTCAGGGGAACGTCGCCGAAGGCGCGGCCCTCGAGGCGGACGTAGGCCCACTTGCGGTCGTCGAGCCAGGCCACGTAGTCGGACGGGCCGATGTGGACGTTCTTCTCACCGAGGTCCCGGTCGGGGATCTGCGAGGTGACGGCCTGGGTCTTGGAGATCTTCTTGGACTCCAGCCGGTCGCGCTCCAGCATGTTCTTGAAGTCCATGTTGCCGCCGACGTTCAGCTGCATGGTGCGGTCCAGGACGACACCGCGGTCCTCGAACAGCTTCGCCATGACGCGGTGCGTGATGGTCGCGCCGACCTGCGACTTGATGTCGTCGCCGACGATCGGGACGCCCGCCTCGGTGAACTTGTCCGCCCACTCCTTGGTGCCGGCGATGAAGACCGGGAGCGCGTTGACGAAGGCGACCTTGGCGTCGATGGCGCACTGGGCGTAGAACTTCGCCGCGGCCTCGGAGCCCACGGGCAGGTAGCAGACCAGGACGTCGATCTGCTTGTCCTTGAGGATCTGGACGACGTCGACCGGGGCCTCGGCGGACTCCTCGATGGTCTCCCGGTAGTACTTGCCGAGACCGTCGAGGGTGTGGCCGCGCTGGACCGTCACACCGGTGCTGGGGACGTCGCAGATCTTGATGGTGTTGTTCTCGGAGGCGCCGATGGCGTCCGCGAGGTCCAGGCCGACCTTCTTGGCGTCGACGTCGAAGGCGGCGACGAACTCGATGTCACGCACGTGGTAGTCGCCGAACTGCACGTGCATGAGACCCGGGACCTTGGACGCCGGGTCGGCGTCCTTGTAGTACTCGACGCCCTGCACCAGCGACGCGGCGCAGTTGCCCACGCCGACGATGGCTACGCGAACCGAACCCATTCCGGTTGCTCCCTGTGTGTAATCGGTGAAGCCCCGACGGGACCTCACGTGGCGGTGTCGTCGGGCGTATCCGGCCGGGGAGACTCCCCGGACCGGGGCAGGCCGCCCGTCGCTCCAGTGGTGGTGTCCAGCGACGCGGGTCCCCCGGAGGCGGAACCCTTGAGGTCCCGCCCGGCCCGCTCGCTCTCGATGAGCTCGTTCAGCCAGCGCACTTCGCGCTCCACGGACTCCATTCCGTGGCGCTGGAGCTCGAGTGTGTAGTCGTCGAGGCGCTCCCGGGTCCGCGTCAGGGAGGCACGCATCTTCTCCAGACGCTCCTCCAGGCGGCTGCGGCGGCCCTCCAGCACGCGCATGCGTACGTCGCGCGACGTCTGCCCGAAGAAGGCGAAGCGCGCGGCGAAGTGCTCGTCCTCGTAGGTGTCGGGGCCCGTCTGCGAGAGCAGCTCCTCGAAGTGTTCCTTACCTTCGGCCGTCAACCGGTAGACGATTTTGGCGCGGCGCCCCGCGAGCGCGGCGGAGACGGCGTCCTCGAGAGCGTTCCCCGGTTCCTCGATCAACCAGCCGTTGGCGACCAGCGTCTTGAGGCAGGGATAGAGCGTCCCGTAGCTGAACGCACGGAACACACCCAGTGACGTGTTGAGTCGTTTGCGCAGCTCGTAGCCGTGCATCGGGGATTCGCGGAGCAGGCCGAGTACGGCGAACTCGAGGATGCCGGAACGCCGGCCCATCGTCGCCTCCTCTCTGCCGCGATCCGGTGGCGGCGGGGGCCGCTCCGGGTGCCGTGACGGTGCTTATCTCACACTGATGTATCGACTCGATACATCACGACGATAGATCCCAGCCCCGGATGCGACAAGAGGGGGCAGGGTGAACGGGATCACATCGCAGGTTGGTCCGGGGCAAGTTGCCTGGTTTGGGGTGAACTTCGGGGCTCAGCGGGTTTTGACAGTGCGTAGTCTGTGCGCCATGCACACCGACGGGAACCATGTGACGCCTGGGGAACGTCCACGTCCCCGGTGCGGTACGGGTGAATACGCGACCGACCACATCCGTACTTCGGGGGGACCGGAAACCAGCCGCCGTTTCCAGGCGCGCAAGGGTGCGCCTGCCCGAGGAGTAATCGTTCGATGAGCGAGCACCGTCGCAAACCGCCGCAGCCGCAGGGAGGCGGACGTGCCGCGGCCCGACGTGGCCAGTCCGGCTCGTCCCCCGGTCGCCGCGCGGCACCGCGAGGCGCCAGCGGATCTCCTGCCGACTCCTATGGATCCGATCCCCACGGGCCGGGTCCGAGGTCGGGTTCGCGCGGCGCGGGGGGTGAGGAGCGCCCGTACGAGGGCCGTGCCGCCGCTCGGCGGGCGGCGCAGAGAGGTAGCGGCGGCCGCCGCGGCCGGCCCGGCGGCCCGAACGGGCCCGGGCGCGGCCGAGCGGCGCCGCCCGCCAAGAACCGCTTCGTCGACTACCCGCGCGCGGGCAAGGACGGGTGGCAGCGCTGGATGCCGTCCTGGAGGCTCGTGACGGGGCTGTTCATCGGCTTCATGGGGAGCCTGGTGGCGGTCGCCGGTATCGGGTACGCCATGGTGGGCGTGCCCGACGTCGCGCAGACCGCGACCGCGCAGAACAACGTCTACCTCTGGTCCGACGGTTCGCAGATGGTCTCGACGGGTGGTGAGACGAACCGGCAGATCATCAACCTGTCGCAGATCCCCGAGGCGATGCAGTGGGCGGTCATCTCCCAGGAGAACAAGACCTTCTACTCCGACAGCGGCGTCGACCCCAAGGGCATCGCCCGCGCGTTCTTCAACATGGCCACCGGCGGCCAGACCCAGGGTGGCTCCACCATCACCCAGCAGTACGTGAAGAACGCGAGGCTGGACGACCAGTCGCAGACGATCTCCCGTAAGTTCAAGGAGATCTTCATCTCGATCAAGGTGGGCACCACCGTCGACAAGAAGGAGATCCTGGCGGGCTACCTGAACTCGGCCTACTACGGCCGGGGTGCCTACGGGCTCCAGGCGGCGGCACGCGCCTACTTCAACAAGGAAGCCATCGATCTGAACCCGGGCGAGTGTGCCTTCCTGGCCGCCACGCTCAAGGGCGCCACGTACTACGACCCGGCGGGACAGACCTCCATCGACCCCGTCCAGGCCACCGCGGAGAAGAACACCAAGCGGGCCCTGACGCAGATGCAGGACACGCTCGACAAGATGGTCGAGGGAAAGCATCTGGACCTCACCGAGCGGGAGAAGTACACCACGCTCCCCGCCTGGAAGAACCCGCGGTCGAACACCCAGCTGAGCGGTCAGATCGGCTACCTCGTCGACCTGGCCAACAGCTATCTGGTCACCCACAGCGACGAGACCGGCATCACCGCGGACAAGCTGCGGCTGGGTGGCTACACGATCAAGACGACCTTCAACAAGAAGAAGGTCACGAAGCTGGAAGCGGCAGTCAAGAAGGTTCAGAAGGCCAACATCAACCCCAAGCTGCGCCCGAAGACGGACACGCACGTCCAGTTCGGCGGGGCCTCGGTGGACCCCAAGACGGGTGCCATCGTGGCGATCTACGGCGGTGAGGACGCGACCAGGCACTTCACCAACAACGCCGACGCGACCGGTGCCCAGGTCGGCTCGACGTTCAAGCCCTTCGTACTGGCCGCGGCCATGCGCGACGGTGTCCGTGATCCGCACGGGGACCCGTCGCAGCCACAGGACGAGCGCACCCAGGTGTCGCCCAAGAGCCGCTACAGCGGTCAGAACAAGCTCAAGATCAAGGAGTACGACGGGACCGTCTGGAGGAACGAGAAGGGCGGGGAGTGGCTGCAGCGCAACGACGGCAACGACTCGGTCGGAGATCCCCCGGACTACATGATCGACCTGCGCGAGGCGATGCGGGAGTCGGTGAACTCCGCCTTCGTTCAGCTCGGCATGGACGTCGGCCTGGACAAGGTCAAGCAGGCCGCCCTGGACGCCGGCCTGAAGGAGAACAGCCTGGCCGGCACCAGCTTCCCGTCCTTCTCCATCGGCATCTCCGACCCCAGCGCCATCCGCATGGCGGGCGCCTACGCCACCTTCGCCAAGAGCGGTGAGCAGAACGACCCGTTCTCCGTCCTGGAGGTCAACAGCAAGGACGGGCAGGTCTACACGCACGAGAACAAGCCCAAGCAGGCCTTCACGCCGGCCGTCGCCGACAACGTCACGGACATCCTCAAGACCGTGGTCGAGAAGGGTACGGGCACCAACGCCCGGCTGCCCGGGCGTGAGGTGGCCGGCAAGACCGGTACCACCGACGGAAACAAGTCAGCCTGGTTCGTCGGCTACACCCCGCAGCTGTCCACCGCGATCGGCATGTTCCGGATGGACGACGACGAGAAGAACAAGTCGCGCAAGTTCGAGAAGATGTACGGCACGGGTGGCCAGGACAAGATCCACGGTTCCTCGTTCCCCTCCGAGATCTGGCACGACTACATGATGGAGGCGCTCCAGGGCATGCCGGCCGAGAAGTTCCCGACGCCGGAGCCCATCGGCGAGATCGTCAACGCCGCGCCCAGCCCGACGCCGTCCCCCTCGGCCACCGAGTCCGAGGAGGCGAGCCCGACGCCGTCCCCCACGCCCAGTGAGATCGAGCCCAGTCCGACTCCCACGCCGTCCCGATCGCGCTGTGGCTTCTTCGGCTGCAACGACACCGGCGGTGACACGAGCGACGGAGGTACGGACGGCGGTAACAGTCCGTCGCCGTCACCGACCGATTCAGGCATCGACAACAACGGCAACGGCAATGGCAATGGAGGCGGCAACCGCGGCAACGGCAATGGAGGCAACAACATCTTCGGAGGCACAACCAACTAGCCGCCTGACCGCCCCACGAGGGTGTTTCACGTGAAACAAGGGCCGCCGCACCCACCGGGTGCGGCGGCCCTCGGCTTTTTCTTGGACGTGTGCGGCAGGATGTGCCTCATGCCCAGTGCTGAATCGACACAAGCGAGCGTGCACGAGCCGGACCCGGTGCGGCCCACCAAGGAGGACGAGGTCGCGGCGGCCGGCAGCGAGCTGATCGGCGGCCCCGTCGGGCGGCGTGCCCTGCTCGGGAGGTCCTGGTGGACCCCCGTACGGGTCGTCGCGCTCGTCGCGATCGGTGTGTTCGCCCTCGGCCTGGTCCAGAAGGTCCCCTGCTACCAGGGCGCGTGGTTCTTCGGCGCGAGTTCGCAGTACACGAAGGCCTGCTATTCGGACATTCCGCACCTCTACCAGGGGCGCGGCTTCGCCGAAGGCCTCGTGCCCTACTTCGACAGACTCCCCGGCGACATGCCGTACCTGGAGTACCCCGTACTGACCGGGGTCTTCATGGAGGTGGCCTCCTGGCTGACCCCGCACAGCGGCAGCATCCAGCACCAGGAGCAGTGGTACTGGATGGTCAACGCCGGGATGCTGATGGTGTGCGCGGCCGTCATCGCCGTCTGTGTGGCCCGCACACACGCCCGGCGGCCGTGGGACGGCCTGCTGGTCGCCCTCGCGCCGGCCTTCGCGTTGACCGCCACCATCAACTGGGACCTGCTGGCGGTCGCTCTGACGGCCGCCGCGATGCTGATGTGGTCCCGCGGACGCTCGGTCGCCTTCGGCGTCCTGCTGGGCCTTGCCACGGCCGCCAAGCTCTATCCCGTCTTCCTGCTCGGCCCGCTGTTCGTGCTGTGCTGGCGCGCGGGGAAGTGGCGGGACTTTGGCAAAGCCCTGGCGGGCGCGGTCGTCGCCTGGCTGGTGGTGAACCTGCCGGTGATGGCCTTCGCCTCGGAGGGCTGGTGGCAGTTCTACAAGTTCAGCCATGACCGGGGCGTCGACTTCGGCTCCTTCTGGCTCGTCTGGGCCCAGAACTCGAGCAGCCCGCCGAGTACCGACTTCGTCAACACCTCGGCCACGCTGCTGGTGGTGCTCTGCGGCCTCGGCATCGCCGCGCTGACGCTGTACGCCCCGCGCCGTCCGCGCTTCGCCCAGCTCGCCTTCCTGATCGTGGCGGCCTTCATCCTCACCAACAAGGTCTACTCGCCGCAGTACGTCCTGTGGCTGGTCCCGCTGGCCGCGCTGGCCCGCCCCAAGTGGCGGGACTTCCTGATCTGGCAGGCCTGCGAGGTGGCGTACTTCCTGGGGATCTGGATGTACCTCGCGTACACGACCAGCGGAGACGCCCACAAGGGTCTGCCGACCGACGGCTACCACGGGGCGATCGTCGTGCACCTGCTGGGCACGCTGTACCTGTGCGCGGTCGTCGTGCGCGACATCCTCATGCCGGAGCGGGACGTGGTGCGCCGAGCCGGGGACGACGACCCCTCGGGCGGGGTCCTCGACGGTGCCGAGGACGTCTTCGTTCTCGGCACCCGGGCCCGTCCGCCGCACCCGGAGGCCGACTTCGACGGGCCGCAGGTGGAGTGGGGCGGACAGGGCACGTCCGTACCCCAGGGTGGTTCGCTCTGAGCGAACAGGGTTTCAGGAGGTCATGCGAAAGGCCGTACCGGCACCGCCGGTACGGCCTTTCGCGTCGGAACAGCGCCCGGGGGCTCAGCGGTCCATGAGCCGGTCGAACTGCGTGGTGGTGTGGCGCAGATGGGCCACCAGCTCGTCGCCGACCTTGGGCTCCTCCGCGTCCGAGGGAACGAAGAGGATCGACACCTGCATGTGCGGCGGCTCCGCGAACCAGCGCTGCTTGCCGCTCCAGACGAACGGGGAGAGGTTGCGGTTCACCGTGGCCAGGCCGGCGCGGGCGACGCCCTTGGCGCGCGGCATGACGCCGTGCAGCGCCTTGGGGGCCTCCAGGCCCACCCCGTGCGACGTACCGCCCGCCACGACCACCAGGAAGCCGTCCGAGGCCGCCTTCTGCTGGCGGTAGCCGAAACGGTCGCCCTTGTTGACCTGTGTGACGTCCAGGACCGCGCCGCGGTACTCGGTGGCCTCGTGGTCCCCCAGCCAGAGCCGGGTGCCGATGCGCGCACGGAAATGCGTCTGTGGGAACTGCTGCTGCAACCGGGCGAGTTCCTCAGCCTTGAGGTGGCTGACGAACATCGTGTGCAGCGGCAGGCGGGCCGCGCGCAGCCGGTCCATCCAGCCGATGACCTCCTCCACGGCGTCCGAGCCGTCCGTGCGGTCCAGCGGCAGGTGGATGGCGAAGCCCTCCAGCCGGACGTTCTCGATGGCGGCGTGCAGCTGCGGCAGATCCTGCTCGCTGATGCCGTGCCGCTTCATCGAGGACATCACCTCGATGACGACGCGGGCCCCGACGAGGCCGTACACCCCGTCGACCGAGGACACCGAGCGGATCACACGGTCGGGCAGCGGCACCGGCTCCTCGCCGCGGCGGTACGGCGTCAGCACCAGCAGGTCACCACTGAAGAAGTCCTTGACGCGTGCGGCCTCGTACGTCGTGCCGACGGCGAGGATGTCGGAGCCCAGCCGAGTGGCCTCCTCCGACAGCCGCTCGTGCCCGAATCCGTAGCCGTTGCCCTTGCAGACCGGGACCAGGCCGGGGAACTGCTCCTGCACGTGCTTGTGGTGCGCCCGCCAGCGCGCGGTGTCGACGTAAAGCGTGAGCGCCATGGCCGGACCTGGAACCTTTCTGGTGGCTGCGGTGTATCAGAAGTATGGAAGGTGTCGACGGGGTCGAAGCGAAGTGCTTCGGGTCAGCGGCGCGACATGTAGATGTCGAGCGCCTTGTGAAGCAGCTTGTTCAGCGGGAAGTCCCACTCTCCGAGGTACTCGGCGGCCTGGCCGCCGGTGCCGACCTTGAACTGGATCAGGCCGAAGAGGTGGTCGGTCTCGTCCAGCGAGTCGGAGATGCCGCGCAGGTCGTAGACCGTGGCGCCGAGGGCGTAGGAGTCGCGCAGCATCCGCCACTGCATCGCGTTCGAGGGCCGGACCTCACGGCCGATGTTGTCGGAGGCGCCGTAGGAGTACCAGACATGCCCGCCGACGATCAGCATCGTCGCCGCTGCCAGATTCACGCCGTTGTGCCGGGCGAAGTACAGCCGCATGCGGTTGGGGTCCTCGGTGTTGAGGGCCGTCCACATGCGCTGGAAGTACGACAGCGGGCGGGGCCGGAAGTGGTCGCGCACCGCAGTGATCTCGTACAGCCGCTGCCATTCCTCGAGATCCTGGTAGCCGCCCTGGACGACCTCGACCCCGGCCTTCTCCGCCTTCTTGATGTTGCGGCGCCAGAGCTGGTTGAAGTTCTTGTGCACCTCTTCCAGGGACCGGTTGGCGAGCGGCACCTGGAAGATGTAGCGGGGCTGCACGTCGCCGAAGCCGGCGCCGCCGTCCTCGCCCTGCTGCCAGCCCATGCGGCGCAGTTTGTCGGCGACCTCGAAGGCGCGGGGCTCGATGAAGTCGGCCTCCAGGTCGCGCAGGCGCTTGACGTCCGAGTCCTGGATGCCCTTCTTGATGGTCTCGGAGTTCCAGCGGCGGATGATCACCGGCGGGCCCATCTTCACCGAGAAGGCGCCCTGCTGCTTCAGATGCGCCAGCATCGGCTGGATCCATTCGTCGAGGTTCGGCGCGAACCAGTTGATGACCGGACCCTCGGGCAGGTAGGCGAGATACCGCTTGATCTTGGGCAGTTGGCGGTACAGAACAAGACCCGCGCCGACCAGTTCGCCGGTGCGGTCGTCGAACCAGCCGAGGCTCTCCGAGCGCCACTCCGCCTTGACCTCTGCCCAGGCCGGGACCTGCATGTGACTCGCCGCGGGCAGGTTCTGGATGTAGGCCAGATGCTGCTCTCGACTGATGGTCCTCAGGGTCAGGCTCATTCGGGGCGCTCCTCGGGCTGGCGTGTCCCCATGGGTACAGGGGCTCCGGCTCTCGCGCCGAAGCCTACTGCGCCCTGGGAGCGCGCAGACTGGCCGCACGCAACCGTCGCCGCGGCCTGTTCACCGCCGTGGCGCCGGTCGTGCGGTCATACGGGCGGCGTCCGCGGTCTTCGGCGGACGCCGTCCGTGAGGAGCGGCCGGGCGTGCCCGGTGTCAGCCGAACAGGCCGCCGAAGAGGCCGCCGTGTGCCAGGCCGAGGTAGAAGCCGACCGCGGAGGCGCCGAGACCGAGCACCAGCCCGAAGCGCTCGCGCGTCGTCACGGAGATCCATTGTCCGTAGGCGCCGGTGAGGATCCCCACCAGACCGGCCCAGGAACTCAGCAGGTGCAGGTTGTGGAAGAGGAGCCCGGTGATGAACGCCAGCACGCCCAGTACCAGGGTCACCACGAGCAGGGTGTCCTGGACCGGGTGGGACTTGCCGTCGGTGGAGAAGAGGCCGCCGCCCGCGGCGGTGTTCGGTCGCATCGTCTGTGCCATGGGGCACCTCCAGCGAAAAGCGGCGCATCTTAGCGCCGTGCACACCCGAGGCGTCCAGGTTGACGGGTTCGGCGCCCCGATTTCAACCGGAAGCGGGTGTGCGGGTAGTCTGTACGTTCTGCACGGTGTCTGCCCAGGCTGAGCCACGGCGAACCTGGAGAGTCCGTCAGCCGGCCCTCGTTGTCAGTGGCGGCTGATGTACTGCAAGCACCGTTGCGTACGCATCACAACCCTCCTGCCACGGAACGACCGTGGCCGTTGAGTCCAGAGGAGGTGGGTTCCACATGCGTCACTACGAGGTGATGGTCATCCTCGACCCCGATCTCGAGGAGCGTTCTGTCTCCCCGCTGATCGAGAACTTCCTTTCTGTCGTCCGTGACGGCGGCGGAAAGGTCGAGAAGGTCGACACCTGGGGCCGTCGTCGTCTCTCGTACGAGATCAAGAAGAAGCCCGAGGGCATCTACTCGGTCATCGACCTGCAGGCCGAGCCTGCGGTCGTCAAGGAGCTCGACCGCCAGATGAACCTGAACGAGTCGGTCCTCCGGACCAAGGTCCTCCGCCCCGAGACCCACTGAGCCCTTCGCTCAGCTGATCTCGGGATTCGAGTAGCAAGCAGCCAGAGCAAACCCGCCGAGAGGTTCCCCCATGGCAGGCGAGACCGTCATCACGGTCGTCGGCAATCTTGTCGACGACCCCGAGCTGCGCTTCACCCCGTCCGGTGCGGCGGTCGCGAAGTTCCGCGTCGCGTCCACTCCCCGCACCTTCGACCGCCAGACGAACGAGTGGAAGGACGGCGAGAGCCTCTTCCTGACCTGCTCGGTCTGGCGTCAGGCGGCGGAGAACGTCGCCGAGTCGCTCCAGCGAGGCATGCGCGTCATCGTGCAGGGCCGGCTGAAGCAGCGGTCCTACGAGGACCGTGAGGGCGTCAAGCGCACGGTCTACGAACTGGACGTCGACGAAGTCGGTGCCAGCCTGCGCAACGCCACGGCCAAGGTCACCAAGACCTCGGGCCGCGGTGGTCAGGGTGGTTACGGCGGCGGTGGCGGCCAGGGCGGCGGCCAGGGTGGCGGCGGCTGGGGCGGTGGCCCCGGTGGCGGCCAGCAGGGCGGTGCTCCCGCCGACGACCCGTGGGCGACCGGCGCTCCCGCCGGTGGCAACCAGGGTGGCGGCGGCTGGGGCGGCGGCTCCGGCGGCGGTGGCGGTGGCGGCTACTCGGACGAGCCCCCCTTCTAGGCGGGCCGTACCCCAACTTCTTGATCACACAGGAGAAACACCATGGCGAAGCCGCCTGTGCGCAAGCCTAAGAAGAAGGTCTGCGCTTTCTGCAAGGACAAGGTCACGTACGTGGACTACAAGGACACGAACATGCTGCGGAAGTTCATTTCCGACCGCGGCAAGATCCGTGCCCGTCGAGTGACCGGCAACTGCACGCAGCACCAGCGTGACGTCGCCACGGCCGTCAAGAACAGCCGTGAGATGGCGCTGCTGCCCTACACCTCCACTGCGCGCTAAGGGAAGGGTGAGCCACTCATGAAGATCATCCTCACCCACGAGGTCTCCGGCCTCGGTGCCGCGGGCGACGTCGTGGACGTCAAGGACGGCTACGCTCGCAACTACCTGATCCCGCGGAAGTTCGCTATCCGCTGGACCAAGGGCGGCGAGAAGGACGTCGAGCAGATCCGTCGTGCTCGCAAGATCCACGAGATCCAGACCATCGAGCAGGCCAACCAGATCAAGGCCCAGCTCGAGGGCGTGAAGGTCCGCCTGGCTGTCCGCTCCGGCGACTCCGGCCGTCTGTTCGGTTCCGTCACCCCGGCCGACATCGCCTCGGCGATCAAGGCCGCCGGCGGTCCCGAGGTCGACAAGCGCCGCATTGAGCTGGGCACGCCGATCAAGTCCCTGGGCGGTCACGAGACGTCCGTGCGTCTGCACCCCGAGGTTGCCGCCAAGGTCAACATCGAGGTCGTCGCCGCGTAAGGCACGCCGCTCGGCTTGAGCAGTCGGGAAGGGGCCGCATCCGTCGAGGATGCGGCCCCTTCCGCGTGACTGAGGCCAGTGGCGCTGAAGTCAGTGGCGCGCGAAACGGCGTTTCGTGGGGAATGTCTCAGCCCGCGGTGTTTCACGTGAAACGGTCAGCGTGTCGCTCCCGTGACGATCCAGCGACCCGAGCGGGAACGCAGCCACAGAGTCACCATCCGCACGGACATCATCAACGCCATGGCCGCCCAGAGTGCGGTGAGCCCGCCGCCCAGAACGGGGACGAGCAACGCCACGGGAGTGAAGACCACCAGGGTCACCAGCATGGCGCCGGCGAGATACGGCCCGTCTCCCGCGCCCATCAGCACACCGTCCAGGACGAAGACCACGCCGCAGATCGGCTGGGAGAGCGCCACCAGAATCAGTGCGGCCACCGCCGCGTCCTTGACGACGGCATCACTGGTGAACAGCGACAGGAAGAGCGGTCGGCTCAGCATCACCAGGAGTCCCAGGGCGAATCCGACGGCTATCCCCCACTGCACCATGCGCCGACAGGCCTCGCGCGCGCCCTGGGGATCGTCGGCGCCGAGATAGCGGCCGATGATGGCCTGTCCGGCGATGGCGATGGCGTCAAGGGCGAACGCGAGCAGGCTCCAGAGGGACAGGATGATCTGGTGGGCCGCGATGTCCGCGTCACCGAGGCGGGCCGCCACGGCTGTGGCGATCAACAGGATCGCGCGCAGGGAGAGCGTACGGACGAGCAGTGGGGCACCCGCCTGTGCGGATGCCTTGATGCCGGCCCGATCGGGCCGCAGGGAGGCCTGGTGGCGGCGGGCCCCACGAATGACCACGCCGAGGTACACCGCCGCCATGCCGCACTGGGCGATGACGGTGCCCCAGGCCGAGCCCGCGATGCCGAGTCCGGCGCCGTAGACGAGCCCGACATTGAGGACGGCGTTGGCGACGAAACCGGCGACGGCCACGTACAGCGGAGTCCGGGTGTCCTGAAGCCCGCGAAGGACCCCGGTCGAGGCCAGTACGACGAGCATGGCCGGAATGCCGAGTGAGGAGATGCGCAGATACGTCGTCGCATACGGTGCCGCGGTGTGCGAGGCACCGAAGAGGTCCACCAGAGCGGGGGCCGTGGGCAGGACGACCGCGATGACGGCGGCCCCGAGCAGCAGCGCCAGCCAGATGCCGTCCATGCCCTGGCGGATGGCGGCCGGGATATCGCCCGCCCCGACGCGGCGGGCGACGGCTGCCGTAGTGGCGTAGGCGAGGAAGACGAAGACGCTGACGGCGGTTGTCAGAAGGGCCGAGGCGATGCCGAGTCCGGCGAGCTGCGCCGTGCCGAGATGGCCGACGATCGCGCTGTCGGCCATCACGAAGAGCGGCTCGGCGACGAGTGCGCCGAAGGCTGGTACGGCCAGCGCGACGATCTCTCGGTCGTGCCGGCGCAGAGCCGCCGGGCGGCGTGCGGGGGCCTGTGTCATGAGCACCAATGTAATCGTCCACAGGTAAGAGATGCAAAGCTACTGAGCTCCTTACTTGAGGTTTCGTGGCGTTCGCTTGTGCGTACCGTTCGAGGCGATCTTGGTCCGACTGGGAAAGTTTTTCTTCTGCACAGCCGGTGGACGGGAAAACGGCAGGTCAGAAGGGTCTTGCGGGTGAGGCCGAGGGCTTTTTCACAAGGCTGTCCACCGGCTCGTGCACAGGATTCGCCGAGTTCTCCACAGCATCGGGGCCGTCGTCCACATGGCCTGTGGATAACCAGATTGGCTGACGCCGTTCTGGGCCCTACCGTGGTCCGGCGCCCGCTCCGTCCGCCGGCTTCCAAAGCGTCATAAACCTGACGCGCCTGAAGCGGAGTTGGGCCTCTCATTTGTCAGTGCCGTCCCGTACAAAGAGGGGCACGGCGAGGTCCGCTCGGCGGACGGGAGGAGGTTGCTCGGTGAGCATTTCCGAGCCCTTGGACGACCCGTGGGCCGACAGCGGTCCAGGTGATCGTCTGCCCGCCTCCCGCCGCCCCGGCGCGGACCGCGGCCGGGACGAGCAGCACGACCGCGGCCGGGAGAACGGCGCCTGGGACGACGGGGGCTCCGCCTTCGAACGTGTTCCGCCACAGGACCTCGATGCCGAGCAGTCGGTCCTCGGCGGCATGCTCCTGTCCAAGGACGCCATCGCTGACGTGGTGGAGATCCTCAAGGGCCACGACTTCTACAAGCCGGCGCACGAGACGATTTATCAGGCGATCCTCGACGTCTACGCCAAGGGTGAGCCGGCCGACCCGATCACCATCGCCGCCGAGCTCACCAGACGCGGTGAGATCAACAAGGTCGGCGGTGCCTCGTACCTGCACTCGCTCGTGCAGACCGTGCCGACGGCGGCGAACGCCGCGTACTACGCCGAGATCGTCCACGAGCGTGCGATCCTGCGCCGCCTGGTCGAGGCGGGAACGCGCATCACCCAGATGGGATACGCGGCCGACGACGACGTCGACGAGATCGTCAACCGGGCCCAGGCCGAGGTCTACGCGGTCACCGAGCAGCGCACCAGCGAGGACTACCTGCCGCTGGGCGACATCATGGAGGGCGCGCTCGACGAGATCGAGGCGATCGGCTCGCGCAGTGGCGAGATGACCGGTGTGCCCACCGGATTCACCGACTTCGACTCGCTGACGAACGGTCTGCACCCCGGCCAGATGATCGTCATCGCGGCGCGCCCCGCGATGGGCAAGTCCACGCTCGCGCTGGACTTCGCGCGGGCGGCGTCGATCAAGAACAACCTGCCCAGCGTCATCTTCTCGCTGGAGATGGGGCGCAACGAGATCGCGATGCGTCTGCTGTCCGCCGAGGCCCGGGTCGCCCTGCACCACATGCGGTCGGGCACGATGACCGACGAGGACTGGACGCGGCTGGCCCGCCGGATGCCGGACGTCTCGGCCGCCCCGCTCTACATCGACGACTCCCCGAATCTGTCGATGATGGAGATCCGCGCCAAGTGCCGGCGGCTGAAGCAGCGCAACGACCTCAAGCTGGTCGTGATCGACTATCTCCAGCTGATGCAGTCCGGTGGTTCCAAGCGCGCCGAGAGCCGGCAGCAGGAGGTCTCGGACATGTCCCGCAATCTCAAGCTGCTGGCCAAGGAGTTGGAGATCCCGGTCATCGCGCTCTCCCAGCTCAACCGTGGCCCCGAGCAGCGCACCGACAAGAAGCCGATGGTCTCCGACCTGCGTGAGTCCGGATCCATCGAGCAGGACGCCGACATGGTCATCCTGCTGCACCGCGAGGATGCCTACGAGAAGGAGTCGCCGCGCGCCGGCGAGGCTGACCTGATCGTCGCCAAGCACCGCAACGGTCCGACCGCGACGATCACGGTCGCCTTCCAGGGCCACTACTCGCGGTTCGTGGACATGGCACAGACCTGATCCGGCTGTAGGGTCTTGCCGCTGATGCCGTAATCCCACGGGCCGTGTCGTACCGATGTCGTATACGGCATCACCGTGAGACCAGCGCGTGGGTGCTGCTGCTCAGCGCCTCGTTTCGTACCTGGTCAGGACCACGCCGCCGGGAAACGTCCGCGTCTCCACCAGGTTCAGGTTCACCCAGCTGTCCAGTGCGGTGAAGAACGGCGTGCCGCCGCCCACCAGGACCGGATGGGCGGCGATCACGTACTCGTCGATCAGCCCGGCCCGCATGGCCGCCCCGGCGAGCGTCGCGCCGCCGATGTCCATCGGGCCGCCGTCCTCGGCCTTGAGCCGGGTGATCTCGGCGACCGCGTCGCCGGTGACCAGGCGGGTGTTCCAGTCGACCTTGTCGATCGTCGAGGAGAACACCACCTTCGACATGTTCCGCCAGCGGCGCGCGAACTCGATCTCCGCCGGGGTGGCGTCGGGCTGCTGGTCGCCGGTCGGCCAGTAGGAGCTCATCGTCTGCCACAGCTTGCGCCCGTACAGCGAAAGGTCGGTTGCCTGCAACTGGTCGGACCAAAACTGGAACAGCTCGTCGCTCGGCGGTCCGCTCCAGCCGATGTCGTCGCCGGCCGCGGCGATGTAGCCGTCCAGAGTCAGGTTCATGCCGTAGATCAGTTTCCGCATGGCCCAGCCTTCCGTCCGTGGGTGTCCGGCGTACAGACCAGCGCGGCTCGGGAAACTCATCGGTGTGCGATCCGGGCTCGCCGGTAGTCCTCGTGCTCGGGGCTCAGCGTGGTGTACTCGGCCGACACGGGGCAAGCCGCCTGATCTCGACCTCGCCCTCGCGAGGAAATGCCACGGATTTGAGACGTCCGCCCGGGAGCGGTTCTCCGTGCCCGTCCGGAAAAATGGGCTCGACGTGTGCCGGACGCACCGGGTGGACTGGGGGCATGACGACATTCCAGGATGACCTGCTTCCCGGTACCCGCCGGGCGCTGCTGCACCGGATCGCCGTGGCCCAGGCCGAGGGACGGGCGCCGTCGCTCGTCGCCGCGGTCGTGCGGGACGGGCGGACGGTCTGGCACGGTGCGCGGACGTCGGTGGACGGACACGCACCGGACGAGAACACGCAGTACCGCATCGGCTCGATCACCAAGACCTTCACCGCCGTGCTCGTTCTGCGGCTGCGCGACGAAGGCCTACTCGACCTCGGGGACCCGCTGGAGAAGCATCTGCCGGGCACCGGCGTGGGGGAGGCGACGGTAGCCGAGCTGCTGGCGCACACGGCCGGGCTGGCCGCCGAGGCGCCGGCGCCCTGGTGGGAGAGATCGCCGGGGGCCCTGCGCCCCGAACTGGCCGATGTGCTCGGGGAGGAGCCGCTGCGGCATCCGGTCGGCCGGCGGTTCCACTACTCCAATCCCGGCTACACCCTGCTCGGCGCGCTCGTCGAGGAGTTGCGGGGCGCTCCCTGGGAGGAGGTCCTGCGGCGGGACGTGCTCGAACCCCTGGGTCTGCACCGCACGGGTGCCCGCCCCGAGGCGCCGCACGCCGGGGGCTGGGCGGTGCACCCCTGGGCCGATGTGCTGCTGCCCGAGCCCGCCGAGGACCTCGGACGGATGGCTGCGGCCGGTCAACTGTGGTCCACGACAGGGGATCTGGCCCGCTTCGCCGCCTTCCTGGTCCAGGGGGACGACCGGGTGCTGAGCGCCGGGTCGCTTCGGGAGATGAGGACCCCGGCGGCTCCGCCCGAAGCGACGGATGTGGCGTCCGGGTACGCGTACGGTCTGGGGCTGGAGGTGCGGCGGTGGGGCGAGCGGCTCCTCGTCGGGCACGGTGGGTCGCTTCCGGGCTTTCTGGCCTCGCTCACCATCGGTGTGGAGGACGATGTGGCCGCGGTGGTGCTGGCGAACTGCACGTCCGGGCCGGCGCTCTCCACGGTGGGGGCCGACCTTGTGCGGATCGTCGCCGACGCCGAGCCGCGGATTCCGGAGCCCTGGCGGCCGCTGCGGAAGGTCGAGCCGTCGGTGCTGGAGCTGACGGGGCCGTGGTACTGGGGGACCTACGGGTTCGGCCTGCGGTTGACGGCCGACGGGCTCGTCTCGCTGGAGCCGCTGTCCGGCAACGGCCGGCGTTCACGGTTCCGGGCCAACGGTGACGGGACCTGGACGGGGCTGGAGGGCTACTACGCCGGAGAGGTGCTGCGGGTGGTGCGGCGGCCGGACGGGTCCGTGGACCATCTGGACCTCGGGTCGTTCGTGCTCACGCGTCAGCCGTACGACGTGGAGGCTTCCGTGCCCGGCGGCGTGGACCCGGAGGGATGGCGAGGCATCGGATAGGGACCGGGATGCCTCCATGGTCCGAGGGGCGGGCGTTTCACGTGAAACGCCCGCCCCTCGGCGTGCCCGTGTTCGAGATGCTCACAGTGGGAGCTTGAAGCCCAGGTGCGAGGCTTCGAAGCCCAGCCGCTCGTAGAAGCGGTGGGCGTCGGTGCGCGTCCTGTCCGAGGTCAGCTGGACCAACTGGCAGCCCTCGCGCCGTGATGTGTCGACGGCCCACTCGATGAGCCGCGTGCCCAGCCCGCTGCCGCGCTCGTCCGCGTGGATGCGGACGCCTTCGATGATCGACCGGGTGGACCCGCGCCGGGACAGGCCCGGGATGATCGTGAGCTGGAGCGTGCCGACGACGCGGTTCCCGCGTACGGCGACCACCAGGTGCTGGTGGGGATCGGCGCTGAGCCGCTCCAGCGCTGCCAGATAGGGCGCGAGGTCGTCCGGGGACTCGCGCCGCGCCCCCAGCGGGTCGTCCGCCAGCATGGCGACGATGGCGGGGACGTCTGCGGCGGCGGCAGCTCGTATCGCGAGATCTTCCATGTCCCGCACCCTACGCGGTGGTTCGGCTCGCGCCGGGCCTGTGCCGGGGTGGTGGCCTGCAGGGGGGGGTTCGGCCCGGGGCGGTTGCCTCAGCCGGCCGCCACGGTGAGCGGTGCGAACCGGCGGGTCCAGTCCCCGGGCGGTTCCGTGCTGCCGTACATCATGACGTCGTTGTGGAACACCGGTGCCAGCCCGCGTTCCGTCACCCAGGCCAGCAGCTCCTCGTGGCGTACGTCGATGTCGGTGCGCAGCCGGCGGTCGGTTCCGGCGGCGAGGGAGGCGATCAGGGCCTTGGCCGTCTCCGTGTCCCGGGCGATCAGGGGACCGACGACCTGGGTGTCCATGTTGGGCCAGGCCGCCGCGTATCCGATGATCCGGCCGCGTTCCTCGGCGACACGCAACTGGTCGGCGAACGCGGGCAGTCGTGTGATGACCGGGGTTCGGTCGATGCCGAACACCTCATCGTCGAGCCGGAGGATGCCCGTGAGGTCCGCCGCGGTGGCAGCGCGCGTGTCGATACGAGGGCGCGGCTCGTCCGGTGTGAAGTGCCCGACCACCATGGCCGCCCTGCCGGTGACCTTGAAGCCCAGTTCCTCGTAGAGCGGGCGGCCGAACGGCGTCGCATGGAGGGTCAGAGGGGTGCTGCCCATCGTCGAGAGGACGTGGCGCATCAGCCGCCGTCCGATGCCCTGGCGGGCATGCCGTTCCGCGACCAGGACCATACCGATGGCGCCGAGATCGGGACGGTCCTGCGGTCCGTACTCGCTCACCACACACGCGGCGACGAGCCCTCCGTCCGGGTCGTCGATGCCGTAGCCCGTCCCGGCCGTCAGGAGGAAGCCCCACTTGTGCTCCTCCCGCGGCCATCCCCGGTTCTCGGACAGGTCGGCGCAGGCGGTGAGATCGCGAAGCGTCAGGCGGCGGATGGGGGAATGAGCGGGAGAAGGAGTCGACACGCAGGTCAGGCTGTCCGAAGGACCCCCTCGGCGTCCACCCGTTTGGGACCGGACGTACGTGCTTTTGGCCACGCCGTGCCGACCGGCTGCTCAGCCGAGGTCGGGAGCGTGCATGGCCCGCACGCCTTCGATGTTTCCGTCGAGGTAGTGACGCAGGGACAGCGGGACCAGGTGGACGGAGGCGATGCCGACCCGGGTGAACGGCACCCGTACGATCTCGTACTCGCCCGCGGGCTGGTCCACTTCGGGGCCATGCCGCTCGGAGGGGTTCATGGACTCCAGCCGGCAGACGAAGAAGTGCTGCACCTTCACGCCGGTCGCGCCGCCGTCCTCGCCGATGTGCTCCACGGTGTCCACGAAGCAGGGAACCACGTCGATGATCTTGGCGCCGAGTTCCTCGTGCACCTCGCGGTGCAGAGCGTCGACGACGGTCGCGTCCCCGGGCTCGACCCCGCCACCGGGAGTGACCCAGTAGGGATCGACACCGGGCTTGGTGCGCTTGATCAGGATCAGGTCGTCACCGTCGAGGAGAACGGCGCGGGCGGTGCGCTTGACCACGGGTCGGACGGTCATGGGAGAAATGTGGCCCGGCTGGTTCCACGTGAAACATCGCACGCCTTTCCGGTCCGCCCCGTCTCCTCCGCTCAGCACCAGGCGGCGGCCGCCCGCAAAAGCCACTCATGGGCCCGCGCGATGTGCGGCATCGCCAGTGTTCCGGTGCGGACCGCGAGGAAGTAGGTGCGCAGCGGTGGTACCGGCGGCTCGTGCAGGGGCACGATCTCGCCCCGGCCCAGTGCGGCCGCGCACAGATACCGGGGCAGTACCGCGAGCCCCGCGCCCGCCACGACGCAGGCGAGGACCGCACGCAGATCGGGGACGATCACGGTGCCGCAGGCCGCGGGCCGGGCATCGAAGACGGAGCCCCAGTAGCGGGAGGCGAAGGGGAGCGACTCGTGGACCTCGATCACGGGGACGGTCTCCAGGGCCGGCACCACCGTGCGACGCGGTGTCGCCGGGGCGATCTGCTCGGCCCAGCGCGGAGCGGCGACCAGGACGTGTTCCTCGTCGCACAGCGGAGCCGCCGTGAGCAGTCCGCCGCGGGGCCGGGCCGTGCTGATGGCCAGATCATGGTGTCCGGCGGACAGGCCGTCCAGGGTCTGCTCGGCGGTCCCGAAGGAGGTGCGCAGCGCGAAGCCCTGCCCGTCGTCGCCGGTCAGCCCGGTCAGCGCGGGCAGTGCCCGTTCCGCGACGAACTCCGGCGGCCCTGCCAGATGCAGCGTCCGCAGGGAGGACTCGTCGTCGAGCCCAGCCTCGGTGATCTCCACGAGGGCGTCCAGGTGCGGTGCGGTCTTGTGCGCGAGTTCGTCGCCGATGGTCGTGGGCGTCACACCGCGGGCCTGGCGCAGGAACAGGGGGCGTCCGAGCTGCCGCTCCAGCGTGCGGATCTGGGAGGTGACGGCAGGCTGGGAGAGGCCGAGGAGTGCCGCGGCGCGGGTGAAGGAGCCTGCGCGGTGCACGGTCACGAACGTGCGCAGCAACGCCAGATCCATGGCACGCCCACCCCTTCTGGTGCCCTTTCGCACGACTCTCTGTGGCCCCGCCCAACTATAAATATGTCGATAGGTCTCTGTCGCTACCGTGATTGGACACTGACGCAGAGTCAACTAGCCTTGTTCGCGCGGTTCTTCGCGCGCGGAACCGAGGGCGGTCCGAGCCACGAGGGGGGAGGCTCGGACCGCCCGCCTCCGCACGGACGGAAACCGCCGGAGACCCGCCATGGCCCCGCCGGCGTCCGGGAGGGGGTCAGTGGGCCGACTCGTCGAGCGCCCGCAGCACATCCGCCACCAGGTCCTCGGAGTCCTCCGCGCCCACGGACATCCGGATGAAGCCCTCCGGCACCGCGTCGCCGCCCCAGCGTCCGCGCCGCTCGGCCGTGGAGCGCACCCCGCCGAAGCTCGTCGCGTCGTCCACGAGCCGGAGCGCGTCGAGGAATCGCTCGGCACGCGCGCGCGTGGGCAGCGTGAAGGACACCACGCACCCATAGCGCCGCATCTGCCGGGACGCGAGCTGGTGCGAGGGGTCGTCGGGCAGCCCGGGGTAGCGCAGCCCGGTCACCTCGGGCCGTCCGCGCAGCGCCTCGGCGAGAGCGAGGGCGGAGGCGTTCTGCCGCTCGACGCGCAGGTGCAGGGTGGCGATCGAGCGGTGCGCGAGCCATGCCTCCATCGGCCCCGGGATCGCGCCGACGATCTTGCGCCAGCGGCGTACGGCCGCCATGGCCTCGCCGCCCTGGCCGACGACGTACCCCAGCAGGAGGTCGCCGTGCCCGGTGAGCTGCTTGGTGCCGCTGGCCACGGAGAAGTCCGCGCCCAGCGCCAACGGCCGCTGCCCGAGCGGGGTCGCCAGGGTGTTGTCGACGGCGACCAGGGCGCCACGCGCGTGTGCCGCCTCGACCAGCCGCCGGATGTCGCACACGTCCAGTCCCGGGTTCGAGGGGGACTCGATCCACAGCAGCTGGGCCCCGTCCAGCGCGTCGAGCTGGGCGTCCCCGCCGGTCGGCGCCGTGCGCACCTCGATCCCGTACTCCTGAAGCTGCTCGCGCACCAGGGGCAGTGCCTGGTACCCGTCGCTCGGCAGCACCACCGTGTCCCCGGTACGCAGCTGGGAGAAGAGCACCGACGAGATGGCGGCCATGCCGGAGGCGAACGCCAGTGTCTCGACGTCCTCCTGCCCGGGTGCCTCCAGCTCGCCGATGGCGCGCTCCAGCAGCGTCCAGGTCGGGTTCTCGTCGCGGCCGTAGGTGTACGGCCCCGTGGGGTCGCCCGGCAGATGGAAGTGGGCGGCGAACACCGGCCCCGGAAGGGTCGGTTCGTGCTTGACCGGCTCGGGCAGCCCGGCCCGCACCGCACGCGTGCCGTCACCGGCGCCGGTGGGGAAACGGGGCCGCCCCCGGGTGCCGTTCGGATCGTTCTCAGCGGAGTCGTTCATGTCGGTTCAGTCCTCTTCCGGCAGGACCAGGTTCAGCGCCCAGGAGACGACCGAGACGATCAGGCCGCCCAGAACGGCCGTCCAGAAGCCCTCGACGTGGAAGCTCAGGTTCAGCTTGCCGCACACCCACGACGTCAGCAGCAGCATCAGGGCGTTGACCACCAGGGTGATCAGGCCCAGGGTCAGGATGAACAACGGGAAGGTCAGTACCTTCACGATCGGCTTGACCAGGAAGTTCACCAGCCCGAAGATCAGAGCGACGACGATCAGCGTCCCGGCCTTCTTGGCGGTGCTGTCCCCGGTCAGGGTGATCTTGTCGAGCAGCCACACGGCGACCGCCAGGGCGCCCGCGTTGACGATCGTCTTGACTACGAAATTCTTCATGTGTCTGATCGTGGCAGACCAGATCGACTACGAGTACGGGCGAGGGCGATGAAGGCATTCCGGCTGGACGAACTGGAGACGGAACGAGCCGCCAACGAGGGTGCCTACCTTCAGTTCCTGCGCGAGCGGAACATGTCGGTCGGTCTGTACGCGCTCGACGCGGGCGGGAACGATCCGCAGAAGCCGCACGACCAGGACGAGGTGTACTTCGTCGTGAGCGGCCGCGCCTCGATCACGGTCGGTCTGGAGACGACCGAGGTGGCCCGCGGCAGCGTGGTGTACGTGCCGGCCGGCGTCGCCCACAAGTTCCATCACATCAGCGAGGATCTGCGGGTCCTGGTGGTGTTCTCTCCCCCGGAGGCCTGAGGCGGCGGCGTCTCGGGGTTCCCTAGGGGACGGCTCAGGGCAGGACAAGGGATGCGAGGGCTCCGCGGGACGCCCTCCGGGCTCTAGCATCGAGTACAGAGCATCGACAGGGCCCGCACCGGGGAGTGCGGGACGCCGACAGGGCCCGGCACCGCGCCGGCAAAGAGATGGGGACGAGGGCAATGCGAGAGATCTTCGCGGGTCTGCCGTGGTGGGTGAAGTGGATCGCGGTGCCCGTCATCGCTCTGGTCGTCTTCGGCGGCGTGATAGCGAGCGTGATCGGCTTCGTGGTCTGGCTGCTGTTCAAGGTGCTGATCTTCGTCGCCCTGGTCGGCGGGCTGATCTACATCGTGCGGAAGTTCCTGGCGGGTTCGTCCTCACGCAGCGACTGGTGAGTGCCGGGGGGCACCGGTGATCGGAAACGGAAATCGCCGGTTCCCTCGCGGGAGGGAAGTTTCCCGGACAAGCCGTCCGTGTGCGGTGACAGGCGGATAAGGTCCGGGGATCGACACGGGGACCGGCCCCCGCGGGGGGCGTACACCCCCTTCGTGTTCCCCGCACGGCTGCCCCTCGCGCTACGGGAGTGACCCCTT
Organism: Streptomyces cyslabdanicus; assembly: GCF_052663305.1. Lineage (NCBI taxonomy): Bacteria > Bacillati > Actinomycetota > Actinomycetes > Kitasatosporales > Streptomycetaceae > Streptomyces > Streptomyces cyslabdanicus. The sequence goes on from NZ_JBQRUW010000007.1 coordinate 274,077, forward strand.
GGCCACGGTTGACACCGCACCCGCAGAACGGCACGCGCCGCCCGCACCCCGGGGGCCGTCCCGCTCGACGGCCCTCCCGGCGCAGCCACGTTCGTCGGGCCGCGTGGAACGGCCCGGGGCCACGGTCCCCGAGCAGCCGCGGCCCCAGCAGCCCCCGACCCTGATCGGGTCCGTCCAGCGCGCGATGCGCCTGCTGGAGACCGTCGCGCGGCACGAGCACGGAGCACCCGCCAAGCAGCTCGCCCGTGAGACGGGCCTGGCCCTGCCCACCGCCTACCACCTGCTGCGCACCCTCGTCCACGAGGGCTATCTGTGCCGCGACCGGGGCCTGTTCTTCCTGGGCGAGGCCGCCGAGCGGCTGAGCAGCAGCGGAGCGGCGCAGAAACGGCGCACCACGCTCGTCGAGGTGCTCGCCCAATGGCGGGATTCCCTCGGCGCCCCGCTGTACTACGCGATGTACCGCGAGGGCGAGATCGAGCTCATGTGCGTCTCCGCCACCGCGGCCATCCCGGCGGTCGAGGAATGGGCCGGCTTCCGCGAGACCGGGCACGCGCACGCGATCGGCCAGTGCCTGCTGTCCCAGCTGGACGACACGGCCCGCCGCGACCATCTCGACCGCTACCCCGTGCGGTCCCTCACCCCGTACACGGTCCGTGACGATCGCACGGTGCTGCGGCGCCTGGAGCGGACCCGGCCTCTGGAGCCGGTGACCGAGCGGCAGGAGTACGCGCTGGGGGCGGTCTGCGCGGCGATTCCCCTCACGGTGGGTACCACGGCGGCCGCGATCGCCCTCTCTCTTCCGGCCCACCAGGCGGACCGGCTGATGCCCGCCGCACGCCGGCTGCAGCACGAGGTGGGACGGCGTCTGGGCTCCCTGGCGCTCTCTATCAGTATCTGAAAACTCACTCCTTGTGATCTGACGTGCACGTTCAGCAAGATGCACCATTGTCACGGGATGGATTCCCGGCCAGTCGACGGCAAACACCGGGGTAGCAGATGCGCGAGTCCGTACAGGCAGAGGTCATGATGAGCTTTCTCGTGTCCGAGGAGCTCTCCTTCCGCATCCCGGTGGGGCTGCGGTACGAGACCTGTGATCCCTATGCCGTACGGCTGACCTTCCATCTGCCCGGAGACGCCCCGGTGACCTGGGTGTTCGGGCGGGAGCTGTTGGTCGACGGGGTGGGGACGCCGTGCGGGGACGGTGACGTGCGCATCTCGCCGGCCGGCCGCGACGCGCTGAGCGAGGTCCTGATCCGGCTTCAGGTCGGCGGCGACCGGGCACTGTTCCGCTCCTCGACGGCGCCGTTGGTGGCGTTCCTTGACCGTACGGACAAACTGGTGCCGCTGGGGCAGGAGGGCGCGCTGGCCGACTTCGACGCCCACCTCGACGAAGCCCTGGACCGCATCCTGGCGGAGGAACAGAGCGCGGGCTGAGGCGCCACAGCAGGGGACGAGGACGCTGGAGTAACGCTTCACCACGGCCTCAGAGGGTGCAGGAACGCTTCGCCGACCGGTCCGGACGGCCCCGGGCCCCGGCCCCGCCTTGGGCCCGGCCTCAGCGCCTGCGACGCCTGCCCCTTCCGCCGCGCGCCGGAGCGGGCACGGTGGCCGGTGCCGCGGCCTGCGCCCGCCCCGGGCGGTCGGCCGAGACCACGAGTGCCGCCAGCGCCGTGGTGACCGGCACCGAGGCGACCAGGCCGATCGAGCCCACCAGCGTGCGCACGATCTCCTCCGCGACGAGCTCACTGGTGGCGACGGTCGACATGCTGCTCTGCGCGATGGAGAACAACAGCAGCAGGGGGAGCGCGGCACCCGCGTAGGCGAGGACGAGGGTGTTGACGACGGAGGCGATGTGGTCGCGCCCGATGCGGATGCCCGCGCGGTACAGGCCGCGCCAGCCCATCGCGGGATTGGCCTCGTGCAGCTCCCATACCGCCGAGGTCTGTGTCACCGTCACGTCGTCCAGGACACCGAGCGAGCCGATGATCACACCGGCGAGCAGCAGGCCGCTCATGTCGATGGACGGATACAGGCCATGGATCAGACCGGTGCTGTCGTCGGTGTTGCCGGTCAGCGCGGCCCAGCCGATGAACAGCGAGCCCAGGACGCCGATCAGCATCAGCGAGATCAGCGTGCCGAGCACCGCGACCGAGGTACGGGCGGACAGGCCGTGACACATGTAGAGCGCGATCAGCATGATGGCGCTGGCCCCCACGACCGCCACGACCAGCGGGTTCGAGCCCTGGAGGATCGCGGGCAGGATGAAGAGGTTCAGCACCATGAAGCTGATGACCAGCGCGACCAGCGCCATGACGCCCCGCATCCGCCCGACGACCACGACGGCGAGTGCGAAGAGACCGGCCAGCAACGCCATCGGGAAGCGCCGGTCGACGTCGGTGACGGAGTACTGCAAGTCCTTGGGCGCTGAGGGCTCGTAGGCGACCACGACCTTCTCGCCCTGGTGCAGTTGCCGGGACTGGTCGGGCTGCACGACCTCCGTGAACGTACGGCCCTTGTTCTGACCGGTGTCCACCCGGACCGTGGCCTTCCTGCAGGTCCCGGACTGCTGCTGTTGTGCGGAGGATCCCTCGGCGGTGGAGGTGTCGCCGGTTGGGGTGTCCCCGGAGCTGTTCACCGATCCGCAGCTGAGCTCGACCACCTTGACCACGGTGGCCTGCTGCGTCTGCCGGTCGAACCCCACGCCGGTGCGCTCGTGCGACGGGGCGCCCCCCGGCCACAGCACGGCGAGTCCGGCCGCCACCATGGCGGCGAACGGGATCAGGATCGCCGCAATCACCTTGCGGAGGTGCTTCGACACCGGCGCGGCCGGTCCGTGGCTGTGACTGTGCCCGTGCCCGCCACCGCTCCCCGGGCCGTGTCCGTGGCCGGGACCGGTGGCTTCCTGGCCGTGCCGGAAGTCCTGACCGCGTCGGGGTTCGGGCGGTGGATGGGGGAACTGTTCTGTCGTGGTCACCGCCCGATCATCGCAAGAACGGCACAGGCCCACTGTTCACCGCGCCACAAAGGGCGCTAGCGTGGTGCCACCTTTGCACACGCGGGAGCTCGGAGCACCGGGCTGAGAGGGCGCTGACCTCCGTCTTCGCGATGTTTCACGTGGAACGTGCGATGTTTCACACGAAACGCCGGCTGACGGACACCGCTGCGTCGACCGCCGAACCTGTTACCGGGTAATGCCGGCGTAGGGAGTAGGTCTCATGACCAACAAGGACGTACGCACGCCTGCCTCCAAGCAGATCTCCGGCGAGGAGGAGCGGATCGCTCCCGACGCTTTCGGCGGGGAGGCCGGGAAGTCCATCGGCTGGCACAAGGGCTACGTGGAGGGTTCACGCCCCGATCTGCGGGTGCCGGTCCGTCAGGTGCACCTCACCAACGGGCAGTCCGTCACGCTGTACGACACCTCCGGCCCGTACACCGATCCACTCGTCGGCACCGACGTCCGCAGGGGCCTGCCGCCGTTGCGGGAGAACTGGATCGTGGCTCGCGGCGACACCGAGGAGTACGCGGGCCGTCCCGTCCGCCCCGAGGACGACGGGGTCAAGCACACCTCGCCACGCGGCGGTCTGCGCAACCTCGACGCGGTGTTCCCGGGACGGCCGCGCCTGCCGCGCCGCGGCCGCGCCGGCCGAGCGGTGACGCAGCTCGCCTACGCGCGCCGCGGCGAGATCACTCCGGAGATGGAGTTCGTGGCCATCCGGGAGAACGTCAGTCCCGAGACCGTCCGTGAGGAGATCGCGGCAGGCCGCGCGGTGCTGCCGGCCAACGTCAACCACCCGGAGATCGAGCCGATGATCATCGGCAAGCGGTTCCTGGTGAAGGTCAACGCCAACATCGGCAACTCCGCGGTGACCTCCTCCATCGAGGAGGAGGTGGAGAAGATGACCTGGGCGACCCGCTGGGGCGCCGACACGGTCATGGACCTCTCCACCGGCCGCAACATCCACACCACCCGGGAGTGGGTGCTGCGCAACTCCCCCGTCCCCATCGGCACGGTTCCGCTCTACCAGGCACTGGAGAAGGTGGACGGCAAGGCCGAGGAACTGACCTGGGACATCTACAAGGACACCGTCATCGAGCAGGCCGAACAGGGGGTGGACTACATGACCGTCCACGCCGGGGTACGCCTCGCCCATGTGCCGCTGACGGCGAACCGCAAGACCGGCATCGTCTCGCGCGGCGGCTCGATCATGGCCGCCTGGTGCCTGGCGCACCACAAGGAGTCGTTCCTCTACGAGAACTTCGAGGAGCTCTGCGAGATCCTCGCCGCCTACGACGTCACGTACTCGTTGGGCGACGGACTGCGGCCCGGCTCGATCGCGGACGCCAACGACGAGGCCCAGTTCGCGGAACTGCGCACGCTCGGGGAGCTCGGCCGGATCGCCAGGCGTCTGGACGTACAGACCATGATCGAGGGCCCGGGCCATGTCCCGATGCACAAGATCAAGGAGAACATCGACCTCCAACAGGAGATCTGCGACGAGGCTCCGTTCTATACGCTCGGCCCCCTGACGACGGACGTCGCACCGGCGTACGACCACATCACCTCCGGCATCGGCGCCGCGATGATCGCCTGGTGGGGCACGGCCATGCTCTGCTACGTCACGCCGAAGGAGCACCTGGGGCTGCCCAACCGCGACGACGTCAAGACCGGTGTCATCACCTACAAGATCGCCGCCCATGCGGCCGACCTTGCCAAGGGGCACCCGGGGGCGCAGGAGTGGGACGACGCCCTGTCCGACGCACGCTTCGAGTTCCGGTGGGAGGACCAGTTCAACCTCTCCCTCGACCCGGACACGGCACGGGAGTTCCACGACGAGACCCTCCCGGCGGAACCCGCCAAGACGGCCCACTTCTGCTCGATGTGCGGCCCGAAGTTCTGCTCGATGAAGATCTCGCAGGACATTCGTCGTGAGCACGGTGTCAGCCGGGCCGAGATCGTGGAGGGGATGGCGCAGAAGTCGAAGGAGTTCGCGCAGGCGGGGAACCGGGTGTACCTGCCGATCGCGGACTGAGGCTCGCCGATCGCGGGAGGGGCGCTCGTGGTGTGCGGGCGTGCCTGGCGCCCCGGCCCGGCGGATGCGGGGCGGGGCGGTGGGCGCGCACGCCGCCCCTGGGAGTGCGGGCTCGACCCTCGGGGTGAGGCGCGGTCCTCTGGGTGAGGCGTGGGTGCGCGGCGCTCGTCATTCCGGTTGGTGTTCCGGGCCTCCGAAGTCCGGGCTGGTGAAGTCGGGGCTGGAGTAGCGCGGGCGGCGGCTCGGGGCTCCGTCGTCCGGGCTGCTGAAACCTGGCCGGTCGTAGCCGAGTTGCGGTATGCGGCCGGTCGGTGCCGCCGATCCCGTGTGCCCCGGTGCGGGCGAGCGGGGTTCGGCGAGCGCGTCGCGCAGGAACGGCAGGATGCCCCGTTCGAGCAGGGCGTCCTGCCAGGCCTCCCTCGCCTGGGCGACCTCCTCGCCCAGTTCGGCGTAGGCGCCGCTGTCGAACGAGGGACGGTTGCGCAGCGCGGTGAGCAGCAGCCCGGCGGCGGCGGCGAGGATGGCGGCCGCGGTCAGGGCGCCGAACACCCAGCCCGCGGTGATCATGGACTGGGCGAACGCCTGGGTCGGGTCCAGCATCCTCAGGATGTAGCCGACGAGCAGGAAGAGGGCCGCGGCGGTCCCGGCGAGGACGGGGGCGAGCACCGCGACGACGGCGCCCGCGCCCGCGCCGTGGGTCTCGCCGACCTCGCCCGTGGTGGTGGCGAGCCGGGCGGGCCCCGGCTCGGCGGAACCGGGTTCGCTGAGGCGCGACGGGCCGGCCGGCGCCGGCCGGCGCAACTCCTCGCGGACCTTGACGTAGTGGAGGTACTCGGTCGACGCGGCTGCCGTGATGACGGCGGTGGCGCTCAGCGCCATCGTGCGCAGCTGCTCCGAGCTGAGCCGCCGTCCGGCGGCGGCGAGTTCCGGGTGGTGTGGGGCGGAGCGCAGCGCCTCATCGAGGATCCGCTCGTATTCCTGGCGGTCCTCGCTCAGCAGGTGCTGCGGAACGCTGTTCATGTGCATCCCCCGATGCTCCGTAGGGCTTGGGGGCTCGCATGGCGGCGAGCCGTCGGGCAGAAACGGAGGGGAGCCTGCTACGGATAAGCCGATGGTAGAGCCGTGACCGCGCGCGGTGACAGGGGGTTTCCACAAATTGGGTGCCGACCGGCGCGGTCGTCTCCGGAGGCGAGCTGCCCGGTGAACCGTCAGATGTCGAGGGGCAGTTGCCGAACCAGCAGCTTTCCGGCCATGGTCACGCCGCCGTCCATCGCGATGGCGAGTCCGTCGGCGTACACGTGCGGTCCTTCCACGACCGGACCCGCGGACTCGTCGCCGTCCTCGGAGCCGACTTCACCCAGCAGATAGGGAATGGGGCTGTGGCCGTGAACGATGCGGGTGCCGCCGTACGTATCGAGCAGGGAGCGTACGGCGTCGGCGCCGCCCTCGTCGCGGAAGGAGAAGCGCTTGGTGAACTTGCGGAACAGATCCCAGACTTCGTTCACGTCGTTGCGGGTGAGCGTCTCGTGGACGGTGTCGTTGACCTCTTCGATCGAGGCACCGTAGTCGAGGTAGGAGGTGGTGTCGGAGTGCACGAGCAGGTAGCCGTCGACCGCCTCGACGGCGTCGAGACGGGCCATCCACTGAAGGTGGTGGTCCTGGAGGCGGTCCATGTCGGACTTCTGGCCGCCGTTGAGCAGCCAGGCCGCCTGGAAGGTCGCGGTGCCCGCGCCGGAGTTGACGGGCGTGTCGCCGTACCGTTTGGCGCCGAGCAGCAGCAGTTCGTGGTTGCCCATGAGGGCCTTGCAGTAGCCGCCGGCCGCGGCCGCCTCCGCGGACAGCCGCATCACCAGGTCGATGACGCCGATGCCGTCCGGGCCGCGGTCGGTGAAGTCGCCGAGGAACCACAGCCGCGCGGTGCCCGCGCACCACTGGCCGGCGGAGTCGATGAGTCCCTCGTCCTGGAGGGCGGCGACCAGCTGGTCGAGGTAGCCGTGCACGTCACCGACGACATAGAGGGGGCCCGGGACGGCGGCGGACTGCCGGGTCGGCGCGGCGACGGAGTCGACCGCCACCCGGAGCGTGTCACCGCGCCTGATGACCGGCAGGTCGCGCTCGGTGGGCGTGTACGCGGCCGGGTAGCCCTCCTTGGGCGCCGCGGGGGCCGTCTCGGCAGACCGGGCCGTCTCGGCGGGGTGCGCGCCGCGGGCGTACGGACCGGTCTCGTTCACGTACCCGGGAACCCGGAAGTCGCGCAGCGTAGCCGTCCGCTCCGCCTCGGGTCCCTGACCGGCCCCCTGAGTCATCGACCCCTCCACCATCGCGCCGCCTCTGCACCGCTTCGCACTGCCTGGTCGCAGCGGCCCGCGGTGTCGTGGGCCCATCATAGGAACGCGGATCGCGCCGTGTGATGACCCAGGGGTGGTGAATCGGGACTGGACTCCGGTTCACCGTGGCTTTCGCCCCGATTGGACAGTCTTCGGCGACCCCGCGGCCACCCGTGTTCCGCGACACGGTGTTCTGCGACACGGTGTTCCGGGATGCCGTGTCCTGCGGCACCCTGTCCCGGGATGCCGCGGCCGCCCGTCTCCTAACGGTCCTCCGACACACGTGGCGGGCTGACCGTTCTGCGCTGGGTGCGCCGCTGGGACGAGGTGCGCACGATCAGCTCGGTCGGTATGACCTGCTCGACCGGCTGCTCCGACTGGACCCCTTCGATGGCGTCGATGAGGAGCTGGACGACCGCCGTGCCGATCCGGCGCGGCTTCAGGGACAGCGTGGTGATGGGCGGCTCGGTGCTGGCGTACACCGTGGACTCGCTGCAGCACACCAGCAGCAGGTCGTCGGGGACGCGCAGGCCGTAGCGGCGCGCGGCGGCGAGCAGGTCGGTGCCGTTGGGGTCGAACAGTCCGTAGACGGCGTCGGGCCGGTCGGGCCGGGCCAGCAGCCGGTCGGCGGCGACGGCGCCCGCGCACGGGTCGTGGGCGGGGTAGGCCTCGTACACCGGGTCCTGGCCGACGCGCTTGCACCACTGGAGGTAGGCGGTCGTCGACAGGTGGGTGTAGGTGTCCGTCGTGGTGCCGGTGAGCAGGCCGATACGGCGGGCGCCGGCCTCGGCGAGGTGGTCGAGGATGCCGAGGACGGCGGCTTCGTGGTCGTTGTCGACCCAGGCGGTGACCGGGAGCGCGCCGGCCGGGCGGCCGTCACTGACCACCGGTAAGCCCTGCCGCACCAGTTCGCTGACGACCGGGTCCTGGTCGGAGGGGTCGATGACGACCGTGCCGTCCAGGGCGACGTTCGACCACACGTCGTGGCGCGAGGTCGCGGGCAGGATCACGAGGGCGTAGCCGCGGGCGAGCGCGGCCGAGGTGGCGGCGCGGGCCATCTCGGCGAAGTACGCGAACTCGGTGAAGGTGAAAGGTTCATCCCCGTACGTCGTCACGGTCAGGCCGATGAGGCCCGACTTGCCGGTGCGGAGAGTGCGGGCCGCGGCCGAGGGGCGGTACCCCAGCCGGTCGGCGACCTCGCGGACATGGCGCCGGGTGGCGTCGGGGAGGCGCCCCTTGCCGTTGAGGGCGTCGGAGACGGTCGTGATGGAGACTCCGGCGGCGGCGGCCACGTCTCTGATGCCCGCCCGGCCCGGTCGGCTGCCTCGGCGTGAGGTTTCCGCGCGGCTCACCTGGTGCTTCCCTGCTGCTGTCATGGCGAGCCGATAGTAGGGCTCTTGCGGTGGGGTAGTGCGGACGCATATGCACGCGTTGACAGGCACGTTTCTGCATGGTCATCAGGACCCAAGTGCCTTTGAAACCATGTTAGTTACCTGGTGTCATGTTAGGACGTGACGTGGTGGCACGCATGGGCCTGTCGAGCACTCGATGTCTCGAAGAGGTCTCAACTCACCTTCACGAGGGATGCGCGCCACGGCGCAAGCCACCGGCGCATAGATATATGTGTGACGCGCCCCCCGATTCGTGCGTGTTCGTCCGGAGGTGCCGCTGATGTCGGTGTGGCGGACGGAGTCGGCCCTCGAGGGGGTGATGGCTTCCGCCCCATACGCAGCGGCGCCCAATCCTCATAAGGTGTGCAGTATTGGATGCCGGTGGTGGTCACGAGGAGGACTGCGGTGAGCGAGACAAGCCCGAAGCTGCGTGCCGAGCTGGAGGGTATCCCCACCTACAAGCCGGGGAAGCCCGCCGCGACCGGCGGTCCGGTGGCGTACAAGCTGTCCTCGAACGAGAACCCCTACCCGCCGCTGCCCGGGGTCATGGAGACGGTGACGGCGGCCGCCGCCACCTTCAACCGCTACCCGGACATGGCGTGCACGGCCCTGACCGAAGAGCTCGCCGAGCGCTTCGCCGTGCCGGTCTCGCACGTGGCCACGGGCACCGGATCCGTCGGTGTCGCCCAGCAGCTGATCCAGGCCACCAGCGGCCCCGGCGACGAGGTCATGTACGCCTGGCGGTCCTTCGAGGCGTACCCGATCATCACGCAGATCAGCGGGGCGGCCTCCGTGCAGGTCCCGCTGACGCCGGGTGACGTGCACGACCTGGACGCGATGCTGGACGCGATCACCGAACGCACGCGTCTGATCTTCGTCTGCAACCCGAACAACCCGACCGGCACGGTGGTGCGGCGGGCCGAGCTGGAGCGGTTCCTCGACCGGGTGCCCTCCGATGTGCTGGTGGTCCTGGACGAGGCCTACCGCGAGTTCATCCGCGACGCCGAGGTGCCGGACGGGGTGACGCTCTACCGCGACCGGCCGAACGTCTGCGTGCTGCGCACGTTCTCGAAGGCGTACGGCCTCGCCGGGCTGCGCGTCGGCTTCGCCATCGCCCACGAGCCGGTGGCGGCGGCGCTGCGCAAGACGGCCGTGCCGTTCGGCGTGAGCCAGCTCGCGCAGGAGGCGGCGATCGCCTCGCTGCGCGCTGAGGACGAGCTGCTGGGCCGGGTCGGCTCGTTGGTGTGCGAGCGCACCCGTGTGGTCGACGCGCTGCGCGGACAGGGCTGGACGGTGCCCGAGACGCACGCCAACTTCGTGTGGCTGCGGCTGGGGGAGCGGACGGCCCCGTTCGCCGCGGCCTGCGAGCGGGCCGGCGTGGTGGTCCGGCCGTTCGCGGGTGAGGGCGTGCGGGTGACCATCGGGGAGACCGAGGCGAACGACATCTTCCTGAAGACGGCGGAGGAGTTCCGCAAGGAGGTCTGATCCGGGCCGGCCCGGAGGGCGGCGCAGGGACTCGCGAGACGGGGGTCCCCCCAGGGTTCGGGGGGACCCCCCTTCGTTGTTCGAAAACTGGTGCGCCATAATTGCTTGTGAATGTGAACGCGTTCACAAGCGAGTCCGATTGTTGCCTGTTGCGTAGGACACATCGGGATGAACCGCCACCGTGATCGCGGTGACGTAAGGAGAGTGACGACGTGGACCTGGCTTTGGCGCCGGAGACACTGGCGCGCTGGCAATTCGGCATCACGACCGTCTACCACTTCCTGTTCGTTCCCCTGACGATCTCGCTGGCCGCCCTGACGGCCGGACTGCAGACCGCCTGGGTGCGCACGGAGAAGGAGAAGTACCTCAGGGCCACCAAGTTCTGGGGCAAGCTCTTCCTGATCAACATCGCCATGGGCGTGGTCACCGGCATCGTGCAGGAATTCCAGTTCGGCATGAACTGGTCGGACTACTCGCGCTTCGTCGGTGACATCTTCGGTGCCCCGCTCGCCTTCGAGGCGCTGATCGCGTTCTTCTTCGAGTCCACGTTCATCGGACTGTGGATCTTCGGCTGGGACAAGCTGCCCAAGAAGATCCACCTGGCCTGCATGTGGATGGTGTCCCTCGGCACGATCCTGTCGGCGTACTTCATCCTCGCGGCCAACTCGTGGATGCAGCACCCCGTCGGCTACCGGATCAACGAGGCCAAGGGGCGCGCCGAACTCACCGACTTCTGGGCGGTGCTGACCCAGGACACGGCGCTCACCCAGGTCTTCCACACGCTCTCGGCCGCCTTCCTGACCGGTGGCGCCTTCATGGTCGGCATCGCCGCCTACCACCTCGCCCGCAAGAAGCACGTGCGCGAGATGAAGACCTCGCTGCGGCTCGGCCTGGTCACGGTCGTCATCGCCGGCCTGCTCACCGCGGTCAGCGGTGACACCCTCGGCAAGGTCATGTTCAAGCAGCAGCCGATGAAGATGGCCGCGGCCGAGGCGCTGTGGGACGGACAGGAGCCGGCGCCGTTCTCGGTCTTCGCCTACGGCGATGTGGACAAGGGCCACAACACCGTGGCCATCGAGGTCCCCGGCCTGCTGTCCTTCCTGGCCAACGACGACTTCACCTCCTACGTCCCTGGCATCAACGACGTCAACAAGGCCGAGCAGGAGAAGTTCGGGCCCGGTGACTACCGGCCCAACATCCCCGTCGCCTACTGGGGCTTCCGCTGGATGATCGGGTTCGGCATGACGTCCTTCGCCATCGGCCTCGCGGGACTGTGGCTGACCCGCAAGAAGTTCCTGCTGCCGCAGCATCTGCGCGTCGGCGACGACGAGGTGCCCCACCTGGTGCTGCTGCCGAACAAGGCGCTCGGCCCGCGGCTGACCACCTGGTACTGGCGCATCGCGACAGGGACGCTGGCCTTCCCGCTGATCGCCAACTCCTGGGGCTGGATCTTCACCGAGATGGGCCGCCAGCCGTGGGTCGTCTACGGCGTGCTGCAGACCCGGCACGCGGTCTCCCCCGGTGTCTCCCAGGGCGAGGTCCTCACCTCGATGACCGTCTTCACGCTGCTCTACGCCATCCTCGCCGTCATCGAGGTCAAGCTGCTCGTGAAGTACGTCAAGGCCGGCCCGCCCGAGCTGACGGAGGCCGACCTCAACCCGCCCACGAAGATCGGCGGCGACGAGCGTGACGCCGACAAGCCGATGGCCTTCTCGTACTAGGCCGAGGGAGCTGCACAGCCATGGAACTGCACGACGTCTGGTTCGTCCTCATCGCCGTCCTGTGGACCGGCTACTTCTTCCTGGAGGGCTTCGACTTCGGGGTCGGCATCCTCACCAAGCTGCTGGCCCGGAACCGGACCGAGAGGCGGGTGCTGATCAACACCATCGGCCCGGTCTGGGACGGCAACGAGGTCTGGCTGCTCACGGCGGGCGGCGCCACCTTCGCCGCCTTCCCGGAGTGGTACGCCACGCTCTTCTCCGGCTTCTACCTGCCGCTGCTCGTCATCCTGGTCTGCCTGATCGTGCGCGGGGTCGCCTTCGAGTACCGGGCCAAGCGGCCGGAGGAGAACTGGCAGCGCAACTGGGAGAACGCGATCTTCTGGAGCTCGCTGATCCCCGCCTTCCTGTGGGGCGTGGCCTTCGGCAACATCGTGCACGGTGTGAAGATCGACCGGAACCTCGAGTACGTCGGCGGGGTCGGCGACCTGCTCCACCCGTACGCGCTCCTCGGCGGACTGGTCACCCTGACGCTGTTCACCTTCCACGGCACGGTGTTCACGGCCCTGAGGACCGTTGGTGACATCCGTGAGCGGGCGCGGAAGCTGGCCTTGCGCGTGGGTCTGGTGACGGCCGTGGCGGCGCTGGTCTTCCTGCTGTGGACGCAGGCCCACACGGGCAACGGCAGGAGCCTGGTGGCGCTCCTCGTGGCGGTGTTCACCCTGGTGTCCGCGCTCGCGGCGAACCAGGTGGGGCGCGAGGGCTGGGCGTTCGGGCTGTCGGGCGTCACCATCGTGGCCGCCGTGGCGATGCTGTTCCTGTCGCTCTTCCCGAACGTCATGCCGTCCACGCTCAACCCGGACTGGAGCCTGACGGTCACCAACGCCTCGTCCAGCCCGTACACCCTGAAGATCATGACCTGGTGCGCCGGGATCGCCACGCCGATCATCCTGCTCTACCAGGGGTGGACCTACTGGGTGTTCCGCAAGCGGATCGGCACGCAGCACATCGCCGAACCCGCGCACTGAGTCCGGTGAGGGTGTGTTTCACGTGAAACACACCCTCGGGGCCGAAGGGCATGTTCTCCATGAAACCGATCGATCCGCGACTTCTGCGTCACGCCCGTGCCACCCGGCTCTTCCTGGTGGCCGTCGTCGGGCTGGGTGCCATCGGGGCATGCCTGGTCATCGCTCAGGCGATGCTCGTCGCCGAGGTGGTGGTGGGTGCCTTCCAGCACCGGATGCCGGTCACTGAACTCCGCACTCCGCTGCTGCTGTTGGCCGCGGTCGCCTGCGGCCGTGCGCTGGTCTCCTGGCTGACCGAGCTCGCCGCGCACCGGGCGAGCGCGGCGGTGAAGTCCGAGCTGCGCGGGCGGCTGCTGGACCGCGCGGCGGCGCTCGGCCCGGGCTGGCTGAGCGGGCAGCGCACGGGCTCGCTCGTGGCGCTGGCGACGCGGGGTGTGGACGCCCTGGACGACTACTTCTCGCGCTATCTGCCGCAGTTGGGGCTGGCCGTGGCCGTCCCGGTGGCGGTGCTCGCCCGGATCGTCACCGAGGACTGGGTCTCGGCGGCCATCATCGTCGGCACCCTGCCCCTCATCCCCCTCTTCATGATGCTGATCGGCTGGGCCACGCAGTCCCATATGGACCGCCAGTGGCGCTTGCTGTCCCAGTTGTCGGGGCACTTCCTGGACGTCGTCGCCGGACTGCCGACCCTGAAGGTGTTCGGCCGGGCCAAGGCGCAGGCGGAGTCGATCCGGCGCATCACCGGGGAGTATCGGCGGGCGACCATGCGCACGCTGCGGATCGCCTTCCTGTCCTCCTTCGCCCTGGAACTGCTCGCCACGCTGTCGGTGGCGCTGGTCGCCGTGACGATCGGCATGCGCCTCGTGAGCGGCAACCTGGACCTCTACATCGGGCTGGTCGTCCTCGTGCTCGCGCCCGAGGCGTACCTTCCGCTGCGTCAGGTGGGCGCGCAGTACCACGCGGCGGCGGAGGGACTGGCGGCGGCCGAGGAGATCTTCGCCGTGCTGGAGACCCCCGTGCCGGAGTCCGGTACCGGGGCCGTGCCCACCGGGGCCCTGACCTTCGAGGACGTGAGCGTCCGCTATCCCGGACGGTCCGCGGACGCGGTGACGGGTGTGTCCTTCTCCGTGCGGCCCAGGGAGACGGTCGCGCTCGTCGGGCCGAGCGGTGCGGGCAAGTCGACGCTGCTGAACGTCCTGCTGGGGTTCGTGCGGCCGAGTGCGGGCCGGGTGCGCGTCGCGGAGGCCGATCTCACCGACGTCGATCTGGAGCAGTGGCGCTCGCGCATCGCGTGGGTGCCGCAGCGGCCGCATCTGTATGCGGGCACGATCGCCGAGAACGTACGCCTGGCACGGCCCGACGCGGACGACGCCGCGGTTCGCGGGGCGCTGGCCGACGCCGGTGCGCTGGAGTTCGTGGACGCGCTGCCGGAGGGACTGGACACCCGGCTCGGAGAGGACGGGACCGGGCTCTCTGCCGGGCAGCGGCAGCGGCTCGCGCTCGCCCGGGCCTTCCTCGCCGACCGGCCCGTCCTGCTGCTCGACGAGCCGACGGCCGCCCTGGACGGAGCGACCGAGGCGGAGGTCGTGGAGGCGGTGCGCCGGCTGTCCGCGGGCCGGACGGTGCTCCTTGTGGTGCACCGGCCCGCACTGCTGGACGTGGCGGACCGGGTCGTGCGTCTTGCCGGGACCGAGTCCCCCGCGCCGGTGCCGGCCGTGGCCGGCCCGGCCGAGGCGCGTCCCGCGCGCACGACGGAACCCGGACCGGCCTCGACTCCGGTTGCCGGAGCCGGGACCGAGGTCACCACCGTCACGCGCGGTGTCCTCGCCCGGGTACGGGCCATGTCCGGCCCCCGGCGCGGCCGGCTCGCCCTCGCCCTGCTGCTGGGCAGCCTGGCGCTCGGCAGCGCGGTCGGGCTGATGGCGACCTCCGGGTGGCTCATCTCGCGCGCGTCCCAGCAGCCGCCCGTGCTCTACCTGATGGTGGCCGTCACCGCGACCAGGGCCTTCGGCATCGGACGGGCGGTCTTCCGGTACGCGGAGCGGCTGGTCTCGCACGACGCCGTGCTGCGGATGCTCGCCGACACCCGGGTGGCCGTCTACCGGAGGCTGGAGCGGCTGGCACCCGCCGGGCTGCGCCGGATGCGCCGCGGCGATCTGCTGACACGGCTCGTCGCCGACGTGGACGCCCTCCAGGACTACTGGCTGCGCTGGCTGCTGCCCGCCGGTGCGGCCCTGACCGTGTCCGTCGCCTCTGTCGCCTTCACGGCCTGGCTGCTGCCGGAGGCAGGGGCGGTGCTTGCGGCGGGCCTGCTCGCCGCCGGGGCGGGCGTCCCGCTGGTGACCGGGGCCGTGGCCCGGCGCGCCGAGCACCGGCTCGCCCCCGCGCGCGGCGCCCTGGCCACCCGCGTGACCGAACTGCTCACCGGAACCGCCGAACTGACCGTCGCCGGTGCCCTGCCCGCCCGCACCGCCGAGACCCGGCGGGCCGACCGGCTGCTCACCCGGATCGCCTCGCGCGCCGCCGCCGCCACCGCGCTCGGCGACGGGCTCACCGCGCTGATCTCCGGACTGACCGTCGCAGCGGCCGCCCTGGTCGGCGCCCAGGCGGTCGCCGACGGGCGGCTCGGCGGCGTGAGCATGGCGGTGGTCGTCCTCACCCCGCTGGCCGCCTTCGAAGCGGTCCTCGGCATGCCGCTCGCCGTGCGCTACCGGCAACGGGTGCGCCGCAGCGCGGAGCGGGTGTACGAGGTCCTGGACGCCCCCGAACCTGTCCACGAACCCGAGCGGCTCCGGCAGGCGCCCGCCTCGCCGTTCCCGCTCTCCGTCAGGAACCTGATGGCGCGGCACGCGGGGCAGGACCGGGCGGCGCTCACCGGACTCGACCTGACGCTCCGGGAGGGCCGCAGGGTCGCCGTGGTCGGTCCGTCCGGCTCCGGCAAGACGACGCTCGCCCAGGTCCTGCTGCGCTTCCTCGACCCGGAGACGGGCACCTACACCCTTGGCGGCGTCGACGCCCGGGCCCTGGCCGGCGACGACGTACGGCGGCTGGTCGGTCTGTGCGCCCAGGACGCGCATCTCTTCGACAGCTCGGTCCGCGAGAACCTGCTGCTCGCGAAGAAGGACGCGACCTCGGCCGACCTGCGGGACGCCCTCGCGCGGGCCCGGCTGCTCGGCTGGGTCGACGCCCTGCCCGACGGGCTCGACACGCTCGTCGGCGAGCACGGCGCGCGGCTGTCGGGCGGTCAGCGTCAGCGGCTGGCGCTGGCCCGTGCGCTGCTCGCCGACTTCCCCGTGCTGGTGCTCGACGAACCCGCCGAACACCTCGACCTGGCGACCGCCGACGCGCTCACCGCCGATTTGCTGGCCGCCACCGAGGGCCGTACGACGCTGCTCATCACCCACCGCCTGGCCGGGCTGGCGGCCGTGGACGAGGTGATCGTCCTCGACGAGGGACGTGTCGTCCAGCGGGGACCGTACGCGGAACTGGCCGCGCTGCCGGGACCGCTGCGGCGGATGGCCGAACGGGAGGCGCAGACGGAGCTGCTGGTGGGCGCGGGCCAACGGCCCGCTCGCGGGCCGTTTCCGGCGGGGCGGTCGCCCGCTACGGCCGCTCCCCCAGCAACCGCTCGATGATCACCGCGACGCCGTCCTCGTTGTTGGCGACCGTCCGTCCGGACGCCGCGGCGACCGCGGCGGGGTGCGCGTTGCCCATGGCGTAGGAGCGGCCGGCCCAGGTGAGCATCTCGACGTCGTTCGGCATGTCGCCGAAGGCGACGACCTCCTCGTGCGAGATGCCGCGCTCGGCACAGCACAGGGCCAGCGTGCTCGCCTTGGAGACGTCCGGGCCGCTGATCTCCAGCAGGGCGCTGGGGCTGGACCGAGTGACGGTGACGCGGTCGCCGGCGGCGAGGCGGGCGACGGTGAGGAAGGCGTCGGGGTCCAGCGTGGGGTGGTAGGCGAGGATCTTCAGGATCGGCTGGTCGGCGCCGACTCCGTCCGGCGCCAGCAGCTCCTCGGCCGGTGCGAGGACGTCGGCCGACTCCATGTGCAGCTTCGGATAGACCGGTTCCTGATGGAAGCCGTAGGTCTGCTCGACCGCGTACACCGTGCCCGGTGCCGCCTCGCGCACCAGCCGTACGGCCTCCAGTGCGTTCTCCCGGGCCAGCTCCCGCACCGTCACGAAGCGATGGGCGCCGGGACCGCCGTGCAGGTCGACCACGGCGGCGCCATTGCCGCAGATCGCCAGACCGTGGCCATGGACGTGGTCGCTCACCACGTCCATCCAGCGGGCCGGGCGGCCGGTGACGAAGAAGACCTCGATGCCCGCCTCCTCGGACGCCGCCAGGGCGGCGACCGTGCGCGGGGAGACCGACTTGTCGTCGCGCAGCAGGGTGCCGTCGAGATCGGTGGCGATCAGCCGAGGCGGAACGCCAGGGGTGCCACCCGGTTCGAACGAGGTCGAGAGCTGGGGTGAGGCCGGGGTCTCGGGTCGTCGAGTCGCTGAGGTCACCGCGACATTGTCGCCTATATGTCCGCACGATCGTGCGAGAGTTCGCACATCTGAGGGGTTGCCTCGGTCACGTCAGCTGGGAGGGCGCTTCCAGCGCGATCTGTTCGAAGACCTTCTGGTCCGCGGCGAAGTCCGAGTCCGGAATCGGCCAGTGGATCACGATCTCGGTGAACCCCAGCTCCCGGTGCCGGCCGGCGAAGTCGACGAACGCGTCGAGGGACTCGAGGGGACGACCGCGGTCGGGGGTGAATCCGGTGAGCAGGATCTTGTCGAGCGCGGAGGCGTCACGGCCCGCCGCGGCGCACGCGTCCGCGAGCTTCTCGGTCTGGGTGCGAAGGGCCTGGACGGACTGCTCCGGTGTGCCGTCCTCGTAGAGCTTCGGGTCACCCGTGGTCACCCAGGCCTGCCCGTACCGTGCGGCGAGCCGCAGCCCGCGCGGTCCGGTCGCGGCCACGGCGAACGGCAGCCGGGGCCTCTGGACACAGCCGGGAATGTTCCGGGCCTCGTGCGCCGAGTAGAAGTCGCCCTCGTACGACACTCCGTCCTTGCCGTCCTCGGTCAGCAGCCGGTCGAGCAGCGCGACGAACTCCGCGAAGCGGTCGGCCCGCTCCCGGGGCGTCCATGGCTCCTGCCCGAGCGCGGTGGCGTCGAAGCCGGCGCCGCCCGCGCCGATGCCGAGGGTGATCCGCCCCCCGGAGACGTCGTCGAGGGAGATCAGCTCCTTGGCGAGGGTGACCGGGTGCCGGAAGTTCGGCGAGGTCACCAGGGTTCCCAGCCGGATCCGGTCCGTCACGGACGCGGCGGCGGTCAGCGTCGGGACGGCCCCGAACCACGGGCCGTCCCGGAAACTGCGCCAGGACAGGTGGTCGTAGGTGTAGGCGGCGTGGAAGCCGAGCTGTTCGGCACGCGTCCATGCCGATCGGCCGCCCTCGTGCCAGCGGCGGTACGGAAGGATCACGGTGCTCAGACGCAGACTCATGGACCCGAGCCTAGGGCCTCTCGTGTGGACACTCGCGGTTGTTTCACGTGAAACGGTCACCGCGGGCGACCGGCGGCCGGGGCTGAGGAGGGTCAGCGGGTCGCGGAAAACCGCAGGTAGCGAGGCGGCACGGACTGCGTCAGCCACACACCGTTGGCGCTGACCCGGAAGACATGGCCGTCGCGGTGCATGGCGGCCGCGTCCACCGCGAGGACGACCGGGCGGGCGCGGCGGGCGCCGACCCGGGTCGCGGTCTCACGGTCGGGCGAGAGGTGCACGTCATGCCGGTCCATGGGCCGCAGTCCCTCGCTGCGGATCGCGTCCAGGTTGCGGACCACGGTCCCGTGGTAGAGGTACGGCGGCGGTGTCGCGGTCGGCAGGCCGAGATCGATGTCGATGGTGTGGCCCTGGCTGGCGCGGATGCGGCTGCCCTCGATCGCGAAGCGCCGCTTGTCGTTGGTGGCGACCACGTGGTCCAGTTCCTCGCGGGTGAACCGGAAGCCGTGCGCGGCCGCCGCCGTGATCAGCGTGCCGATCTCGACCCAGCCGCCCTCGTCGAGTGTGAGCCCGATCCTCCCGGGCTGGTGGCGAAGGTGCCTGGCGAGGTACTTCGACACCTTCACGACGCGCTGTTCGTCCATGCCACCAGCGTGCCGGGAGAGACACGGATCACGCAGGTCAATTCCGCCCTGGAGGTTTGATCCACAGCAAAGTGATGTTGTCCACAGGCTGGAGACCCCAAGCTGTGGACAACTGGGCGCCGATTCAGGCGTGTTGGCCCGGATCCGCGGTACCCAGTGGCGGTTTCACCCGCGCGAGCCGGTGCCGCGTCCGCGGGCTGAAGCGGGACACCACGCGCAGGAGACGGGCCTCCGGCGTCACCGCCACCACCGCCTCGTCGCGTACCACCGCGCGCAGGATCGCGTCGGCCACCTTCTCCGGCGGGTAGCCGCGCCGTCCGTACAGGCGGGCCGCACGCCGGCGACGGCGCTTCTCCTCCTCCGCGTCGACGCCCGCGAAGTGCGCCGTGGACGTGATGGCAGTTTCCACGAAGCCGGGGCAGACCGCCGTGACGCCGATCCCCTGCCCGGCCAGCTCCGCGCGCAGGCACTCGCTCAGCATCAGCACCGCCGCCTTGGAGGTGCTGTAGGCGGGCAGGGCCTTCGACGGCTGGTAGGCCGCCGCGGACGCGGTGTTGACGATGTGGCCGCCCTGTCCCCGCTCGGCCATCCGCCTTCCGAACAGGCGGCAGCCGTGGATCACTCCCCACAGATTGACGTCGAGGACGTTCCTCCAGTCCTCGGGGGTGTGGTCGAAGAACGAGCCGGACAGCCCGATGCCCGCGTTGTTCACCAGGACGTCCACCACGCCGTACTCGGCGTCGACCTTCTCGGCCAGCTTCTCCATGGCCTGCTCGTCGGAGACGTCCACCGCCTCGGCCCAGGCGGCCGGCGCGCCGAGCAGCCGGGACTGCTCGGCGGTGCGGGCCGCGGCCTCGGCGTTCCGGTCGACGGCCACCACGCGCGCGCCGGCCCCGGCGAAGGCGTACGCCGTGGCCCGTCCGATGCCGCTGCCCGCGCCGGTGACCAGCACGAGCTGCCCGGCGAAGCGGTCGGCGTACCGCCCGGTGGCGGCCGGCCGCGGCCGCCCGTCCTCGGTGGCCGTGACGAACTCGGAGATCCAGGCCGCCAGCTGGTCGGGCCGGGTGCGCGGGACCCAGTGCCCGGCGGGCAGCGTGCGGCGCACCAGCTCGGGGACCCACTGCTCCAGGCCGTCGTACAGACACTCCGAGAGGAAGGCGTCGTCGAGCGGGGTGATGAGCTGCACCGGCGCGTGCGCGCGGGCGTCCGCCCGTGGTCTGCGCAGCCGGGCCCGCACGTTGTCCCGGTACAGCCACGTGCCGTGCGCCGCGTCCCGGGGCAGCGACGAGGTCGGGTAGTCGTCGCCAGGAACCTTCTCGACGCGCCTGAGGATGTCGGGCCAGCGCCTGCCGAGCGGGCCGCGCCAGGCCAGCTCGGGCAGCCTGGGCATGTGCAGCAGGTACACGTACCAGGACTTGGCGCCCTGGCCGAGGAGCTGGCCCACCCGGCGCGGGGTGGGGCGCCTGACGCGCCCGGCGATCCAGTGGCCGAAGTGGTCGAGGGACGGACCGGACACCGACGTGAAGGAGGCGATCCGGCCCTCGGTGCGCCGGACGCTGACGAACTCCCAGGACTGCACCGAGCCCCAGTCGTGCCCCACCAGGTGCACCGGCCTGCCGGGGCTCACCGCGTCCGCGACCGCCAGGAAGTCATCGGTCAGCTTGTCGAGGGTGAAGCCCCCGCGCAGGGGCCGCGGCGCGGTGGAGCGGCCGTGGCCGCGGACGTCGTAGAGCACTACGTGGAAGCGGCCGGAGCGGCCGGCGAGGCGCTCGGCCACCGGGGCCCAGACCTCCTTGCTGTCCGGATAGCCGTGCACCAGGACGACCGTGGGCCGCCCGACGTCGCCCAGTTCGGCCACGCGCAGCTCGACCCCGCCCGTGCGTACCCAGCGCTCCCGCGCGCCCTTCAGCATCGTCACGTCTCCTCCGCCCGGGTCGGATCCGGCTGCGTACGTGCCTGTGATGCGGCCCTGGCGACTCTGGCACTTGTTAGACCGACCGTCAACAGAGCGATCCGGGTGCCGGCACTCCGTGGGGTGCCGGGTCCCCTGGGGGCTGACCCCTAAGGTTCCCGTACTACTCGAGAGGGACCCCAAGACGGCTCTGGGGTCTGACGACCGGAGTGGCCCGGATCACTACTGTCGAGGATGTGACTGTGATCGCGACCGAAAGCCTGAGCAAGCGGTTCCCCCGGGTGACCGCGCTTGACCGGCTCTCCGTGGACGTCGGACCGGGTGTGACCGGGCTCGTCGGCGCCAACGGAGCCGGCAAGTCCACACTCATCAAGATCCTGCTGGGTCTGTCCCCCGCCACCGAGGGCCGCGCCGAGGTGCTCGGCCTCGACGTCGCCACCGAGGGCGCCGCCATCCGTGAGCGCGTCGGCTACATGCCGGAGCACGACTGCCTGCCGCCCGACGTCTCGGCCACCGAGTTCGTCGTCCACATGGCGCGCATGTCGGGCCTGCCCCCGACCGCCGCCCGCGAGCGCACCGCGGACACCCTGCGCCACGTCGGTCTGTACGAGGAGCGCTACCGCCCCATCGGCGGCTACTCCACGGGCATGAAGCAGCGTGTGAAGCTCGCCCAGGCCCTGGTGCACGACCCGCAGCTGGTCTTCCTCGACGAGCCGACCAACGGCCTCGACCCGGTAGGCCGCGACGACATGCTCGGCCTCATCCGCCGCATCCACACCGACTTCGGCATCTCCGTCCTGGTCACCTCCCACCTGCTGGGCGAACTGGAGCGCACCTGCGACCACGTCGTCGTGATCGACGGCGGCAAGCTCCTGCGCTCCAGCTCCACCACCGACTTCACCCAGACCACGACCACCCTCGCCATCGAGGTCACCGACAGCGACGAGCACCCGGACGGCACCCGCGCGGTGCGCGAGGCGCTCCAGGCACGCGGGGTGGAGACCCAGGACGGCACCGGCCTGCCGGGCGCGGGACACGTCCTGCTGCTCACCGCCCAGGGCGAGGAGACGTACGACCTGGTGCGGGACGTGATCGTGGACCTCGGCCTCGGCCTGGTGCGCATGGAGCAGCGACGGCACCACATCTCGGAGGTCTTCCGGGACAGCGACGAACAGCGCGACGCACAGCGGAAGGAGGCGGTCGGCCATGGCGGTTGAACACACCGCGCCGGCGCCCACGGGCGACCAGACCCGGATCCACAACATCGGCTACCGCAGCTACGACGGCCCCCGCCTCGGCCGCGCCTACGCCCGCCGCTCGCTGTACTCGCAGTCCCTGCGCGGCGCCTACGGCCTCGGCCGCTCGGTGAAGTCCAAGGTGCTGCCGATGCTGCTGTTCGTGGTGATGTGCGTGCCCGCGGCCATCATGGTCGCCGTCGCGGTCGCCACCAAGGCCAAGGGCCTGCCCATCGAGTACACGCGCTACGCCATCATCATGCAGGGCGTCATCAGCCTGTACGTCGCCTCGCAGGCACCCCAGTCCGTCTCGCGCGACCTGCGCTTCAAGACCGTGCCGCTGTACTTCTCGCGCCCCATCGAGACCGCCGACTACGTGCGCGCCAAGTACGCGGCCCTGGCCTCCGCGCTGTTCATCCTGACCGCCGCCCCGCTGCTCGTCCTCTATGTGGGCGCGCTGCTGGCGAAGATGGACTTCGCCGACCAGACCAGGGGATTCGCCGAGGGAGTCGTCTCCGTGGCACTGCTCTCACTGCTCTTCGCCGGCATCGGCCTCGTCATCGCCGCCGTCACCCCGCGCCGCGGCTTCGGCATCGCCGCCGTGATCGCCGTGCTGGTCATCTCCTACGGCGCCGTCTCCACCCTCCAGGCCATCGCGGAGGTCCGGAACAACTCCGGCGCCATCCCCTGGATCGGCCTGTTCTCACCGGTCACCCTCGTCGACGGCGTGCAGACCGCCTTCCTGGGCGCGACCTCCTCGGCACCCGGCGGTGTCGGCCCGGGCAGCGGAGAGGGCGTCGTCCACCTCCTCGTCGTCCTGGGCCTCATCGCCGCCGCATACGGCCTCCTGCTGCGCCGCTACAAGAAGGTGGGACTGTGACGACCCTCAGCATCGACCACGTCTCCCGCTGGTTCGGCAACGTGGTCGCCGTCAACGACGTCACCATGACGATCGGCCCCGGCGTCACCGGACTGCTCGGCCCCAACGGCGCCGGCAAGTCCACGCTGATCAACATGATGGCCGGCTTCCTCGCCCCCTCCACCGGCACGGTCACCCTCGACGGGCAGCAGGTGTGGCGCAACGAGAAGATCTACCGGCACATCGGCATCGTCCCCGAGAGGGAGGCGATGTACGACTTCCTCACCGGCCGCGAGTTCGTCGTCGCCAACGCCGAACTGCACGGCCTGGGCGACAAGGCCGCCCAGAAGGCGCTCGCCACCGTCGAGATGGAGTACGCGCAGGACCGGAAGATCTCCACCTACTCCAAGGGCATGCGCCAGCGCGTCAAGATGGCCTCGGCGCTGGTCCACGACCCCTCGCTGCTCCTGCTCGACGAGCCGTTCAACGGCATGGACCCGCGCCAGCGCATGCAGCTCATGGACCTGCTGCGGCGCATGGGCGACGAGGGCCGCACCGTGCTGTTCTCCTCCCACATCCTGGAGGAGGTCGAACAGCTCGCCTGGCACATCGAGGTCGTCGTCGCCGGACGGCACGCCGCCAGCGGCGACTTCCGCAGGATCCGCCGTCTGATGACCGACCGGCCGCACCGCTACCTGGTGCGCTCCAGCGACGACCGGGCACTGGCGGCCGCGCTGATCGCCGACCCGTCGACGTCGGGCATCGAGGTCGACCTCGCCGAGGGCGCGCTGCGCGTCCAGGCCGTCGACTTCGGCCGGTTCACCACGCTGCTGCCCCGGGTGGCCCGGGACCACGGCATCCGCCTGCACACGGTCTCGCCCTCCGACGAGTCCCTCGAGTCCGTCTTCTCGTATCTGGTCGCGGCGTAGGAGGCCGAAGATGTACGACCCCACAGTCGCCCGGCTCACCTACCGGGCCCTGCTCGGCCGCCGCCGGGCCCTCATCCTCGGCGCGCTGCCGCTGCTGCTGATCGTGATCGCCACGGCCGTCCGCGCCCTCGCCGGAGCCGACGACCAGACCGCGGTGAACGTCCTGGGCGGGTTCGCGCTCGCCACCATGGTGCCGATCATCGGCGTCATCGCCGGCACCGGAGCGATCGGGCCGGAGATCGATGACGGCTCGGTGGTGTACCTGCTGTCCAAGCCGATCAAGAGGCCGACGATCATCTTCACCAAGCTGATCGTGGCGATCGCGGTGACCATGGTCTTCTCCGCGGTGCCGACCCTGGTCGCCGGGCTGATCCTCAACGGCAACGGGCAACAGATCGCCGTCGCCTACACCGTGGCCGCGCTGGTCGCCTCCATCGCCTACGCGGCCCTGTTCCTCCTGCTGGGCACGGTCTCCCGGCACGCGGTGGTCTTCGGGCTCGTCTACGCGCTGGTCTGGGAGGCGCTGTTCGGCTCCCTGGTGCCCGGGGCGCGCACGCTGAGCGTCCACAGGTGGGCGCTGGCCGTGGCGCACAAGGTCTCCGGCGGGGACATGGTCACCTCCGACGTCGGGCTGACGACGGCGACGGTGCTGCTGGTGGTGGTGACCGTCCTGGCCACCTGGTACGCCGGGCAGAAGCTGCGGTCGCTGACCCTCGCCGGCGAGGAGTGAGACCTCCGATCGGGGCCGGGCGGTCCTGCCCGGCCTTGACGGAGGCTTCATCTCCACCCGGGCACACTGGGCAAAGCGTGGCGAAGGAGGAGGAGGGCGTGATGGCGGGCGAAGTGCCGGAGAGCGACGGCCCGGGGAGGACCGGGGACGCGTGGGACGACGTCGTCCTGGACGCCGACTTCATACGGGCCGCCGGCACCACCGAGCCGTCCGCCCGGGCGCGGATGCTCGCCGCGCGTTGGCGGCGCGAGGAGCCCGGGCCCCAGCCGTGGCGCTCCGACGAGCCGCCCGCCGGATGGTTCTTCAGCAAGGCGCGCCGGCGTCGGTGGCGGCGGCGCTGACGGGGGCGTGGGACGCCCGGTAATTCGGTGGCGCCGAAGCCGTCGTGGCGGCACAGTGGTGATGTCCACCGCGCCGGATCGAGTCGGCGCCACGTTCTGGGAGAGGAGCTGGGCGATGTCGATGCACGGCAGTACGCCGAGCTCCCGACAGGGCAGCCCGCGGCGGGCTCCGGAGTAACTACCGGCTCCGTCGAGCCCGCCCCGCACGGGGAGCTGCCCGGGGCGGCCGCTTCGAGCACGCGAATCCCTTCGCGTGGGCCGCCCACCCGGAGGATTGGCCGAGTGGCAAGGCACCGGCTTGGTTCAAGCCGCGGTCGGGATCACTCCCGCGCACGTTCGATCCGTGCATCCTCCGCAGAGACCGAAGGCTCAGCGCACCAGCTTCTCCAGCAGCACGGCGATGCCGTCCTCGTCGTTCGAGGCCGTCACGTCGTCGGCGACCGCCTTCAGTTCCTCGTGGGCGTTGGCCATCGCCACGCCCCGGGACGCCCAGGAGAACATCGGGACGTCGTTGGGCATGTCGCCGAAGGCGATGGCGTCCGCCGCCTTCAGACCCAGCCGCCGGGCGGCCAGTGAGAGTCCTGTCGCCTTCGACAGGCCCAGCGGCAGCAGCTCGACGATGCCCTCGCCGGCCATGGTGACGGAGACGAAACCGCCGGCGGCCCGGCGGGCCACCTCGGCCAGCTCGTCGTCCGTGAGGTCCGGGTGCTGGACGTAGATCTTGTTGAGGGGCGCGCTCCAGAGATCCTCGACGTCCGTGAACGGCGTCGCCGGAAGCGGGCCGCCGACCGCGTAGCCGGGGCCGACCAGCACCTCGCCGTCCAGGCCGTCGCGGCTGGCCGCCAGGTACAGCGGACCGACCTCCGCCTCGATCTTGGCCAGGGCCAGCGCCGCCAGTTGCCGGTCCAGGGTCACCGAGGTCAGCAGACGGTGCTGACCGGCGTCGTACACCTGGGCGCCCTGGCCGCAGACCGCGAGGCCCTGGTAACCGAGGTCGTCGAGGACGTGCCGCGTCCAGGGGACCGCGCGGCCGGTGACGACGAGGTGCGCGGCACCCGCCGCGGTGGCCGCGGCGAGTGCCTCACGGGTGCGCTGCGAGACCGACCCGTCGGAGCGCAGGAGCGTCCCGTCGAGGTCGGTCGCGATCAGTGTGTAGGGGAACGGGTCGGCGGCGGGTCTCACGCGGCCACCGGTTCCAGGACCTCCCGGCCACCGAGGTAGGGACGCAGCACCTCAGGCACGCGTACGGAGCCGTCGGCCTGCTGGTGGTTCTCCAGGATCGCGA
Organism: Streptomyces cyslabdanicus; assembly: GCF_052663305.1. Lineage (NCBI taxonomy): Bacteria > Bacillati > Actinomycetota > Actinomycetes > Kitasatosporales > Streptomycetaceae > Streptomyces > Streptomyces cyslabdanicus. The sequence continues at coordinate 300,476 of NZ_JBQRUW010000007.1, forward strand.
CGATCGTGCGCGGAACGGCGCACAGTGTGCCGTTGAGCGTCGCCAGCGGGCGGACCGCCTTGCCGTCACGGAAGCGGATCTGGAGCCGGCGGGACTGGAACTCGGTGCAGTCCGAGGTCGAGGTCAGCTCGCGGTACTTGCCCTGGGTCGGGATCCACGCCTCGCAGTCGAACTTGCGCGAGGCCGAGGCGCCCAGGTCGCCCGAGGCGACGTCGATCACGCGGAACGGCAGCTCCAGCGAGGTCAGCCACTGCTTCTCCCACTCCAGCAGCCGGCGGTGCTCCTCCTGCGACTCCTCGGGGGTGACGTAGGAGAACATCTCGACCTTGTCGAACTGGTGGACGCGGAAGATGCCCTTGGTGTCCTTGCCGTGCGAGCCGGCTTCGCGGCGGAAGCACGGCGAGAACCCGGCGTACCGCAGCGGCAGGCGGTCGGCGTCGATGATCTCGTCCATGTGGTACGCCGCCAGCGGCACCTCGGAGGTGCCGACCAGGTACAGGTCGTCCTTGTCGAGGTGGTAGACGTCCTGGGCCGCCTGGCCGAGGAAGCCCGTGCCCGCCATCGACTGGGGGCGGACCAGCGCGGGGGTCAGCATCGGCGTGAAGCCGGCCGCGGTGGCCTGGGCGATCGCCGCGTTCACCAGCGCCAGCTCCAGCAGGGCGCCGACACCGGTGAGGAAGTAGAAACGCGAGCCGGAGACCTTCGCGCCGCGCTCCACGTCGATCGCGCCGAGGCGCTGACCGAGCTCCAGGTGGTCCTTGGGCTCGAAGCCCTCGGCGGCGAAGTCGCGGATCGTGCCGTGCGTCTCCAGCGTGGCGAAGTCCTCCTCGCCGCCGACGGGAACGTCGGGGTGAATGAGGTTGCCGAGCCGGAGGAGGAGCTCCTGGGTCTCGGCGTCGGCCGCGTCGCGCTCGGCGTCGGCGGTCTTGACGTCGGCGGCGAGCCCGCTCGCCCGCTTCAGCAGCTCGGCCTTCTCGTCACCCGAGGCCTTGGGGATGAGCTTGCCCAGCGCCTTCTGCTCGGCGCGCAGCTCGTCGAAGCGGACGCCGGACGACCTGCGCCGCTCGTCGGCAGACAGGAGGGCGTCGACGAGCGCGACGTCCTCTCCACGGGCACGCTGCGAGGCGCGCACACGGTCGGGGTCCTCACGGAGCAGGCGAAGGTCAATCACGCGGTCAAGGCTACCGGTGCCGCGTTCCACCTCACGACCCAGTATTCCGAACCATGCCTTACATGCCGTTACGAGGGAATCGCCTCCCGTGTCAATTGAGCGGGCCCGCCTCCCTGGAACGAGGCAGGCGGCGGGCGGAGGGTTGACTTGATTTCCTTGCGCGGAAGGGGACTTGAGGTCGAGTTGTCCACAGGAATCCACACCCTCCAGAGAGTTGTCCACAGGCTGTGTGGAAGATCTGTGGATTTCGGAATTGATCACTCCGGAAGCGCTGTCCGGAGGAGGGATTTCCGTCTCGAGGCACCTGGACGCCCACTTTCGGGTGGAAAGGGGTCGCCCCAAAAGATGAACGAAAGGAGACGAGTGGACGAAGGGTGACCTGTGGTGCCTCGACCGCTCTTGTGGTTCGAAGGGCGATTTGTCGACCGAGTCCCCGTTGGGTGTCGACTTGTCCCCAGATCGAGAGCGGGGGGTGTGGATAACTTCTGTGGACAACCGAGATCCGCAGGCGGCACCGGCCGGGAGCGCCGGAACCGGCCAGAAGCGGCTAGAAACGGCCGTCCTGGCAGCGTGCCACCCAGTCCGCCGCCGCCACGAACTCCTGGTCCGAGGTCCCGACCAGCGGAGGTCGTACGTCCGCCGTGTCGCCGTCCGCCCGCGGGTAGGAGCCCAGGAAGCGCACCTGGAGGCAGATCCGCTTGAGCCCCATCAGGGCCTCCGCCATCCGGCGGTCGTTGATGTGGCCCTCGGCGTCGACGCAGAAGCAGTAGTTGCCGATGCCGGCGCCCGTCGGGCGGGACTGCAGCAGCATCAGGTTGATACCGCGGGTGCTGAACTCGCCCAGCAGGTCGCGCAGCCCGCCGGGATGGTCGTCGCGCTGCCACAGCACCACGGAGGTCTTGTCCGCGCCGCTCGGTGCGGCGGGCCGCGCGGGCCGGCCGACCAGCACGAACCGTGTCTGCGCGTTCTCCGCGTCGTGGATGCCCGTCTCCAGGGGCACGAGCCCGTACCGCGCGGCCGCGAACTCGCCGGCGAACGCGGCGTCGTAGCGGCCCTCCTGGACCAGGCGGGCGCCGTCCGCGTTCGAGGCGGCCGACTCCCAGACGGCCTCCGGGAGGTGCGCCGAGAGCCAGTTGCGCACCTGCGGCTGGGCGGCCGGGTGGGCGGTGACCGTCTTGATGTCCGACAGCGCCGTACCGGGCCTGACCAGCAGCGCGAAGGTGATCGACAGCAGCACCTCGCGGTAGATCATCAGCGGCTGGCCCGCGACCAGCTCGTCGAGGGTGGTGGTGATGCCGCCCTCGACGGAGTTCTCGATCGGCACGAAGGCGGCCTCGGCCTCGCCGGCCCGGACGGCGTCCAGCGCCGACTGCACGGACACGTACGGGACCAGTTCCCGCGTGGCCGTCTCGGGAAGGGTGCGCAGGGCGACTTCGGTGAAGGTGCCCTCGGGACCGAGATACGCATAGCTCGCTGGCATGACCTCACCCTAATGGCCGCGGCCGGACCCGGCGCGCGTGTCTCACGCAAGCCCGCTCCCATGGGTGAACCGGCGTACGGGTGTGATCGTGCCGGCGCCCGCCGTGCTCACCCCTCCAGCAGCCGCTGCCCCACGTACTCGCCCTTCGCCGCCCCGCCCGGGACCGCGAACAGACCACTTGCCTCGTGCCGGATGTACACCGACAGCGCGTCGCCGCGGTCCAGCTTGCGCTGCACCGGCACGAAACCGCGCAGCGGGTCCGCCTGCCAGCAGACGAACAGCAGGCCCGCGTCCGGGACGCCGTCGGCGTCGAAGCCGTCGTGGTAGGAGAAGGGACGCCGGAGGATGGCCGCGCCCCCGTTCTGGTCGGGCCGGGTGATCCGGGCGTGGGCGTTGACCGGGACGACGTAGGTGCCGTCCTTGCCGGTCTTCTCCAGGTCCATCGCGGTCGTCTCGGTGCCCCCGCTGAGCGGCGCCCCGTCGGACTTGCGCCGCCCGATGACGTCCTCCTGCTGGGTGAGCGACAGCTTCTCCCAGTCGTCCAGCAGCATCCGGATGCGGCGCACGACGGCGTAGGAGCCGTTCGCCATCCAGGCCGGCTCGCCGTCCGCGGGCACGAAGAGGCGCTGGTCGAAGTCCGGGTCGGCCGGCTTCGGGTTGCGGGTGCCGTCGATCTGCCCCATCAGGTTGCGGGCCGTCATGGGGCGCGCGGTGGCTCCGGGGGAGCGGTTGAAGCCGTTCATCTGCCAGCGGACGCGGGCGGCTCCGCCCGCGTCCTTCTGGAGGGCACGCAGGGCGTGGAAGGCGACGAGCGCGTCGTTCGCGCCGATCTGCACCCACAGATCGCCGTTGCTGCGGGCCTTGTCGAGCCGGTCGGAGGAGAAGTCGGGCAGCGGGTCGAGAGCGCCGGGACGCTGCCGGCTCAGACCCGTCCGGTCGAAGAAGGAGTGGCCGAAGCCGAAGGTGACCGTCAGCGCCGAGGGGCCCGCGTCCCGTGCCACCTCGGTGTCGTCGTGTGCGGCCGGTTCACCGGCCATCAGCCGCTCGGCCGTCGCCGACCAGCGACGCAGCAGCGCGGCGGCCTCCCTGCGGCCCGCTCCGGGCACGAGGTCGAAGGCGACGAGATGGCCGCGGGCCTGGAGGGCGTCGGTGATGCCGGGCTGATGTTCCCCGTGAAACATCGCCCGGTCGGCGCCGAGCGAGGTGAGCGGGGTGGCACCGGCGGGTGCCGCCGTGTAGCCGAGGCCCGTGCCGGCCGCGCCGAGGACGAGCCCGGTGGCACCGGCCGTGCCGAGCAGCCGTCGGCGTGACACGCCCGCTCCGGCGGCGGCGCCGGCCTGCGCGGGCACGGTCGCGGCGGGCGAGGGGTTCGAGGAGGTGGCCTCCGGGGTGGAGTGGTCGGTCATGGTGTGGTTCAGCCGATCTGCGCGTTCTTGGTGACGGTCACCTGGTCGATGTCGGAGGTCCGCACGGTCACGGCGACCTGCCAGTCACCCGCCATGGGGATCTGCACTCCGCTCGCCACCCAGTGGCCGGTGACGATGTGCTCCGGGTTCACCGGGAGCGGTCCGATGTTCTTCGTGGCCAGGGTGAAGGCGATCTTGAGCTCGGCGACGTCGTGGAGGCGCCCGTTGGGTCCGAGGGCGAAGATGTGCAAGTCGTTGCCGCCGACGCGCGCGGGGTCGATGTCGATCCGCACGACGCCCTTGCCGTCCGTGCCGCCGGTGTCGTACGGCAGGTCGAGGGTGACCGCGCCGGCCCCGGAGGGCGAGGACGAGGACGAGGAGGCCGACGTGGCGGTCTTGGCCTCCGTCTCCGTGCGCCCCGGTTCGGTCTGCGTCAGCACGGTGGTGACGGCGAGCAGCACGACCGCGATACCGGCTTCCAGCAGGACGGACCGGCGCAGCCCGAAGCGGTGGGGGTCGGCGTCCCGCAGCCGCTTTTGCCGCGCGGTGTCCACGGCGGCCTGCTGCCGGGCGAGCTGGGCGGCGCGCCGGGCGGCCTCGCCCTGCGCCGCCTTCCCACCGGACTGTGCCTTGCCGCCGGCTTTCCGCCCGGCCTCCGCCTTTCCGGCCTCTGCTTTTCCGGTCCCGGCTTTCTCTTCCCCCGCCTTCCCGGTCCCGCCCTTACCGGCCCTGGTCTTCTTTGCCCCGGCCTTCCCGGTCCCGCCCTTTCCGGTCCCAGAATCGGCGCCGGACCCGGTCTTCGCGTCCGGGCCGGGCTTCCTGCCCGTGGTCGCCGCGGTCTTCGCGCGTGCCGTGGCCGGTGCCTTCGCGGTGGCCGTCCCGACCAGCCGGCCCGTCCAGCGGCGGGAGGTCCAGGCGACGCCGACCGTCAGCAGCACCAGAGCGATCTTGACGAGGAGCAGCTGCCCGTAGCGGGTGTCGGTGAACGCCGGCCAGGAGCCGACCTGCCGCCAGGACTGATAGGTGCCGGTCGCGACCAGCGCGAGGACGCAGCCGAAGGCGAGGCGGGAGAAACGGCGGACGGCCGCGGACTCGATCGGGGTCTCGGCGGGCGCCCGGTACAGCGCGACCAGGAGGGTGGCGAGCCCGCCGAGCCAGGCGGCCATGGCGAGCAGGTGCACGACGTCGACCGGCATCGCGATGCCCGGCTGGAGACCGGTCGAGGCGTGCTCGGCCATGGCCCAGCTGGCGGCGAGGCCGACGGCGACCACGGTGCCGCCGATCGCGAGCCCGAAGGTCAGATCGCGCTTCTCGTCGTCCGCGCGTTTCTGGTACTCCCCGAAGAGCACCGCGACGAACAGCGCCGCCGCGGCGAGCAGCAGCAGCCGGGAGACGAGGGCCGCTCCGGTCTTGGTCTGCAGCACCTGCCCGAGGAGCGTCAGGTCGAAGACGTCGCCGATCTTTCCGGAGGTGGTGTAGGAGCCGCGCAGCAGCAGCAGCGCGAGTGTGGCCGCGGTGAGCGCGACCCAGCCGGAGACGACGAGCCGCTGCACCGCGCGCACCCCGGAGCCGCGCTGCCAGCAGGCCAGCACGAAGGCGCCGCCGCCGGCCAGAAGGATGAAGCCGGCGTACGACACGTACCGCCCGAGCCAGTAGAGCCCGCCGACGATCCCGCCGCCCACCGTCTGGTCACCGACCGCGGCGGACGTCTTGGAGGGGGCGCCGATGGAGAAGGTGTAGGCACCTCCGACGGGGTGGCTGTCGGCGGAGATGACCTGGTAGGCGACGGTGTACGTGCCGTCCGGCAGCCCGCCGTGCAGCCGCACCGCGTACGTGGTCCCGCTGACGTTGGCGGGCTTCCCGGTGTCGACGCGGTTGCCCTTGGGGTCCAGGACGCGCAGCGAGTCGTCGTTCATGGCGACTTGCTCGGAGAACGTCAGTGACACCTGGGAGGGTGCCTTGTCGACCACCACCCCCTGCTGGGGGTCGCTGCCGGTCAGCGCGGCGTGCGCGGAGGCCGGGGCGGCTCCGGCGAGGAGCACGCCGGCGACGGCCAGGAGCAGCATCAGGGCCCGGAAGCGTGGGGCGATGGTCTGCGACAAGGTGGTCCCTCCCTCAGTGTCCGGTCGCGGGGTTGTACGTGGCCGACTTCACCGGCATCTCGACCTTGACGGTGCCGGATTCGGCGAAGTGCAGTTCGACGAGGACCGTCTGGCCCTGCCGGGGCGCGCGCTTCAGCTGGTCGAACATCAGGTGGTCACCGCCGCTCCTGAACACGAGCCGGCCGTGGGCGGGGACGGTGAGGGGGCCGGCTTCCTTCATGACCCCGCCGGTCGTCCGGTGCACGGTGACGTCCTCGGCCTCGGTGCTGGTGACCGAGGTGAGTTCGTCCTTGGCGCCGCCCTTGTTCTCGATGGTCAGGAAGCCGGCCGCCATCTCGTCCGAGAGCGGCTGGGGCATGTAGGCGGAGTGGACGGACAGCTCGGCCTTCGCGGCGCCGGTGCCAAAGGACGCGCCGCAGCCGGTCAGCAGGGCGGTACCGGTCAGGGCCGCGGCCAGGAGCGCCGCCGCTGGTATCGGCCGCCTCACGGGTTCTCCCCCTTGACGATCCTGGGGAGGTCCTTGGTGTAGTCGTCGACGGTGGCGTCCTCGCCGTAGAGGACGTATCCGGCGTCGGTCTTCGGGGAGAACGCGATCACCTGGGTGCCGTGCATCGAGACGAGCTTGCCGTTCTTGTCCTTCGTGGTCGGTTCGATGGAGATGCCCAGGGTGCGTGCGCCGGCCTGGATGGTGGAGAAGTCCCCGGTCAGTCCTACGAACTGCGGGTCGATCATCTTGAGCCACTTGCCGAGTTCGGCCGGGGTGTCGCGGTCCGGGTCGGTCGTGACGAACACCACGCGCAGGTCGTCCTGCTCGGCCTTGGGCAGCGCCTTCTTGGCGACCGCGATGTTGTTCATGGTCAGCGGGCAGGCGTCGGGGCAGTGGGTGTAGCCGAAGTAGACCAGCGTCGGGTGGCCCGCGGTCTCCTTGCGGAGGTCGTACTTCTTTCCCTGGGTGTCGGTGAGCACCAGGTCCGGCTTCTCGAACGGCTGGTCGAGGACGGTCGCGGCCTTCTGCGAGCTGTCCTCGGAGACGACGGCGACGGGCTTCTTGCCGCCGTCGCCGCTGCCGCAGGCGGAGAGGGTCATGGTGGCCGCGGCGAGCAGGGCGGCCGCGACGAGGATCTTGTTGCGCATAGAGAAATGTCCCAGATGTGAGAACTCCGGCGCGCACCGGGGGCCGTACGCGAGAGTGGCACGACCCCCGGAGCGCGTGACGGACGAGCCGGATCAGGCGGTGGTACGCCTGCGGCCGGCGAGTACGCCGTAGGCCACGCCGGCCGCGCCGACGAGGATGCCGACGATGCCGAGGACGCGGGCGGTGGTGTCGCTGCCGCTCTTGGAGGTGTCGGCAGCGGTGGTCTGGTCGGCGGGCTTGGCTTCGGCGGTGGCGTCCTGGGCCGCCGCGTCGTGTCCGTCACCCTCCGCGGCCGCGGTCAGCTGAAGCACCGGCGCCGGGTTGTCCGGCTCCGCCTGGCCCTTCTGCGGCACCTCGATCCAGCGCACGACCTCCTTGTTGGAGTACGTCTGGATCGCCTTGAAGACCAGCTGGTCGGCGTCCTCGGGCAGGGTGCCGACGGAGACCGGGAACTTCTGGAAGAAGCCGGGCTCGATGCCCTGGCCGTCGGCGGTCCAGGTGACCTTGGTGACAGCCTCGGAGATCTTCTTGCCGTGCATCTCCAGCGGCTTGTCCAGCTGGGACTTGGTGACGTTGATCTTCCAGCCCGTCACCGGCTGCGGCATCACGGAGGCCAGCGGGTGGTCGGTCGGGAAGTTGACCTCGACCTTGGTCGTGGAGGCGTTGTCGCGCTCGTTGGGGACCTTGAAGTCGACGACGGCGTAGCCGCCCTTGGCGGCGGAGCCCTCCGGCTGGACGGTGACGTGCGCGAACGCGGGGGCGGACAGGGCGAGGACGGCCGAGCCGGCGACGGCGGCGGCGGCGACGAGTCGAGAAGCCTTCATAGGGGTGCACTCCGCTTCGAGTGAGTTTCCGGTGTGTGAGGGGGTGCGCATGCGGGGCGGGATCGCTGTGTGCGGTGGACCCGCCGGACGTGCACGCGCGCGCGTGCCGCACGACGGCGGCCGCTCCCCCGGCGGAGGCCCGCTCGGTGGGCTGGTGGTCGCGTCGCGTCAGGCAGCGAGGACGAATGCGGCGGCGGCCGGCGGGCCGCGGCGGATCACCGTGTGCTGGAGTGCGGTGGTGTGCGGGATGAACGGCGCGGAGTCGCCGGTGCGCCAACGGCGCGGGCCGGTGCCGACCGCCGTGGGCAGCCCGGCGCACAGGGCGCGCACGAGAGCGAGCGCCCCGCGCAGGGACCGTACGAGCGCGGCCTCGGCGACTCCGTGCGCCGACAGCTCGATCAGCCGCAGCAGGGCCAGGTCGCCCCGCCGCAGCACCCAGCCCGTGGTGACGGCGGCCAGGACGTGGACGAGCAGCATCGGCAGGGACGGCAGCAGCGCGGCCGCGCCGACGGTGAACGCGGAACCCGCCTGGTGGTGCGGGGCGCTCGGGCCCGTGCCGACGCTGCCCAGGACGTGTGCGTCCACGAGTATCCGGTAGGCCTGGGTCGGGCTGAGCGCGGCGGCGGTGGCCCCGCACACGTACCGGGCGGCCTGCTGGACGAGCTCGGTGTCGGACAGCACGGGCAGGGAACCCGTCGATCCCGTCGATCCCGCGGAGCCCATGGGCATGGCACCGGAGGCCATGGCGCCCATGCCGCTCTGCCCCATTCCGAACAGGGCGTGCAGCACGGTCTGGCCGACCACGAGCAGCGTCGCGATCCCCGGCAGGGAACGCGCGCGCCCGGCGAGCGGTGCCACCACGACCAGCGCCCCCAGGAACCCGGCGCCGAGCGTCCACAGGGGCACCGCGGCGCAGGAGGCCAGCGTGTGCCCGGCCGCGGCCAGCACAACGCAGACCGCGGCGAACACCGCGGCCCGCAGGATCCGGAGACCGCGTCCGGCGGGTGCCGTGCGCGGGTGGGGGGCAGACATGGCGGCCTCATCATCCCACTGGACCCGGGTCCGTCGTACAGCAGGTCCGCAAGATGCGGTACATCCGGAAGGTCATGGTCTGATGCCGTCGGCCCGTACATACACCGATTCCCCGTCCCGCCGCGTCCGCCGATCGTGCGGCGTCGCGTCAACGCCGTGCTTATGGCGGGGTACTCGGGGCAATACGTAACGGTATGTCGAGCCGCGGCCGGGAGGCTGGAGCATGAGCATCTGGTGGTCACTCCATCTGCGGCGCGACGCCGCGAGCGTGCCGCTCGCCCGGCGGCTGCTGCTCGGCACGATGGAGACCGCGGGCGTCGACCCTGACATCTCCTACGACCTGTCCGTGGCCCTGAGCGAGGCCTGCGCGAACGCGGTGGAGCACGGCGGGGACACCGAGTCCTCGGACGCCTTCCGGGTCACGGCCTTTCTCGACGGGGAGAAGTGCCGCATCGAGGTGGCCGACACGGGCCCCGGTTTTCCACCGGCCGGCCGCCGTCGTCCGGTACGCGCCGCGCGCGCCGAGGCGGAGCACGGCCGCGGCCTGTGTCTCATCCAGGAACTCGCGGACCATGTCCACATCCGCAACAGGCCGGGCCGCCGCGGCGCGGTGGTGAGCTTCGACAAGATCCTCAAGTGGCGTGAGGACGCGCCGCTGCCCGCGGTGTAGCACTGCGGGACACCGGCGGGCCTTCCGGGCGTGTCCCGGACCCGGCGCGGCGGCGGCCGGCGGCGCGGCGACCTCGGCGTCCGGTCCTGCCGCGCCGTCAGACAGCCCTCGGCGACCAGCTGGTCGTACGCCGCCTTGGCGGTGCCCCGCGAGATGCCGGGTTCGGGGGGAAGGGCAGGGGGGGTCAGGCCCCTCCTCCCCCCCAGGAAAGG